>NZ_CP151650.1:6385000-6711602 GCF_038397775.1 Pseudomonas sp. RC10
TCAAGGACAAGCCGCCGCACGTTCAGGCAGAGCCCGATGGCATCCTCAGCCTGCGTATCGACCCCATCAGCGGCCGCTCCGCCACGCCAAGCACGGCAGGCGCGTTCTTCGAACTGTTCAAAAGCGAAGACACCCCACCGAGCGTGAACGAATTGAACGGCGGCCCCGCACCTGGCAGCCCGTTGCCAGCGGACGAATCGGCGCCGATCGACCTGTTTTGAGGAGGCGGCTCAAGGATTACGTCGACCTGTAGGAGTGAGCTTGCTCGCGATGGCGGCATAACAGTCAGCATCATTGTCGGCAGACACGTCGCTATCGCGAGCAAGCTCACTCCTACAGTTGTCGCTCGACCCAAGACACAAAAAAGCCCTGCGTCGCTGCAGGGCTTTTTGTTTGCCGTTGTGTGATCAGCCGTTGAAGACTTGATCCACGTTGGTCAGTGGGTAGTGCTTCGGATACGGCTGAGTCGCGACGCCGCTTTCGATAGCAGCCTTGGCAACGGCGTCGGACACAACGGTCAGCAGACGCACGTCCAGTGGTTTCGGGATGATGTACTCACGGCCGAACTCCAGCTTGATGCCGCCATAGGCGTCGCAGACTTCCTGCGGCACTGGCAGCTTGGCCAGTTCACGCAGAGCATTGGCCGCGGCGATTTTCATCTCTTCGTTGATGCGCCTGGCGCGAACGTCCAGAGCACCACGGAAGATGAACGGGAAGCCCAGGACGTTGTTGACCTGGTTCGGGTAGTCCGAACGACCGGTTGCCATGATCACGTCGCTGCGCGTGGCGTGAGCCAGTTCCGGCGAGATTTCCGGATCAGGGTTCGAGCACGCGAACACGATCGGATTGGCAGCCATGGACTTCAAGCCTTCCGGGCTCAGCAGGTTCGGACCCGACAGGCCGACGAACACGTCGGCACCGTTCAGTGCGTCAGCCAAGGTGCGCTTGTCAGTCGCGTGAGCGAATTGCGCCTTGTACTGGTTCAGATCGGAACGCTCGGAGTGAACCACCCCGTTACGGTCAATCATGAAGATGTTTTCGATCTTCGCGCCCATGCTCACCAGCAGCTTCATGCAAGAGATGGCCGCTGCGCCAGCGCCCAGGCAGACGATCTTCGCTTCTTCCAGCGTTTTGCCAGCGATTTCCAGGGCATTGATCATGCCCGCTGCGGTTACGATGGCTGTGCCGTGCTGGTCATCGTGGAACACCGGAATGTCGCACTGTTCGATCAGCGCTTTTTCGATCTCGAAGCACTCGGGTGCCTTGATGTCTTCAAGGTTGATACCACCGAACGTGATGGAGATGCGCTTGACGGTGTCGATGAACGCTTGCGGGCTTTCCGAATCGACTTCGATGTCGAACACATCGATGCCAGCGAAACGCTTGAACAGAACGCCTTTGCCTTCCATGACCGGCTTGGACGCCAGCGGGCCAAGATTGCCCAGACCGAGGATCGCGGTGCCATCAGAGATGACCGCAACCAGGTTGCCCTTGCCGGTGTACTTGTACGCCAGCTCAGGGTCGCGACCGATCTCACGCACTGGCTCAGCCACACCCGGGCTGTAGGCCAGAGAGAGGTCACGCGCAGTGGCGGTGGCTTTGGTGAGTTCTACGCTCAATTTCCCAGGGCGAGGGTTGGCGTGATAGTCGAGCGCGGCAGTTTTCAAATCTGACATGGGGGCATTCCGCTTTTTTGCTGTTGGACAGACGGACGAACGAGCATACGCAAGTCAGAAAGTCCTAACAAGACTGCCGGGTCAGGTGTGTCAAGAGGCCGCATCTACGACTTTCAGCGTAGAGCCACGTCTTTAAAGGCCTCCAGAGAAAAACAATTCATGGAAAAAATGTTCACAATTTTAGCTTGAAGTTGTATTCAACATGACAGGATGCGTGATCGGCATCATCCAGCGTGGCTGACCGGACTTGAGACCGCCTCGACGGAATCGGTCAACGACCCAACCCCGCGCTTCTACCTGCTGACCTTTCAGACGTAGCAGGCTGGCACTGTTGAATTGCCCTACAAGATTCGGAGCAATACGCAATACCAGTGCATCGCCGAACTCGATCCAGATACCCCCGCCATTGCGCTGAACATTCGTCACGCGCCCCGACACGAGGGCGAATCCACCGCTGCTGATTTGCTCGGGGGATTGCACCGGGGAATTGCGCCATATCCCAACACCCGCTTGGCGCGCGGTCTTTTCTGCGGCCTGCTGGCAATCCACCAGTGAAACGTTCGGGGAGACCGCCACCAGATAACCCAGCCCTTCCGTGAGCAGCTGAGCCTCAAGGTTTGCGCCATTGCGGCCATAGACGTTGGCCAAGGTGCGTCCGTAATGATCAGCGGCCTGCTCGCCGATCCTCAGACTGACTTGACCGTCGCTTTCATCTACCAACGTTTGCAGTCGGCGCTTGGCGGCTTCGGCAAACGGTTGGGCGGACTGACCTTTTTTGCCAGTTTCCGGCGCATTGAGGCCAACCATCCGCACGCTGCGCCCATCACTCAAACGAAGGGTGTCGCCATCTACCACGCGCTGAACCTGCGCGGTGGGCAAATTGGAAGGCGCCGGGCACAAGGCCTGGGCGGTAGAGAGCCAAATCGCAGGCACAAAAAAGGCGCCCGCAAGGGACGCCTTCTTGAGCAGCCTGGATAAGCTCGGGGAGCGATCCAGAAAATCCACTCTTACTTCGCTTTGGTTGCGCCGAACGCACCGAAACGCGACTTGAACTTGTCGACGCGACCGCCAACGTCCAGAGTCTTTTGCTTACCGGTGTAGAACGGGTGGCACTCGTTGCAAACGTCCAGGCTCAGAGGCTTGGCCAGGTTGGAACGGGTGTGGATGACGTTGCCGCAGCTGCAGGTTGCAACGACGTCTTCGTAAACTGGATGGATATCAGCTTTCATCGGTATTTCCTCAGGCTAGCGTGCCGCCACCCAACACTATTGTTGAATACCGCACGGAATTAGGCCGCGCATATTAACAGAGAACGTGAAACGCGCAAGGCCGCGTTAACGCCGGTCGTCTGCTAAGATCGCGCCCTTGGTCATACTCCGTAACAGGACATCCCCCGCGTGCCCGACGCCATTTTGCGCCTCGCCCTGCCCTCCCCCTTGCGCCGCCTGTTCGACTACCGCGCCCCCGCCGGGATTGCGCGCAGTGCGCTGCAACCGGGCATGCGGTTACGGGTGCCGTTCGGGCGTCGGGAGATGATCGGCATCCTGGTTGAGATCACCGATCACAGCGATGTGCCCGAGGACAAACTGAAGCCCGCGATTGCGCTGCTCGACACCGAAGCGCCGCTGCCACCCGCCCTGTTCAAGCTGTGTCTGTGGACGGCCCAGTATTATCAGCACAGCCTCGGTGACACGTTGAGCTGGGCGTTGCCGGTCTTGCTGCGTCAAGGCGAGCCCGCCGAGGCCCGGCAAGAGCGTTTCTGGCAGATCGCGACCGGCGCCAGCATCGATGACCCGCGCATCGCCCGAGCGCCGAAACAGAAAGAAGCGTTGCAAACCCTGGCCCAGCACCCCCACGGCGTCGCCCATCAATTGCTGAGCAAGCTGATGCTCAACCGTGACAGCCTCAATCTGTTGCTGGCCAAGGAGTTGGTGACGGTGGAAGTGCGCGGCCATGCCCCGGTGGCGCGGCATGAGCATTGGCTGGCGCAACCGGAACTGCCGCTGAACACTGAACAACGCGCCGCGTATGAAGCCATTCGCTCCGGATTTGGCAGTTTTCATGCGTCTTTGCTCGCAGGCGTGACCGGCAGCGGCAAGACCGAGGTTTACCTGCAACTGATCCGCGAGACGCTGGAGGCAGGCAAACAGGCGCTGGTGCTGATTCCGGAAATCAATCTCGGCCCGCAGACCCTCGCTCGTTTCGAGCAGCGTTTCAATGCGCGGATCGCGCTGTTGCATTCGGCGGTCAACGATCGGGATCGCCTGGATGCCTGGCTCGCCGCCCGCGACGGCGAAGCGGACATCATCATCGGCACGCGCTCGGCGCTGTTCACGCCCATGAAGAACCCCGGCCTGATCATCATCGACGAAGAACACGACGGCTCTTATAAGCAGCAAGAAGGCCTGCGTTATCACGCGCGGGATCTGGCACTGGTCCGCGCCCGCCAGGAAGACATCCCGATCGTGCTCGGCTCGGCCACGCCTTCGCTGGAAAGCCTGCACAATGCCTACACCGGCCGGTACGCCCTCCTACGCCTGAACCAACGCGCAGGCGGCGCGCAACAGCCACGCTTCCTGCGCCTGGACGTGAAAAGTCGTCCGCTAGACAGCGGCATTTCTGGCCCGATGCAGCAAGCCATCGGGCAGACGCTGGCCGCCGGACAACAGGTGCTGGTGTTCCTCAATCGCCGAGGATTCGCGCCGACGCTGCTGTGTCACGACTGCGGCTGGCTATCCGAATGCAAACGTTGCGATGCGCGGATGACCGTTCATCAGCGCTCCGGCGAGCTGCGTTGTCACCACTGCGGCCACGTCGAGCGGGTGCCGCGCAATTGCCCGGCCTGTGGCAAAGTCGATCTGCGCCCCGTCGGCGCGGGGACGGAGCGCGCCGAAGAACGCTTGGCGATTCTGTTTCCGGACTATCCGGTGCTGCGAGTGGATCGCGACAGCACCTCGCGCAAGGACGCAATGAATCAACTGTTTGCCACCATCCAGAAGGGCCACCCGTGCATTCTCGTCGGCACGCAGATGCTCGCCAAAGGTCACCACTTCCCCCGCGTGACGCTGGTGTCGATTCTGGACGCCGACGGCGGGCTGTTTTCCGGCGACTTCCGCGCCAGCGAACGCATGGCCCAGTTGATCGTGCAGGTGGCGGGCCGCGCGGGGCGCGCCGAAGAACCGGGCAAAGTGATCATTCAGACGCACCTGGCCGACCATCCGCTGCTGATCCAGCTCACCGAGCAGGGGTATTCCGCCTTTGCAGAGCAGGCGCTGAGCGAGCGTCGCGCAGCGGGCCTGCCCCCGTTTTCGCATTTGGCGCTGTTGCGCGCTGAAGCCCATAAACCGGGACAGGCTGAGGGATTTTTAGACGAAGCCTGTACGGAAGCGGAACAGCTGTTGAAGGAAATGTCGCTGGGCGGGATTGAACTGTTAGGCCCGGTTCCGGCTCCGATGGAGCGCCGCGCGGGGAGATACAGGGCGCAATTGTTGCTGCAAGCCAACGCCAGGGCGCCACTGCACAAGCTGCTGGCAACGTGGCTGCTGGCGCTGGAAAGCATGCCGAGCGGGCGGGCGGTCAGGTGGTCGCTGGATGTGGACCCGGTGGATCTTTATTGAGCTCATGCGGACTCCTGGCGCGCATCGACTTTTGTGGGAGCGAATTCATTCGCGAAAAAGCGTACAGCCGATAGAGATGTGTCGGCTCGACCCGCCATTCGCGAATGAATTCGCTCCCACAGTTGGGAACCCGGCAACAGATGACAATTCACAACCGCACATCCAACCCGGTTGGCAAGGTGGCTCCGGCAACGGATAATGCCCAGTTTTTCCACCCGCGCATCGAAGCGCTGCCGCGCTTGCGGTCGAAAGAGAGCCTCATGAAAGACACCATTCGCCAGCTGATCCAACAAGCTCTGAGCCAACTCGTCACCGAAGGCGTCTTGCCGGAAGGGTTGACGCCGGCGATTCAGGTGGAAAACGCCAAGGACAAGAAAAATGGCGACTTCGCCAGCAACATCGCCATGATGTTGGCCAAGCCTGCGGGCCTGAAACCTCGTGACCTGGCCGAGAAGATCGTCGCTGCGCTGCCCGCCGACGAACAGATCACCAAAGTCGACATCGCCGGGCCTGGCTTCCTGAACTTTTTCCAGAACACTCAGGCCCTCGCTTCGCGTCTCGACGAAGCCTTGGCGGATGCCACCCTGTCGGTGCGCAAGAACGGTCCCGCCCAACGCGTGGTGGTTGACCTGTCCGCGCCGAACCTCGCCAAAGAAATGCACGTCGGCCACCTGCGCTCGACCATTATCGGCGACGGCGTGGCCAGCGTGCTTGAGTTCCTCGGCGACACCGTCATTCGTCAGAACCACGTTGGCGACTGGGGCACCCAGTTCGGCATGCTGCTGGCCTATCTGCAGGAAACCCCGGCGACCAGCGACGAGCTGTCGGACCTGGAAAACTTCTACCGCGCCGCCAAGGGCCGTTTCGATGAGTCCGAAGAGTTCGCCGAGCGCGCCCGTGGCCTGGTGGTCAAGCTGCAAGCAGGCGACCCTGAGTGCCTGACGCTGTGGACCCGTTTCAAAGACATTTCCCTTTCGCACTGTCAGGAAGTGTACGAGCGCCTGAATGTCAAACTGACGCCGAAAGACGTCATGGGCGAAAGCGCCTACAACGACGACCTCGCCAACGTCGTCGCCGACCTGAAGAAAGCCGGCCTGCTGGTTGAGAGCAACGGCGCACAATGCGTGTTCCTCGAAGAATTCAAGACTGCCGAAGGCACGCCACTGCCGGTGATCGTGCAAAAGGCCGGTGGCGGTTATCTCTATGCGACCACCGACCTCGCTGCCGTGCGCTACCGCAGCAACGTATTGAAAGCTGATCGCGCGCTGTATTTCGTCGATCAGCGTCAGGCCCTGCACTTCCAGCAAGTGTTCGAAGTGGCCCGCCGCGCCGGTTTCGTCACCAACGGCATGCAGATGGAACACATGGGCTTCGGCACCATGAACGGCGCCGATGGCCGTCCGTTCAAGACCCGCGATGGCGGCACCGTGAAGCTGGTTGACCTGCTCGATGAAGCCGAAGAGCGCGCCTATGTGCTGGTGAAAGAGAAGAACCCGGGAGTTGCCGAAGACGAATTGCGCACCATTGCCAAGGCGGTGGGCATCAGCGCGGTGAAATACGCGGACCTGTCCAAGCACCGCGCCAGCGATTACAGCTTCAACTTCGATCAGATGCTCAGCTTCGAAGGCAACACCGCACCTTACCTGCTGTACGCCTACACCCGTGTTTCCGGCGTGTTCCGCAAGCTGGGCGAGGCGTTCGACGAGAGCAAAGGCCAAATCATCCTTGAGGCCCCTCAAGAGCAGGACCTGGCTGCGCGTCTTGCGCAATTCGGCGAAACCGTGAACAACGTTGCCGAAAAAGGCACGCCGCACGTGCTGTGCGCCTACCTTTACGATCTGGCCGGCCTGTTCTCCAGCTTCTACGAGAACTGCCCGATCCTGAACGCGGAAAACCCCGAGCAACAGCAAAGCCGTCTGCGCCTCGCGCACCTGACCGGTCGCACCCTCAAGCAAGGCCTGCAACTGCTGGGTCTGGAAACTCTGGAGCGTATGTAACTTGGCAGTCAAAAAGAAACCTGCTCCCAAGCGCGGTGCCAGCCGGTACGAGGCGCCCGCAAAGAAGCCGATTCCGGGATGGGTGTGGCTGGCGGTCGGCCTGTCCGTCGGTGCATTCATCGTATTCCTGATGAAACTGGAGCCTGGCAGCGGCGATGACATCAAGCGGAACAAGGCCGAAGCCAAGGCCGCGAAGATCGCCGAAGCGAACAAGACGCCGCCAAGTCCGACCGCGCCCGTGAAGCCGAAGTACGATTTCTACACGCTGCTGCCGGAATCGGAAGTCATCGTGCCAAACGAAGCCGTGCCGGAAAAAACGCCGCCGTCAGTGGCTGCGCCGACCACGCCGGTCACTCCAGAGGTGGCCGCGAAAATCGACACCGCTCGTGCCCAGGCAGCGCTTAGCGGCCTGACACCACCGCCAGCGCCCCCGGTCGCGAAACCGGCGCCGGTGACGACGTTCTTCCTGCAGGCGGGTTCGTTCCGCAAACAGACGGACGCTGACAAGGTTCGCGCACAGATCATTCTGTTGGGGCAGGCCGCGACGGTTGAATCCGGAACGGTGAAGGACGAGACGTGGTACCGCGTATTGGTCGGACCGTTCAGCAACCGCGAACAACTGACGACCGCGCAGAAGCAACTGGCGGGTGGTGGATTCAGCAACCTGTTGCTGCAACAGCGTCAGGCCCGCTAGACCAAACGCCGATCCCGTTATGGGAGCCGGCTTGCTGGCGAATACGATGATTCAGTCACCCTCTATGCTGACTGACACACCGCTTTCGCCAGCAAGCCGGCTCCCACGGCCTTCGGCCAGAAGCAGATCAATACACCCCTGCCATTCATCCCCCACGGTTGAAATACCCGCCCCCACCCCCATATGAGTTTCCATCAGGGCATTTTCGCCCCCTAGCGTGGAGACTCTCCCCTTGACCACCATCGTTTCAGTGCGCCGCCAAGGCAAAGTCGTCATGGCCGGTGACGGCCAGGTTTCCCTGGGCAATACCGTCATGAAAGGTAACGCCAAGAAGGTCCGCCGCCTCTACCACGGCCAGGTGATCGCCGGTTTCGCGGGCGCCACCGCTGACGCCTTCACCCTGTTCGAACGTTTCGAAGCCCAATTGGAAAAACACCAGGGGCACCTCGTGCGCGCCGCCGTCGAGCTGGCCAAAGACTGGCGGACCGACCGCTCCCTCAGCCGCCTGGAAGCCATGCTGGCTGTCGCCAACAAAGACGCCTCCCTGATCATCACCGGCAACGGTGACGTCGTAGAACCCGAAGACGGCCTGATCGCCATGGGCTCCGGCGGCGCATTCGCTCAGGCCGCTGCTCGCGCCCTGCTGCTGAAAACCGAATTGTCCGCGCGGGAAATCGCCGAGACCGCGCTGCACATCGCGGGCGACATTTGCGTGTTCACCAACCACAACATCACCATTGAGGAGCAGGACCTCGCCGAATAAGCCCGACAGGCGCCGCAATTCATCGCGGCTGCCGGACTCATTCGCTCAAGAGGACCGTTGAAAACCATGTCCATGACTCCCCGTGAAATCGTCCACGAACTCAATCGCCATATCATCGGCCAGGACGATGCCAAGCGCGCCGTCGCCATCGCGCTGCGTAACCGCTGGCGCCGGATGCAGCTCCCTGAAGAGCTGCGTGTTGAAGTCACCCCGAAAAACATTCTGATGATCGGTCCGACCGGTGTCGGTAAAACCGAGATCGCCCGCCGTCTGGCCAAGCTGGCCAACGCGCCGTTCATCAAGGTCGAAGCCACCAAGTTCACCGAAGTCGGCTACGTGGGCCGTGACGTCGAGTCGATCATTCGTGATCTGGCCGACGCCGCCATGAAGCTGCTGCGCGAACAGGAAATGACCAAGGTCCGTCATCGCGCCGAAGACGCCGCCGAAGACCGCATCCTCGACGCCCTGCTGCCACCTGCACGCGTAGGCTTCAATGAAGACGCGGCCGGTGGCACCGATTCCAACACCCGCCAGCTGTTCCGCAAACGCCTGCGTGAAGGCCAGTTGGACGACAAGGAAATCGAGATCGAAGTCGCGGAAATGGGCGGCGTCGATATCTCCGCGCCTCCGGGCATGGAGGAGATGACCAACCAGCTGCAAAGCCTGTTTGCCAACATGGGCAAGGGCAAGAAGAAGAGCCGCAAGCTGAAGGTCAAGGACGCGCTGAAGATGGTCCGCGATGAAGAAGCGAGCCGTCTGGTCAACGACGAAGAGCTGAAAGGCAAGGCGCTGGAGGCAGTCGAGCAGCACGGCATCGTGTTCATCGATGAAATCGACAAAGTCGCCAAGCGCGGCAACGTCGGCGGCGCGGACGTCTCCCGTGAAGGTGTGCAGCGCGACCTGCTGCCGCTGATCGAAGGCTGCACGGTCAACACCAAACTGGGCATGGTCAAGACCGACCACATCCTGTTCATCGCATCCGGTGCGTTCCACCTGAGCAAGCCGAGCGATCTGGTGCCTGAGCTGCAAGGCCGTCTGCCGATTCGCGTCGAGCTGAAAGCCCTGAGCCCTCAGGATTTCGAACGCATCCTGAGCGAGCCACACGCGTCGCTGACCGAGCAATACCGCGAGCTGCTGAAGACAGAAGGCCTGAACATCGAATTCTTGCCGGAAGGCATCAAGCGCCTGGCCGAGATTGCGTGGCAGGTGAACGAGAAGACCGAAAACATCGGTGCCCGTCGTCTGCACACCCTGCTGGAACGCCTGCTGGAAGAAGTGTCTTTCAGTGCGGGTGACCTGGCCGGCGCGCAGGATGGCGGCACGATCCAGATCGACGCGGCGTACGTCAACAGCCACTTGGGCGAGTTGGCGGAAGACGAAGATCTGTCTCGCTACATTCTTTAATCAGCCCACGCCCCCCCTGTAGGAGTGAGCTTGCTCGCGATTGCATTGGATCAGGTCAACACATCATTGCCTGCCCCACCCTATCGCGAGCAAGCTCACTCCTACAATGTAACGCGCAAGGCATACCGTCGATGACACGCATTCCCTCCGCCATCCAGCTTCACAAAGCCTCGAAAATCCTCACGCTGAAATACGGCCCTGGTGAGGAATATCACCTGCCCGCCGAGTTCCTGCGGGTGCATTCGCCGTCCGCTGAGGTGCAGGGGCATGGCAAGCCGATTCTACAATTCGGCAAGCTGGGCGTCGGTTTGACGAAAGTGGAACCGGCCGGTCAGTACGCACTGAAATTGACCTTCGATGATGGTCATGACAGCGGTCTGTTCACGTGGGAATACCTCGAACAACTGGCACAACGTCAGGAAGCCCTTTGGGACGATTACCTGGCTGAACTGAAAGCTGCGGGCAAATCCCGCGACCCTTCCGAGCAAGTCGTCCGACTCATGCTCTGAGCTGCCGCTCTAGTCCGCGCCTTGGTGACCGATGGGCGCTTTAGGACGCACTTTCTAATTCAATCTGCTTCAATGCTCCGCGCAGCGGTCAATGACTGACCCTGCTTGCGATTTTTATAAATCTCGCGTAACCAATGATTCTGGCAAGCCATCTGCATCGGAGTTTTAGCAGAAGCCTGTCGGTGTGAACCGCAGCAGTCGCATGCAGCGCCATCGAAAAATACGGCGCCTTGCAGGAGCATTCACACCCGTTGTGTTAATCATCGGTCACCCGAGAGCAGTGCTGGCGTTTGCCCGTGGCGTGTTTTCACAGGGATGCCAGCGCTCGTCTCAGGACAATGGAGCGTCGTAGATGAGTAACAAGAGTAATGATGATCTGCCGCGTCAAGCCTCTGAACACACCCTGGGGTTGAACCCCGTCGTCGGCTTGCGGCGCAAGGATTTGCTCACCACGGCACGCATGGTCTTGACCCAGGCCATCAAGCAACCGATCCACAGCGCCAAGCACGTGGCCCATTTCGGGCTGGAACTGAAAAACGTGCTGCTCGGCAAATCCAGCCTGGTGCCCGACAGCGACGACCGTCGTTTCGCCGACCCGGCCTGGAGCCAGAACCCGCTTTATCGTCGCTACCTGCAAACCTACCTCGCCTGGCGCAAGGAGTTGCACGACTGGATCGACGACAGCAGCCTCTCGCAACAAGACATCAGCCGCGGCCACTTCGTGATCAACCTCATGACCGAAGCCATGTCGCCCACCAACGGCGCGGCCAACCCGGCGGCGGTCAAACGCTTCTTTGAGACGGGCGGCAAGAGCGTCCTCGATGGCCTCTCGCACCTGGCGAAGGATCTGGTGAATAACGGCGGCATGCCGAGCCAGGTCAACATGGACGCTTTCGAGGTCGGCAAAAACCTCGGTACCACCGAAGGCGCCGTGGTGTTTCGCAACGACCTGTTGGAACTGATCCAGTACAAGCCGATCACCGAGCAGGTCCACGAACGCCCTCTGTTGGTGGTGCCCCCGCAGATCAACAAATTCTATGTGTTCGACCTCAGCCAGGACAAAAGCCTGGCGCGCTTCTGCCTGCGCAACAACGTGCAGACCTTCATCATCAGTTGGCGCAACCCGACCAAGGCCCAGCGTGAATGGGGCCTGTCGACCTACATCGACGCCGTGAAAGAAGCGGTGGACGTGGTCTGCAAGATCACCGGCAGCAAGGACGTGAACATGCTGGGCGCCTGCTCCGGCGGGATCACCTGCACTGCCTTGCTCGGCCACTATGCGGCGCTGGGCGAGCAGAAGGTCAACGCGCTGACCCTGCTGGTGAGCGTGCTCGACACCACCCTCGACACGCAGGTCGCGCTGTTCGTGGATGAGCAGACGCTGGAATCGGCCAAGCGCCATTCGTATCAGGCGGGCGTGCTGGAAGGCAAGGACATGGCCAAGGTCTTCGCCTGGATGCGCCCCAACGATTTGATCTGGAATTACTGGGTCAACAACTACCTGCTGGGCAACGAGCCGCCGGTGTTCGACATCCTGTTCTGGAACAACGACACCACGCGCCTGCCCGCCGCGTTTCACGGCGATCTGATCGAGATGTTCAAGAACAATCCGCTGATTCGTCCAAACGCGCTGGAGGTCTGCGGTACACCGATTGATCTGAAACAGGTCAAAAGTGACATCTTCTGTCTCGCAGGCACCAACGACCACATCACGCCGTGGGTGTCGTGCTACAAGTCGGCTCGACTGTTCGGCGGCAAGACCGAATTCGTGCTGTCCAACAGCGGGCATATCCAGAGCATTCTGAACCCGCCGGGCAACCCGAAGGCGCGCTACATGACCAACCCGGACCTGCCCGAAGAAGCCACTCGTTGGCAGGAGGACGCCAGCAAACACACTGATTCGTGGTGGCTGCACTGGCAGGCGTGGCAAGCCGAGCGCTCCGGCAAACTGAAAAAATCTCCCGCTACATTGGGCAACAAGGCGTATCCCGCAGGCGAAGCGTCTCCGGGCACGTATGTGCATGAGCGTTGATCTGGATTAACTACCACCTGTAGGAGTGAGCTTGCTCGCGATGTCGTCGGAGTAGTCGATATAACACTGACTGAACTATCGCAATCGCGAGCAAGCTCACTCCTACAGGTTTTCAGGCAACTGTGAGCTCTGATTCGCCACTGACGGCAAGCATCGAACACACAGAAACCGCGCACGCGGTTTCAGGACCGGAAGACGCGCAGGACTGCTTTACCGGCGTTTAACCAACAGGGCTTCGCGCATGCCGCAACCGTTCGTATTTCGCACCATCGATCTGGATGGTCACAACATCCGCACCGCAGTGCGCCCCGGCAAGAGCCATCTCACGCCGCTGCTGATTTTCAACGGCATCGGCGCCAACCTGGAGTTGGTGTTTCCGTTCGTCGATGCGCTGGACCCCGACCTCGAAGTCATCGCCTTCGACGTGCCCGGTGTTGGCGGTTCATCGACACCAAACCGTCCCTATCGCTTTCCCGGTCTGGCGAAACTGGCGGCACGGATGCTGGATTATCTGGACTACGGACAGGTCAACGCGATTGGTGTTTCGTGGGGAGGCGCACTGGCCCAGCAGTTCGCCCACGACTACCCCGAACGCTGCAAAAAACTCGTGCTCGCGGCCACGGCGGCGGGCGCGGTGATGGTGCCGGGCAAACCGAAAGTGCTCTGGATGATGGCCAGCCCGCGTCGTTACATTCAGCCGTCGCACGTGATCCGCATCGCGCCGGACATCTATGGCGGGGCGTTTCGTCGCGATCCGAACCTGGCAGCAAACCACGCCGCGAAAGTCCGTTCCTCCGGAAAGCTCGGCTATTACTGGCAGCTGTTCGCGGGCATGGGCTGGACCAGCATTCATTGGCTGCACAAGATCCAGCAGCCGACGCTGGTGCTGGCGGGTGATGACGATCCGCTGATTCCGCTGATCAATATGCGACTGCTGGCTTGGCGTATCCCCAATGCCCAGCTACACATAATCGACGATGGTCACTTGTTTTTGATCACCCGGGCCGAAGCCGTGGCCCCCATCATCATGAAGTTTCTGCAACAGGAGCGGCAGCGCGCCGTCATGCATCCACAACCTGCACCGACCGTGCGATAACCCAAGGAATAAGGGGCGCATTCGTGCCTCACATCAAAGAGAAATCGCTTCACTGACGCGTTATCGGCGGGATTGCCAGACGTGGAACAGCGCACTGCTCAGGGGAGGTCGAGCGGGGCGCCGCTGTATTTGCTGATGGCCAGACGAAGGAGTGTTGATCCATGCGAGACAAACCGGCGAAGAATAGCTACCCGACGCCAGCGACCTACATCAACGCGCAAAGCGC
Source organism: Pseudomonas sp. RC10 (assembly GCF_038397775.1). NCBI lineage: Bacteria > Pseudomonadati > Pseudomonadota > Gammaproteobacteria > Pseudomonadales > Pseudomonadaceae > Pseudomonas > Pseudomonas bambusae. The sequence continues at coordinate 6,399,015 of NZ_CP151650.1, forward strand.
AATCACCGGCCTGCGCGGTCGGGATCTGCTGTCGACTCTGCGCAGCGTGGCTTTGCAAGGTCTCAAGCACCCGGTTTACACGGCGCGCCATGCGATTGCCCTCGGCGGTCAGTTGGGGCGTGTGATGCTGGGCGATACGCCTCACCAGCCACACCCGAATGACACCCGCTTCAACGATCCGACCTGGACGCACAATCCGCTGTACCGTCGCGGTTTGCAGGCGTATCTGAGCTGGCAGCATCAGGTGCGCGACTGGATCGACCACAGCGACCTGCCCGAAGACGACCGTTCTCGCGCGCAATTCATTTTCTCCCTGCTCAACGATGCACTGGCGCCGACCAACACCCTGCTCAACCCGTTGGCGGTGAAGGAGCTATTCAACTCCGGCGGCACCAGCGTGGTGAAGGGCCTGAGCCACATGCTCGACGACTTCATGCACAACAACGGCCTGCCGAGCCAGACCACCAAGGACGCGTTCGAGATCGGTCGCACCCTGGCCGTCACTCCCGGCGCCGTGGTGTTTCGCAACGAGCTGCTGGAGCTGATCCAGTATTCGCCGATGAGCGAAAAGCAATACGCCCGACCGCTGCTGATCGTGCCGCCGCAGATCAACAAGTTCTACATTTTCGACCTGAGCCCCACCAACAGCTTCGTGCAGTACGCCCTGAAAAACGGCGTGCAGACCTTCATCATCAGCTGGCGCAACCCGGACGTTCGCCACCGGGAATGGGGGCTTTCCAGTTACGTGCAGGCCGCCGAGGAAGCGATGAACGTGTGCCGTGCGATTACCGGCGCACGGGAGGTCAACCTGATGGGCGCCTGCGCGGGCGGCCTGACCATCGCAGCGCTGCAGGGCCATTTGCACGCCAAGCGACAACTGAGGCGGGTGTCGAGCGCGAGTTATCTGGTGAGCTTGTTGGACAGCGAAATTGAAAGCCCAGCGACGCTGTTCATCGACGAACAAACCCTCGAAGCCGCCAAGCGCCGCTCCTATCAGCGTGGCGTGCTCGACGGTCGCGAGATGGCCAAGGTCTTTGCGTGGATGCGCCCCAACGATCTGATCTGGACGTACTGGGTGAACAACTACCTGCTGGGCAAGGCGCCGCCGCCGTTCGACATCCTTTACTGGAACAACGACAGCACGCGCCTCCCCGCCGCGCTGCACGGCGATCTGCTGGACTTCTTCAAGCACAACCCGCTGACCCGTCCGGGTGGACTGGAAGTGTGCGGCACACCCATCGATCTGCAGAAAGTGACGGTGGACAGTTTCAGCGTCGCGGGCATCAACGACCACATCACGCCGTGGGACGTGGTCTACCGCTCGACCTTGCTGCTCGGCGGCAATCGGCGCTTCCTGCTGTCGAACAGCGGCCACGTACAGAGCATCCTCAATCCGCCCGGCAACCCCAAGGCGAACTTCGTTGAGAACGGCAAGCTCAGCAGTGATCCCCGCGCCTGGTATTACGACGCCCAGCGCACGGACGGCAGTTGGTGGCCGAGTTGGCTGAGCTGGATTCAAGAGCGCTCGGGCGCGCAGCGCGAAACGCTGATGGCGCTGGGCAATCAGAATTACCCGCCGATGGAGGCGGCGCCCGGGACGTATGTCAGAGTTCGCTAGAAGCACCACGGACTCTTGCTGAACGTTGCTCCTGTAGGAGTGAGCTTGCTCGCGATAGCGGTGTGTCTCTGAACACATTCAAACCTGACGAATCGCTTTCGCGAGCAAGCTCACTCCTACAGGAGCATTCGAATACCTCAGTGCCGAATTAAGAAGACCGGATGAAGACCCGCGACCGCATACTCGAATGCGCTCTGCTGCTGTTCAATCAGCAAGGCGAGCCCAACGTTTCAACCCTGGAAATCGCCAACGAACTGGAGATCAGCCCCGGCAACCTCTACTACCACTTTCACGGCAAGGAGCCGTTGGTGATGCAGCTGTTCGAGCGCTTCCAGTCCGAGCTCGCGCCGCTGCTCGACCCACCTGCCGATGCGCGCCTGGACGCCGAGGATTACTGGCTGTTTCTGCACCTGATCGTCGAGCGTTTGTCCCATTACCGTTTTCTGTTCCAGGACCTGTCGAACCTCGCCAGCCGCCTGCCGAAACTCGCACGGGGCATTCGCAATCTGCTCAATGCGATCAAACGCACCCTCGCCTCACTGCTGGCGCGGTTGAAGGCCGAAGGGCAAGTCACCAGCGACACGCAAGCCCTGGGACAGTTGGTGGAACAGATCACGATGACGCTGCTGTTCTCGCTGGATTACCAACGCATCCTCGACCGAGAGGGTGAAACTCGGGTGGTGGTGTACCAGATCATGATGCTCGTCGCGCCGCACCTGAAACCGGGCGCGAGGCATGCGGCGGAGCGGTTGGCTTTGCATTATCTCGAAGACTAAATCGGGGCTTTTGATTCTGGCCGAAGGCCGTAGGAGTTGGCTTGCCTGCGATCTGGTGCGCAGCACCAGCAAAATCCCCTAACCCGTTGTACCTGACACAGTCGAGGTGTCAGGTTTTGCTGCCGGTGCCCGCCAGATCGCAGGCAAGCCAACTCCTACGGCCTGCGGCCAGAAGCGTGTTCGGCGTGAAAATAAAAAACCCGACCTGCTCTCACAGATCGGGCTTCGGTCCAATCAGCCGTAAATCAGGACTGGCTGGAAGGTGTCGACGCGGCGGAATTGGTCGACGGTGCAGCGGCGGATGCGGACGGTGCCGAGGTGGCAGGCGATGCGCTGGCGGTGGTTGCAGCAGGGGTGGACGCTGCGGCCGGTTTGGCGGCTGCGGCGGGCTTCGGTGCTGCGGGTTTCTTGGCAGCGGCTGGCTTTTTCGCAGCGGCAGGTTTGGTCGCTGCAGGCTTCGCGGCCGGTTTCGCTGCTGCTGGTTTCGCAGCCGGTTTCGCAGCGGCCTTCGGCGCCGGTTTCGCAGCAACGGTATTCGCCTTGGCGGCGGTGGACGCAGCGGCTTTCGACGCGGCGGCTACCGGCTTGGCGGCGGCCTTGGCCGCTGTTTTTGCGACCGCCGGTTTGGCCGCTGCGGTTTTGCTGGCGGCAGCGCTTGCGGGTTTGGCGGCGGTTTTCGTGGCAGGTTTCGCCGCTGCCGTTTTCGACGCCGAAGGCACCGAGGCGCCCGTCAGTTTTTCGATTTGCTTGGTCAGCAGATCAACTTTGCTGTGCAGGGCTTTGACTTCGTTGCGGCTCGGTACACCCAAGCGAGAAATCGCGCTGTTCAGACGCTTGTCGAAAGCCCCCTCCAGTTCGCCCCATTTGCCCAGCGCCAGGTCCTTCACGTCACCGACGCGGGACTTGGTCGAAACCTTGGCCGTGTCGACGGTTTTACCGACGGTGGCCTTGGTTTCTTTCTCGGCTTTTTCGCCGTCTTTCACCAGCGTTTCGAAAAGCTTACTGCCGTCATTGCTGATCTTCGAGTAAGCGCCTAAACCAGCCAGCCAGATTTGGCGGGAGTATTTCTCCACTTCACCAATCCAGGAGCTGCCTTCTTTTTCAGTTTTCTTTTTGCCAGCCATCCCGCTCTCCTTATTGTTTACGCGCGACACGTTCAAGCAATGCCGTCAGCTCATCGAGCTTAGCAGAGAGTGTCTCAACATCATGTTTAGACGGAATGCCAATGCGATTCAAGGCGCTGGCCACACGGCGGTCGAAGGCGCTCTCGATTTTGTCGAGTTGCACTTCCACACGGCCTTTGGCTTTGGTGATTTCGCCGGTGACTTCATCCTTCGCCGAATCGATTTCGCTGTTGGCGGCTTCGATTTTTTCGTCGATGACTTTCTTGGCTTTCTTTTCGGTCTGCTCGCCGGTCTTGATCAGCTCTTTGACGTACTCAGCGCCTTCCTGCCCGGCCTTCACGTAGGCACCCAGGCCTGCGAGCCAGATTTTGCGGGCGTAGAGACGAACCTCGGAGAACGTCTTCGCTTCTTCGGCTTCGATTTTTTTCTTCAGAATCACTTTGGCCATGGTGCACCTCACGCTCGAAAGGGATAAGAGGAACCGCCCCGCAGACGGGGGCATGGGCACAAAGTAGAGAGAAAAATTAGAAAGCTCACCCTAGACGATGAGCACGACGAGCAACTGTAGGAGTGAGCTTGCTCGCGATAGCGGTATGTCTGTAGACGCATCGAGGGCCGACGAACTGCTATCGCGAGCAAGCTCACTCCTACAGACTCTCGGCCTACGTTACAGCGCTAGCGCCCGCAAGCCACGCTCCTAAAATAGGCCATCAGGCAATAAGCGCTTTATCCAGCTGCCGCTCGACCTCAGACTGGATCGTGCTGCTCATCGCCGACAGGAAGAAATTCAGCTCGATGTTGACCCGCACCAGCGCGTCTTCCACCTCAACGGTGCCTTTGGCGCCCTTGCCTTCCAGCGACACGGTGTCGCCATTCCAGCTGTGCTCGATGCCATATTTGTCGCCCAGCTTCTCGGCCAGCAGTTCGGCTTTCTCGCGAGCCTTATCCTTGCCCAGTGCATGCGGGCGTTCCACGGTAATACGGGCCATTGGCGGGCTCCTTCATCGGCCTAAATCGTCGGGCCACTATACCAGCGGCGTTCGGCGAAGAAACTGTTGGCGGTGAGCCTTGTCAAGACAAAGCCAGCCCCGACGATTAGAATGGCGGCACTTTATTCCGGTGACAGCGATATGAACGATCCGCGCAAAGGCAGCGATGCCGAACCCACCACCCACTTCGGTTACAAAACCGTCGCTGAAAGCCAGAAGGCCGAGAAAGTCGCCGAGGTTTTCCACTCCGTGGCGGCCAAGTACGACCTGATGAACGACGTGCTGTCCGGCGGCATGCACCGCCTCTGGAAGCGTTTCACCATCGAGCTGTCCGGTGTGCGCACCGGCAACCGCGTGCTGGACATCGCAGGCGGTACGGGCGATTTGGCCAAGAAATTCTCCCACCTGGTCGGTCCGACCGGTGAAGTGGTGCTGGCCGACATCAACGCGTCGATGCTGAAAGTCGGTCGCGACCGCCTGCTCGACCGTGGCGTGGCAGGTAATATCAAGTTCGTCCAGGCCGACGCTGAAAAGCTGCCGTTCCCGGACAACCATTTCGACTGCGTGACCATCGCATTCGGCCTGCGCAACGTCACTCACAAAGAAGACGCCATTCGCTCGATGCTGCGCGTCCTCAAGCCGGGTGGCCGCCTGCTGGTGCTGGAATTTTCCAAGCCAACCAACAAAGTCATGTCCAAGGTCTACGACGCCTATTCGTTCGCGTTCATGCCGTTGGCGGGCAAGCTGATCACCAACGACTCGGAAAGCTATCGCTACCTGGCCGAATCGATCCGCATGCACCCGGATCAAGAAACCCTGAAGTCAATGATGGTAGAGGCCGGTTTCGATCGCGTGACCTACCACAACATGACCTCCGGCATCGTCGCTCTGCACCGTGGTATCAAGCCCTGATGCTGATCAGCGGCTTGCTCGCCAGTGCCGAGCACGGCATCAACCGTGTGCTGCAAATGGACAGCACAGCCTTGCCACGCCTTGATCGGCTGAGCGGCAAGGTGATTGCGGTCGAATGCACCAGCCCGGCGTTTCACCTGCACATTCTGCCCAGCGACGAAGGCCTGATGTTGGCCTCGCGCTGGGAAGCAGGCGCTGACGTGACCCTGCGTGCCCCGGCCGCTAGCCTGATGCGCCTCGCCTTGAGCAAGGACAAGAACGCCGTGCTGCACAGCCCGGAGGTCGAGCTGGATGGCGAAAGCGCCGTGCTACTGGAGTTGGTGGGCGTGTTGCAGGACCTGGACCTCGACTGGGAATACGAGCTGCAACGCTGGCTCGGTCCGGTCGCCACGCCGCTGATCGGTGGCCATCTGCGCAACAGCGCACGCTGGACCCAAGAGAGCATGGCGAGCCTGAGCCACAACCTGGCCGAATACCTGGCCGAAGAATCCCGCACCCTGGTCGGCAAACGCGAGGCTGAAGCCCGCTTCGCCGAACTGGATCAGACCAAACAAGACCTGGAACGCCTCGAAGCCCGCTTCGAGCGTCTGGCCCACTTCCTCAAATCCAGCGATAACGCATGAGCCTGCTTGCCGTCCGCCGCCTGTTTCGCATCCAGCGTGTCGTAATCCGTTACCGCCTCGATGATCTTTTGTTCGCCCTGCCACTGCCGTGGTGGCTGCTCGCCGTGCGTTTCGTGCTGCCGTGGCGCTGGATTCCGCGACGCAAAAGCGAGCTGACCCGAGGTGCGCGCCTGCGATTGGCGTTGCAGGATCTCGGGCCGATCTTCATCAAGTTCGGCCAGTTGCTTTCGACCCGCCGTGACCTGCTGCCCGAAGACATCGCCGACGAGCTGATGATGCTCCAGGACCGCGTGCCGCCGTTCGAATCCGAGAAGGCGATTGCCCTGATCGAGTCGCAGTTGGGCGCGAAGATCAACGACGTGTTCAGTCGTTTCGATGTTGCGCCGTTGGCGTCCGCGTCGGTGGCGCAGGTTCACGCCGCTCGCCTCAAGACCGGCGAAGAAGTGGTCGTGAAAGTCGTGCGTCCGGGCCTGAAACCGGTCATCGGCTCCGACCTTGCCTGGCTGTTCATCCTCGCCAAGATCGCCGAGCGTTTGTCTGCCGACGCCCGCTTGCTGCACCCGGTGGACGTGGTCGCCGACTACGAGAAGACCATCTACGACGAACTCGACCTATTGCGCGAAGCGGCGAACTCCAGCCAGCTGCGCCGCAACTTCGAAGGCTCGACGATGCTGTACGTGCCTCAGGTCTATTGGGACTGGTGCCGCCCGAAAGTGCTAGTGATGGAGCGGATTTACGGCGTTCAGGTAACCGATCTCGCGACCCTCGCCGATCAGCGCACCGACATGAAGAAACTGGCCGAGCGTGGTGTGGAGCTGTTCTTCACCCAAGTGTTCAGGGACAGCTTCTTTCACGCCGACATGCACCCTGGCAACATTTTCGTCAGCACGGTTTCGCCGTGGGACCCGCAATACATCGCCATCGACTGTGGCATCGTCGGCAGCCTGACCCCGGAAGACCAGGATTATCTGGCGCGCAACCTGTTTGCATTCTTCAAGCGGGATTATCGTCGTGTCGCGCAGCTGCACATCGATTCCGGCTGGGTGCCCGCTGAGACCAAGCTCAACGAATTTGAAGCCGCGATTCGTACCGTGTGCGAGCCGATCTTCGAGAAACCGCTCAAGGATATTTCCTTCGGTCAGGTGCTGATGCGCCTGTTCCAGACCGCGCGTCGCTTCAACATGGAAGTGCAGCCGCAACTGGTGCTGTTGCAGAAAACCCTGCTCAACATCGAAGGCCTGGGCCGTCAGTTGTACCCGGAACTGGACTTGTGGAGCACCGCGCAGCCGTTTCTGGAACGCTGGATGCGCGAGCGCGTCAGCCCTAAAACGCTGATCGGCAACCTGCAATCTCAGGTCGAACAGATTCCGCATCTGGCCAACATGACCCGCGATCTGCTGGAGCGCCTCTCGCAGCCGCACAGGTCCGATCCTGCGCCTCCGTACTCGCGCAAGGGCGACCACTGGGCGCTGCGCCTGATCGGCGCCGCGTTGCTCGGCGGTGGCGTGGTGCTGGCGACGGCCCATACTCAATCAGGCGACGAACTGATCGCGCTGAGTGCCTGGCCCGCGCTGCTGATGCTGGTCGCCGGGCTCTATCTGGTCGTGCGCCGATAGCCATCGGGACGAGCCGCTGGCACACTAACCCACCCACCCATCGGCCGGAGCCGACGATGAAAGACTGGCTGGACGAGATTAAATGGGACAGTGACGGTTTGGTGCCAGCGATTGCGCAGGACCACAAGACCGGGCGCGTCCTGATGATGGCCTGGATGAACCGCGAAGCACTGAGCCTGACGGCCACCGAGAACCGCGCCATCTACTGGTCGCGCTCCCGTGGCAAATTGTGGCGCAAAGGCGAAGAATCGGGCCATGTGCAGAAATTGCACGAACTGCGTCTGGACTGCGACGCCGACGTCATCATTCTGATGGTCGAGCAGATCGGCGGGATCGCCTGCCACACCGGCCGCGAAAGCTGTTTCTACCGAGTTTTTGACGGTGCAGGCGACGATGCTGGCTGGAAGACCGCGGACCCGGTCCTCAAAGACCCGCACGCCATTTATCACGCAGGACACTGAACATGACCGATACCCTGTCTCGCCTCGCCCAGGTGCTCGAAGAGCGCAAAGGCGCGGCTGCCGACTCCTCCTACGTCGCCAGTCTCTATCACAAGGGGCTGAACAAGATTCTGGAGAAGGTCGGCGAAGAGTCGGTCGAAACCATCATCGCTGCCAAGGACGCCGCCGTCAGCGGGGACTGCAGCGATGTCATCTACGAAACGGCAGACTTGTGGTTTCATAGCCTGGTGATGCTCGCAGCGCTGGGCCAGCACCCGCAAGCCGTACTCGATGAACTGGATCGCCGTTTCGGCCTGTCCGGACACGTCGAAAAAGCTGCTCGTTCGACGGATTAAACACGGGCCTGCGAGCCCTGAAATCATTGTGAGGAACGCGTCATGGGCATTTTTGACTGGAAACACTGGATCGTCATTCTTGTGGTCGTTGTATTGGTCTTCGGCACCAAGAAACTGAAAAACCTGGGCACTGACGTTGGCGAGTCGATCAAAGGCTTCCGCAAAGCCATGAACGACGAAGAAAAACCCACCGAACAACCGCCTGTTCAGCCACAGCCGACCGCGCAGCCTGTTCCACCGACTCAGCCGCCGTATCAGCCGCACACCATCGACGGCACTGCGCAGAAAGTCGAAGAGCCCATCCGCAAAGACTAGGTCGTGACGCATGTTTGGTATCAGCTTCTCTGAACTGCTGCTGGTCGGCCTCGTTGCCCTGCTGGTATTGGGCCCCGAGCGTTTGCCAGGGGCAGCGCGGACGGCCGGGCTTTGGATCGGGCGTCTGAAACGCAGCTTCAACGCGATCAAACAGGAAGTTGAGCGCGAAATTGGCGCCGATGAAATTCGTCGTCAATTGCACAACGAGCACATTCTTTCGCTGGAAGAAGAAGCGCGCAAAATCATGCAACCGCAGCAAGCGGCCGCACCCGTCGTGCCGCCAGCGGTTCAGCCGGTCAGCGAGCCCGCAGCGCCGATCATGGGTGCCGCACCTACGCCACCGAGCGCCGACATTGGCCCGGCAGCGCCTGCTGAAAGCGCGTCGGTCACGCCGCCCGCTGCGCAGCCCGAGCCTGTTCCGCCTGTCGCGACACCTGCGCCCGCTCCGGTGGCCACCACGCCCACGGCCGTGCCGGGCGCGCCTTCCGCCAACGATTCGACACAGCCCCCACGAGCCCCATGAGCGAAATCCCGGAAAACGACCAGCAAATGCCGCTGGTCTCGCACCTCACTGAGCTGCGCTCGCGCCTGTTACGTTGCGTGTTGGCGATCTTCGTGATCTTCGGTGCGCTGTTCTACTTCACGCAGAAGATCTACACCTTCGTCTCGGCGCCACTGCGCAAGTTCTTGCCCGAAGGCGCGACGATGATCGCCACTGATGTGGCCTCGCCGTTTCTGACACCGTTCAAGCTAACGATGATGGTGGCGCTGTTCCTGGCAATGCCGGTCATCCTGTACCAGATCTGGGGCTTCATCGCGCCGGGCCTGTACAAACACGAAAAACGCGTGGCGGTGCCGCTGCTGATTTCCAGCATCATTCTGTTCTACGCCGGGATGGCCTTCGCCTATTTCCTGGTGTTCCCGCTGATCTTCCACTTCTTCGCCAGCGTGACCCCGGAAGGGGTGTCGATGATGACGGACATCTCCAGTTATCTGGATTTCGTCATGACGCTGTTCCTGGCGTTCGGCGTGGCGTTTGAGATCCCGGTCGCGGTCGTGTTGCTGGTGTGGATCGGCATCGTTGATGTGAAGTACCTCAAGAAGATTCGCCCCTATGTGGTGATCGGGTGCTTCGTGGTCGGCATGATCCTGACCCCGCCGGACATTTTTTCGCAGACGCTGCTGGCCGTGCCGATGTGGCTGCTGTTTGAAATCGGCGTGTTGTGCAGCTCGATGGTCACCAAACGCGGCGACCACGAAGACGACGAGAAAGCCGAAGACGAGCAAGACCAGCCGCCAGCGACCCAGCCGTGAATCTGCTGCTTCTGGAAGAGGCCGACTTCATTTCGGCTGATCGGGTGGTGTTGCGTGATCGACGCCTCAAGCACATGCAAGAGGTGCATCGTTCGGAGGTCGGCGACAGCCTGCGCGTTGGACGCGTGGGCGGCTTGCTCGGCAGCGCGCAGTTACTGCGTCTCGAACCCCGCGAGGCGGAACTGTCTGTCAGTTTCGACCGTGAGCCTCCCGCCAAACTGCCGCTGACCCTGGTGCTCGCCCTGCCCCGCCCCAAAATGCTGCGCCGGGTATTTCAGACCGTCGCCACCATGGGTGTGCCCAAGGTCATTCTGGTCAACAGTTACCGCGTCGAGAAAAGCTTCTGGCAGACGCCGTTCCTGGAGCCTGGGGCGATTCGTGAGCAGTTGATTCTGGGGTTGGAACAGGCGCGGGACAGCGTGTTGCCGGAAATCGTCATCGAGAAACGCTTCAAGCCGTTCGTCGAAGACCGGCTGCCTGCCATCGTTGAGGGGACGCTTGGGTTGGTTGGGCATCCCGGCGATTACCCGGCCTGCCCGTGTGCGGTCAATGAGCCGGTCACTTTGGCCATCGGCCCGGAAGGCGGCTGGATTCCCTACGACGTCGACCTGCTGCGCGAATCCGGCCTGAACCCTGTGCAGCTCGGCGACCGCATCCTGCGGGTCGAAACCGCCGTCACTGCCGTCCTCGCCCGGCTTTTTTAATCCATCCCCTTCACGCGACCAGCCCCCGCCCATGTTGTGGCCGGCTTGCTGGCGAAAGCGGTGTGTCAGCCACTATCAATGTTTCCGACCTGACGCATTCGCCAGCAAGCCGGCTCCCACGGCCTTCGGCCAGATGCAGATCGCGATAAACACAGCGCTTCCGATACTTGGCCGATATGCCATCCTCGCTCTGCTTCAGATTGGTGCACCCTTGCCGATAACGTGACGTCCCAAAAAACCATCAGCAAGGAATCGTCATGTATCGCTGGACCGCCCAACGCCTTGGAAATATCAGTGTCAGTCGCAAGCTCGGGATCGGGTTCGGGCTGGTTTTGCTGTTGACGCTGGTCATCACCGCAACAGGCTGGTCGGGCGTGAGGTCGTTGATTGATCGCGGCGACAAGCTCGCGATGATCTCCCAGATCAACGAATATTCCCTGGCGCTGCGCATTGCACGCATGAATTACGAAACCCAGGCCAACCCGGATACGGCGAAGGCCGTCATGACCGCGCTGGACCATCTCGACGCGGAGCTCAAGACGGCCCACGGCAAGCTCGTGGTCGGGAGCGACCTGAAGCTGCTGGACGCTCAGACTCAGGCCGCCACTGACTACCGTCGCGCATTCGAGGACATGGCCAAAGCCATTCAAGCCCGTGAAGCCAGCCGCGTGAACTTGGGCGCAGCCGCGGATGCCGCCGTGGACGAGGTCAACAAGATCGAAGAGGCGTTGATCCAGCACGACAACATTCTGCAATTCAACAGCGCCGTGGGCGTGAGCAAGCTGATTCAGCAGGCGCGTTTTCAAGTACGCGGCTACACCTTCAGCGGCAATCCAGATTTCGAAAAGAGCGCCACAGCCGCCATCGAAGAAGCCATCGTTGGCGTGAACACCTTGGCGGGCGACGTTTCGTCCCAATACATCCCGCAGCTGCAACGGGCGAATCTGGCCCTTAAAAGTTACGGCGCTGCAGTCGCACAATACCGCGACGCCCAACGGGTGAGCCGCCAGGCGCTGCAGAAGATGGAGGGGGTCGGTCAGCAGTTGCTCGACCTGAGTGACAAATTGACCACCTCACAAAATACCAAGCGAGACGCCGACAGCGCGCAGGCGCAATCGATGCTGAGTCTGGCGACAGCGCTGGCTCTGTTTTTCGGGGTCCTTGCGGCGTGGGCCATTACTCGCCAGATTACCCTGCCGTTGAAACACACACTCGTCGCGGTGGATCGCGTTGCGTCCGGCGACTTGACCCATAACCTGAGCATTGATCGCCGTGACGAACTGGGTCAGCTGCAAGGCGGCATTCAGCGCATGACAGTGAACCTGCGCGAGCTGATCGGCGGCATCAGCGACGGTGTCACGCAAATCGCCAGCGCCGCTGAGCAGCTGTCCGCGGTGACCGAGCAGACCAGCGCCGGGGTTAACAATCAGAAAGTCGAGACGGACCAGGTCGCTACGGCCATGCACCAGATGACGGCCACGGTGCAAGAAGTCGCACGGAATGCCGAGGAGGCTTCAGAAGCCGCTGTGGCGGCCGATCAGCAGGCCCGTGAAGGCGACAAGGTCGTGAGCGAGGCCATCGCTCAAATCGAGCGTCTGGCCACCGAAGTGGGGCATTCCACCGAGGCCATGGGTGAACTCAAGCGCGAAAGCGACAAAATTGGCAGCGTGCTGGACGTGATCAAGTCGGTCGCGCAGCAGACCAACTTGCTGGCGCTCAACGCGGCCATCGAAGCCGCCCGGGCCGGTGAAGCGGGTCGCGGCTTCGCCGTGGTGGCCGATGAAGTGCGCAGCCTGGCCCAGCGCACACAGAAATCCACCGAAGAGATTGAAGACCTGATCGCGGCCTTACAGAACGGCACGCAACAGGTGGCGACGATCATGGACAACAGCCGTGAATTGACGACCAGCAGCGTGGAACTGACCCGTCGGGCTGGTGGCGCGCTGGAAAGCATTACCCGAACCGTGTCCGCGATCCAGTCCATGAACCAGCAGATTGCGGCCGCCGCCGAGCAGCAAAGTGCAACGGCCGAAGAGATCAACCGCAGTGTGCTGAACGTGCGGGATGTGTCGGAACAGACCTCAGCGGCCAGTGAAGAAACCGCGGCATCCAGCGTGGAGCTCGCACGTTTGGGCACGCATCTGCAGGGGCTGGTCGGCCGGTTCAGGGTGTGAATCTACACACTTATTGTAGGAGCCGGCTTGCTGGCGAATGCGGTGGGTCAATCCCCTTATCATCGGATTACACACCGCTTTCGCCAGCAAGCCGGCTCCTTGTATCTCGACTCTGGCGTTTCATCGCGCCATAGTTCTCGACTGATCATCGAGGGAGAGCCGGGAAGCTGTTCAGCTCCTAAGGCCTCAGAGCTTACAAAGTAGATAGAGCTCCGGTTCTCCAACCTCACTCGAAAAGTCCGAACGGTATCCAGTGCGCGCCTTCGGCGTGAGCACGCATGTACAAGGCAGGACCGGGTGACGCGATGATCGTGTGCAATCGACTCTGGAGAGCGCCATGTCTGCTTTTGTTGGCATCGATATCGCCAAAAACTCATTTGATATCGCCACCCCGCTGGATAACGGGAAGTTCAGGACCAAAGCCAGGCTGGCCAATAATCCCAAGGGTTATCAGGTGCTGCTCGACTGGCTTACCACCCACTCCGAGCCCCATGCCTGGGTCGTGATGGAAGCCACCAGCGTCTACCACCAGGGCGTTGCTGATTGCCTTCACGCTCACGGATACCGGGTGTGCATCGTCAACCCTGCGATCCTCCACCAGTACGGCAAGGATGAGCTGCGCCGGGTCAAAACCGACAAGGCCGATGCAAAGCTGATCGCCCGCTATGCGCAAGACAAGCACACCAGACTGCGCGAGTGGGTGCCGGAGCCCGCGCCACGTCGGCGCTTGCGCGCGTTGGTGCGTCGACTGGAAGATTTGCAGGAAATTCAGCAGATGGAAAGCAATCGTCTGGATGTCGCCGAAGACAAGGTCAAAGCGTCGATCGAGTCGGTGATCAGCCACGTCAAGCAACAGATCGACGAGACCAGGAAAGCGATCAAAGACAATATTGACGACGATCCTGACCTGCGCCAGAAGCGCGATCTGATCGTGACCATCGACGGGCTGGGGGATACGACCGCAGCGCTGATCCTGGCCGAACTCGGCGACCCATTGGATTACAAGGGCCCCAAATCTATCGTTGCCTTTGCGGGCCTGGACCCACGTTGTGCTAGCTCGGGAGAGTCGGTAGGCCCGACCCATATATCCAAAACCGGCTCGAAAAGGCTGCGCGCCGGGCTTTACATGCCAGGCATGGCTGGCCTAAAGCACAACGCGGTGTTGCGAGAGCTAAAGACCCGGATGCGCGCCAATGGGAAAGCCCCAAAAGAGATCATCTGTGCAGCAATGCGAAAGCTGCTGCATCTGGTCTATGGCGTGCTGAAATCGGGCAAGCCGTTCGACGCAGAAATTGCGCTTGCCCGGTGATGGGCAAGACGGTATCTACGAAGTCTTGCGGTACTCGGAAGAAATGTGTGACCCGCATCACTCCCGCCATCGCCTCAGAAATCTCCTACACCCTCTTCAGGTCACGCTCCCGCCTCCCCTGCCGATGCGCGCTTATCGCCCATCCGCAGGAGATGCACCATGTCGCAAGGAATCAACGGGGCGCTGGCCAATACCAGCGTCAAACTCAAACTGGCACTGGGCTTCGGCCTGGTATTGCTGCTGACGCTGATCATCACCCTCACAGGGTGGCACGGACTGGACGCCATGATCGAGCGTTCGGAATCGCTGACCTCCATCGCTCAGCTCAACACCATGACGGAGGATCTGCGGGCAGAGCGCATCATCTTTCGCGTCGAAAACACGGCAGCCAGTGCGACCAGCGTGCTGGACGGGATCAACGAAATCGAGGCGCATTTGGGCGTCTTGCGTAAAGGGGATCACCCCGCCGACGTACTTGACATGCTCGCCAGGCAAAGCGACACCGTGCGGTCGCTGGAGACAGCATTCAACGATCTGAGCCAACTGTTAGAGACCCGCGACGCTTCACGGCTGCACATGGACAAGCTGTCGAACACCGTGATCGCAGCCATCGATCAGGTCGAAGCCGATGTGCTGAAGGCCGTCAGCGAGGAACAGGGCAACAGCGAAAAGCTCGATGAATTCACCAACATTCTGCAATTGCGGCGGCATATTCAGGACGCGCTTTACGCCGCACAGGCCTATCTCTACAGCGGCAAAGAGACATTTGAGTCGGCAGTAATAACGGCCATCGATGAAGCGCTCAAGGAAGTCGACCAGATCATGGCCAGCCCGTCCAACACCAACGCGGCCATTCTTGAAAGCGCGAGAAAAGCCTTGGAGGACTACCGCGCGCAACTGGCTCAGCTCAAGGTGCTGCAGGTCAAAGCAGACGCTGCGCAAGGGTCGATGGCGACCTTGGGCGATACGCTGCTGGAGTCCACTGACAAGATCAGCTCACTGCAAAGCCAGCGCCGGGACAGCGATGCCGACCGGTCGCGCAACACCCTGATCGGCGTGGCACTGCTGGCTATCGTGCTGGGGCTGTTGGCCGCTTGGCTGATCACCCGGCAGATCATCCTGCCACTGCACCAGACCCTCGCAGCCGCCAAGCGGATTGCCAGCGGCGACCTGAGTGTTGACCTCGACGTGCAACGCCATGACGAAATGGGCAGTCTGCAACAAAGCATGCAGGACATGACCCTGCGACTGCGGGCGCTTATTTCGGGCATCAGTGACGGTATCGCGCAGATTGCCAGCGCCGCCACGCAGCTGTCGGCGGTAACCGAGCAGACCAGCGCCGGGGTCAACGATCAGAAACGCGAAACAGATCAGGTCGCCACGGCGATGAATCAGATGACCTCCACTGTGATGGAAGTCGCACGCAACGCCGAAGAGGCCAGCGAGGCGGCGGTGCAGGCTGATCAGCAGGCGCGGGAAGGTGATCAGGTGGTCGCAGACGCCATTGGCCAGATCGAACGGCTGGCGGTCGAGGTGGCCAATTCCACCGACGCCATGGGCAAGCTCAAGCTGGAAAGCGACAAGATCGGTGGCGTGCTGGACGTGATCAAGTCGGTGTCTCAGCAGACCAACTTGCTTGCGCTGAATGCCGCCATCGAAGCGGCCCGGGCGGGGGAAGCGGGGCGGGGGTTTGCCGTTGTCGCCGATGAAGTGCGCAGCCTGGCCTTGCGCACGCAGCAATCCACCGAAGAAATCGAACTGTTGATCGCGGCCTTGCAGAGCGGCACGCAACAGGTGGTCAGCACATTGGATGCCAGCCGCACATTGACGGATCGCAGCGTCGAGTTGAGCCGGCGGGCCGGTGCGGCGCTGGAGCACATCACCCGCACGGTCTCGACGATCCAGACCATGAACCAGCAGATCGCGACGGCAGGCGAAGAACAAAGCGTCGTCGCCGAGCAGATCAACCGGAGCGTGCTGACCGTGCGGGATGTGTCCGAACAGACGGCAGCAGCCAGCGAAGAAACCGCCGCTTCAAGCCTGGAACTGGCGCGGCTGGGGACGCATCTGCAAGAGATGGTCGGGAAGTTTCGGGTGAGCTGAACGCGCGGCTCTCTATGGCGTTCTTGCTACGAGATCGCTGTGGGAGCGAATTCATTCGCGAAAGATCGTACACCCGACGCAGATGCGTCGAATGTACCCCGCATCGTCGGATTGCCGCCCAGAATGAATTCGCTCCCACAGATTCGCTGGCGACGATGCGATTTGAGGGTCGCTCCTCCCCTGTAGGAGTGAGCTTGCTCGCGATGACGTCAGGTTGGTCAACACTGCGACATCTGACAGGACGCCTCGCGAGCAAGCTCACTCCTACAGGAAGTGCGGCTGCTGGAGGTTGTACCTGATCACACCCAAACAAAAACGCCGCCGAAGATCCCTCTCCGGCGGCGTTTTTTTGCAGCGGTTACGTCAATCAGGCATTGGCGAGCGACGGCACGTTCAGGTGTGTCGCAGGCTGCAAGGGCAGCAAAGGGGCGTGAGGATCGGCTTTCACCGACGCTCGCCAGGCCTCCAGCCACGCTTCGTTGCCTTCCGCCCAGACCGCCTCATGCAGACGCGCCAGCGCAACAGGATCGCTCAGCAATTGCAGGCGTTCGTTGTTGTTCAAGTGCTCCGGGCCGCCTTTGATGGCGTGGCGTACGCGTTCGACGCGCATCCACTCGATCGGCTCGGCGTGACGGTGACGTGAGGTTGCCAGTGCACAGGCCAGAGCGTTCTGCTGAGGATCGACCACGGCACGAACAAAGCCATCGTTCAGTGCATGCCAACGGTTCTCGTGGGTGTACTGATCAGTCGACACCAGCTCCTGCGGCGGGGTGTGCTCTTCCGGGATCAGGAACAGGCTTTCATCCTTCGCTTTCAGGCCCAGGTTGGTACGGCTGGAAATCACCGACACAGGGATCGAGAGCATCAACGAGCCGACAATCGGCACCAGCCACCACAGGAAGCTTGGGTTGAGCCAAGCCACCAGCAGCGCCCAGCCGAAGCCGAGCAATGTCTGCGGTCCATGACGCTTGACCGCTTCGCTCCACGGCGTGGAGTCGTCGTCACGTTGTGGCGAGTTCCAGGTCGCGGCCCAGCCGAGGAACGCGGCCAGCACGAAGCGGGTGTGGAAGATCATCCGCACCGGCGCCAGCAGCATGGAGAACAGCATCTCCAGGAGCATCGACATGGTGACTTTGATCCGACCGCCGTAGCCCGTCGCGCCCTTGGCCCAGATCAGGATGACGCTGAGCAGTTTCGGCAGAAACAGCAGGACAACCGTGGTCGAGAACAGCGCGACGGCTTTTTCCGGGTGCCACTGTGGCCACAACGGATAGAGCTGACGCGGCTCCAGGAAGTAGGTCGGTTCCATCAGCGTGTTGACTGCGAGCAGCGCCGTCGACAACACCAGGAACAGGAACCACAACGGCGCGGAAAGATAGGACATCACGCCCGTCAGGAACACCGCACGGTGCACCGGGTGCATGCCTTTCACCAGGAACAGGCGGAAGTTCATCAGGTTACCGTGGCACCAGCGACGGTCACGCTTGAGTTCGTCCAGCAGGTTCGGCGGCAGTTCTTCATAGCTGCCTGGCAGGTCGTAGGCAATCCACACGCCCCAACCGGCGCGGCGCATCAGCGCGGCTTCAACGAAGTCGTGAGACAGAATCGCACCGGCGAAGGCCCCCTTACCGGGCAACGGCGCCAAGGCGCAATGCTCGATAAACGGCTTCATGCGAATGATCGCGTTGTGACCCCAATAGTGGGATTCACCCAGCTGCCAGAAGTGCAAACCGGCAGTGAACAGCGGGCCATACACACGGGTGGCGAACTGCTGCATGCGGGCATACAGCGTGTCCATGCCCGAGGCACGTGGCGCGGTCTGGATGATACCGGCGTCCGGGGTCGCTTCCATCAAGCGCACCAGACTGGTCAGGCACTCGCCGCTCATCACAGAGTCGGCGTCGAGCACGACCATGTAACGATACTCGCCACCCCAGCGACGGCAGAAGTCGTCGAGGTTGCCGCTCTTACGTTTTACGCGACGGCGACGACGGCGATAGAAGATCCGGCCAAAACCATTGGTCTCGCGGCACACATCCAGCCACGCCTGTTGTTCGGCAACGGCGATGTCGGTTTCGTTGGTGTCGCTGAGGACGAAGAAGTCGAAGCGATCCAGATCGCCCGTCGCGGCAACGGACTCGAAGGTGGCACGCAGACCGGCGAAAACGCGAGGCACGTCTTCGTTACAGATCGGCATGACCAACGCAGTACGCGCACCGGCTTCAATCGGCTCATTGCCAGCGCTAGCGCCAGAGATACGGTATTTGTCGCGCCCGGTCAGCAGTTCGAGGAAGCCCATCAAGGCGGTCCAGAAACCGGCAGACACCCAGCAGAACAGAATCCCGAACATCAGCAAAATGGTGGTCTGCAGCGCGTACGGCATCACTTGAACGGCGGTTTGCCACAGAGTCTGACGGCTGATTTCGTCGAACGAGACCAGCGACCAGCCTTGGTACGGCAGGATGCCTTTCATGTAGAAACCAGCCACGATCGTCTGGCCCAGCATGAGAATCAGCAGGATGTAACGACGGATCGAACCGACCGTACGCCAGCGAGCCTTCGGCAAGTCACGCGGCAAATCGTCGTGGCTTGGCTTGGGCGGGTTGGTTTTCCCGGTCAGACGACGCCAGCCACGGTGCAGGATGTTGGTCCGCCATGGCTCCGGGACGACTTTGGTACGGCGGATCGGCGGCGTGGCTTTCAGGCAAACGCGACCGCTGGCGTCGACCGTCAGCATTTCTGCTTCGTGCAACTCGTCAGCGGTGGTCAGGGTCAGGCGACGGCCCACCGAAGCCTGAGCGGCCTCGGCGGAGTCGGTGACGGTCTGCGCCGAAAGGCGTTCATGCAGCTCAGCGAACGAGGTGCAACTGGCCAGTTCGGCCCGCTGCTCGTCACTCATTGGCAGGTGTGCGAGATACTCACTTAGAGATTCAGGCACGGCTTGTGAATTACTCATCGGCTGGCAACTGGTAGCTCCAGGTCTCGGTCAGAATCTGTTGATTCATGGCCGGGCCCTGCTGGGTGGATGCAGCCGGTGTCGCTGGCTGCGTGGTGTCTTTATTACCTTTATTCGCCTTGGCAGCATCGCCCAGCGCGGCTTCAGGTTTCGACGCTTCGTCGGACTTGGCTTCGGCAACCTTGGCAGCGTCAGCTGGCTTGGCGGCATCGGCCTTCGCGTCTTTCGCAGCAGCGTCTTTGCCATCGGCTTTCGCGTCGGCCTTGGCCACTTTGGCGTCTTTCGCATCACCGGCTTTCACAGCGTCGGTTTTGACGATTTCGGCTTTTTCGTCTTTAGGCGCGGCAGCGGCTACCGCCGGTTTGGCGTCCGCTTTTTTCTCAGGCTTCTTGTCTGCTTTGTCAGCAGTGATCAGCGCAGGTTCCTTACCAGGTTCGACCGGGGTCTCGCGCAGCAGGTAAGCGCGCAGTTCCACATTCTTGTTGGTGTCCTTGACCTTCAGGCGCAGCGTCAGGCGCCAGCCCTTGGTGACCGGGTTGTAACGCAGGTTGTTTTCGACCAGCTCGGTATTGTCGTCAGTGGTGACCTGGCTGCGGATCGCCGGGTCTTCACCCAGCTTGGCCAGGGTTGGGCCGACGAAATCGACCAAGTAGGCAACGCTGCCATCCGGCTGGCGGATCAGGTTGGACTGCTTCACGTCACCGGTGGAACGCAGGGTCTGCTTGACCCAGCCCAGATCCGGCGAGTGAATGGAATCTTCATCCATGGTCCAGTGCAGACGGTAGTTGAAGTCGATTGGCTGACCCGGCTCAGGCTGGGTTTCCGGCTTCCAGAACGCAACGATGTTGTCGTTGGTTTCATCGGCAGTCGGAATCTCGACCAGATCGACAGTCCCCTTGCCCCAGTCGCCTTTTGGCTCGATCCAGGCACTTGGGCGTTTGTCGTAGCGGTCGTCCAGGTCTTCGTAGTGGCTGAAGTTACGGCCACGTTGCAGCAAACCGAAGCCGCGCGGGTTTTCAACCGAGAAGCTGCTGACAGCCAGGTGTTTCGGGTTGTTCAGCGGACGCCAGATCCACTCGCCATTGGCAGCCTGAATCGACAGACCGCTGGAGTCGTGCAGCTCGCGACGGTAGTTGAGGACTTTCGACGGCTGGTTGGCGCCGAACAGGTACATGCTGGTCAGCGGCGCAACGCCCAACTTGCCGACCTTCTCACGCAGGTACATGCGCGACTGTACGTCGACCAGGGTGTTGGTGCCCGGACGCAGGGTCAGTTTGTAGGCACCCGTGGCGCGTGGAGAGTCCAGCAGCGCGAAGATCACCAGATGGTTGTCATCCGGGTTCGGCTTTTCGATCCAGAACTCGGTGAAACGCGGGAATTCTTCACCCGACGACATCGCGGTGTCGATGGCCATGCCACGGGCGGACAAGCCGTAAACCTGACCTTTGCCGATGACGCGGAAATAGCTCGCGCCCAGCATGGTCATGATTTCGTCTTGTTTGTCGTCCTTGTTGATCGGGTACGTCACGCGGAAACCGGCGTAGCCGAGATTTTCGGTGGACTTAGGATCGAACTTGACGTCACCAAAGCTGAAACGACTCGGATCGTATTTGATCTCGTTGACCGTCGTGGCGGTGACCTCGTTGATCTTCACCGGGGTGTCGAAGTGCATGCCCTGGTGATAGAACGAGATTTTGAACGGCGTCTTGTCAGCGGCCCACTCGGCCTTGTCCTGCAAGAAGCGGATCTTCTGGTAGTCGGCAAACTTCATGTCGCGGAATTCCGCTGGAAGGTTGCTTTTGGGGGCTACGAATTTCTGTCCGGCCAGTTCTTTGGCCTTTGTCGCCACGTCGTCAATATCGAACGCCCAGAGCTGGCTGGCGCCGAAAAGACAAAACAAAGCCGACCCGGCCAACAAGGCGCTGCGCAGGCGCTTGCCAGGGGTCTTTGGTGCATTACATGGACTAACAATCACGAGCAACCCTCGCCGAAAACAGATGAAGAAACCAACGGCCAGCTTTCAAATGCCGGGTTGGCGAGCATTGTTCCGACTCCGAAAGGGGCCAATGATTCCCCAAACGATTTCGGACCAGTCTGCGTTTTTACCGATGGGACGAGTTTTCACTCGCCTTTGTAGCGCGCGATTATCTAGTAGCCCGCGTTACAACGCATCAGGGGAAACAAAGTATTTATGGCTTTTTGCCTAATAAATTCGGGTGCATCAGGCAAAACCGGCGATTCAGGTCTCAAGCAAAAATGTCACAGGGCCATCATTCACCAAATGCACCTGCATATCCGCACCAAATTGGCCCGAAGCGACCGTTCCGTGCGAGGTTTTAGCCTTTTCCAGCAAATAGTCAAACAATTCAGCGCCGAGGGCAGGAGGCGCGGCTTTGGAGAAGCTGGGGCGCATGCCGCTTTTAGTGTCGGCGGCCAATGTGAACTGTGAAACCAGCAGTAATCCACCGCCCACGTCGTTCAATGACAGGTTCATTTTGCCGTCGGCGTCGCTGAACACCCGGTAGTTAAGCAGCTTGTGCAGCATTTTGTCGGCGCTGGCGCGAGTGTCTTGAGGTTCGACCCCCACCAGCACCAGCAACCCTTGATCAATGGCGCCCACCGTTTCGCCCGCGACATCGACGCGAGCAGAACGCACGCGCTGGAGCAAACCTTTCATTTATTCGCCTCGTATCGGAATGGTTCGCCAGACCCTGTAGGAGTGAGCTTGCTCGCGATGAGTTGGAGCAGTTATTACAGACATGACTGACAGACCGGAATCGCGAGCAAGCTCACTCCTACAGAAAGTATGCGGCCGAACTTCAAGCCTCTTCCGGCGGAAGATCGAGCAAACGCCGCGCCACTTGCGACGCTGCGCGTACCAACGCATCGGTGATGCCCGGCTCGGACGCCGCGTGGCCTGCGTCGCGAATCACCTGCAATTCGCTGTTTGGCCAGTTCTGGTGCAGTTCCCACGCGTTATCCAGCGGGCAAATCACGTCGTAGCGGCCATGCACGATGATCCCCGGCAGGTGCGCGATCTTGGGCATGTCGCGAATCAGCTGGTTTTCTTCAAGGAAGGCGTTGTTGGTGAAGTAATGGCATTCGATGCGGGCAATGGACAGCGCGCGCTGTGGCTCGGAGAAGCGGTCCACCACCAGCGGGTTCGGACG
Source organism: Pseudomonas sp. RC10 (assembly GCF_038397775.1). Lineage (NCBI taxonomy): Bacteria > Pseudomonadati > Pseudomonadota > Gammaproteobacteria > Pseudomonadales > Pseudomonadaceae > Pseudomonas > Pseudomonas bambusae. The sequence goes on from NZ_CP151650.1 coordinate 6,421,514, forward strand.
CAGTGTCGCGGTGCGACCTTCCCACGTGGACCACGCCTTGGCCGCGTGCATTTGTGCGATCTGATCGCTGCCCACCAGACGCTTGTGGAAGGCCTTGAGCAGATCGCCCCGCTCGTCCTGCGGAATCGGTGCCAGGTAATCTTGCCAGTAATCGGGGAACAGACGGCTCGCGCCTTCCTGATAGAACCAATTGATCTCCTGCGGACGGCACAGAAAGATGCCGCGAAGAATCAGGGCGTGCACACGATCAGGATGAGTCTGGGCGTAGGCCAGCGAAAGGGTCGAGCCCCACGAACCGCCAAACAGCACCCATTTGTCGATGCCCAAGTGTTTGCGAATGCGCTCAAGGTCTTCGACCAAGTGCCACGTGGTGTTGTTTTCGAGATTGGCGTGAGGGGTGGAACGGCCGCAACCGCGCTGGTCGAAGGTGATGATGCGGTACAGGTTCGGATCGAAATAGCGACGGCTCTGCGCATCGCACCCCGCACCCGGCCCGCCGTGGATGAACACCACCGGCAAGCCTTCCGGCGAGCCGCTTTCATCGACATACAGCACATGAGGCTCTTCCACTGCCAGATCGTGCCGGGCATAAGGTTTGATCTGCGGGTACAAAGTCTGCATAGGTGCTCCATAAGTCCAATTCAGGGGCTTCTATCTATCTGCCGTTGGGCATCATAAACCCGAAATGACAAATGATCATATTGGCGCAGTGAACGCCGCGTATCGTGTGCAGCGGCGGAAACTGGAACGATCGATGCAAGGTGCTTCGCAGCCTCTGACAACTTGAAAAACCGGCGAACCAGAGCGAGCTGTTCGAGTCGAACCGAGGGGCGTGCAACCGGATATTTCGCCCGATGGCAGGAAATAACCGACGACACCCCCTACAGTCATTCAACCCCATTCAATCGTCCAACCAACTTGAGGTCGTACCCGATGTCTCCGGAACCCAACGTTCGTGACGCTGAAGTGGCAGCCTTTCGTGAAGCTGTACTTACCAAACTCGAATTCGCTGTCGGCAAAGACGCCGACCATGCGTTCGACCATGACTGGTTCATGGCGATCGCCCTGGCGACTCGCGACAAGATGGCCGAGAAGTGGATGAACCACACGCGCTACATCTACCGCCAGGAAAAGAAACGCGTGTATTACCTGTCGCTGGAATTTCTGATCGGGCGACTGATGTTCGACAGCCTGAGCAACCTCGGCATTCTGGAAACCGCACGTGAAGCGCTCAAAGGCCTGAACGTCGATCTGGAAAGAATTCGCACGCTGGAACCCGATGCCGCACTGGGCAACGGCGGTCTGGGCCGCCTGGCCGCGTGCTTCATGGAGAGCATGTCCTCCCTCGGCATCGCCGGTCACGGTTACGGCATTCGTTATGAGCACGGCCTATTCCGTCAGGCCATCGTCGATGGCTGGCAGCAGGAACAGACCGAGAACTGGCTGGACTTCGGTAACCCGTGGGAGTTCGAACGTCCGGAAGTGATCTACCAGATCGGCTTTGGCGGCAGCGTTCAGCCGGTCCTCGACAGCAACGGCACGCCGGTGCTGGATGCCTCGGGCGAGACCCGTCAGGTCTGGAGCGCGGGCGAAACCGTCCGGGCGATTGCCTACGACACCCCCGTCGTCGGCTGGCGCGGCAAGGCCGTGAACACCCTGCGTCTGTGGCGTGCACGAGCGGTTGAAGACCTTCACCTCGAACGCTTCAACGCCGGTGACCACGTGGGTGCGGTGGCGGAAGTCGTGCGCGCCGAGAGTATTTCCCGCGTGCTCTATCCGAACGACAGCACCGAAGCGGGGCAGGAACTGCGCTTGCGTCAGGAATATTTCTTCGTGTCGGCCTCGCTGCAAGACCTGCTGCGTCGCCACAAGAACATGGGCTACACGATCAACAGCCTGCCTGAACACGCCGCGATCCAGATGAACGACACGCACCCGTCGATTGCCGTCGCGGAGCTGATGCGCATCTTGATCGACCTGTACGACGTGGAGTGGGACGAAGCCTGGCGCATCACCGTCGGCACCCTCGCTTACACCAACCACACGCTGTTGCCCGAGGCGCTGGAGACCTGGTCGGTCGGCCTGATGGAACGCATGCTGCCGCGCCACATGCAGATCATTTATATGATCAACGCTCAGCACATCGACGACGTGCGCCTGGAACACAAAGACGACCCGGACCTGTTCGGTCTGCTGCGCGCGGTGTCGTTGATCGAAGAAGACAACGGCCGTCGCGTGCGCATGGGCAATTTGGCGTTCATCGGTTCCCACAGCATCAACGGCGTGTCGGCCCTGCACACGCAACTGATGCGCAAGACCGTGTTCGCTCAACTGCACAAGCTGTATCCGGACCGCATCAATAACAAAACCAACGGCATCACCTTCCGCCGCTGGCTGTTCCAGTCCAACCCGCAGCTCACCTCGATGCTGGTTGAGAAACTGGGCGAACAGGTCCTCGACAACCACGAAACCGCGCTGCTCAAACTGGAGCCGTTGGCCGACAACGCCGCGTTCCAGCAAGCGTTCGCTGCGCAACGGCTGCAGAGCAAAACCGCGCTGGCCAACATCGTTCAGGAACGGCTGGGCATCACGCTCAACCCGGAAGCGCTGTTCGACGTGCAGGTGAAACGGATTCACGAATACAAGCGCCAGCTGTTGAACCTGTTCCACACCGTGGCGCTGTATCAGGCCATGCGTGCCGACCCGAGCACCGACTGGGTGCCACGCGTGAAGATTTTCGCGGGCAAGGCGGCGGCCAGTTATCACTCGGCCAAGCTGATCATCAAACTGGCGAACGACATCGCCCGGACGGTGAACAACGATCCGACCCTGCGCGGTCGCCTCAAAGTGGTGTTCCTGCCGAACTACAACGTGAGTCTGGCAGAAAGCATCATTCCGGCTGCCGACTTGTCCGAGCAGATTTCCACGGCAGGGCTCGAGGCGTCGGGCACCAGTAACATGAAGTTCGGCCTCAACGGCGCGCTGACCATCGGCACCCTGGACGGCGCCAACGTGGAGATGAGCGAGCAGGTCGGGCTGGAACACATGTTCATCTTCGGCATGACGTCGCAAGAAGTCGAAGCGCGCAAACATGCGGGCGAGTTCAACGCGCACAACGACATCGCGTCGTCGCCGCGCCTGAACGACGTGCTGCAAGCGATTCGTGGCGGGGTGTTCTCGCCGGATGACCCGTATCGCTATGCCGGGTTGATCGAGCAGTTGATCAACTACGACCGTTTCTTTGTCTGTGCGGATTTCGAGTCGTACTGGGACGCTCAGGCCCGCGTCGAAAAACGCTGGCACGAGAGCAAGGAATGGTGGCGCTCAGCGGTCCTCAACACAGCCCGCATGGGCTGGTTCTCCTCGGATCGGACGATTCGGGAGTACGCGAACGAGATCTGGCAGGCGCTGGATTGAGAAACTAAGCGCGCTCCTACATGGGCTGTCCTCCAAACGGCCCAAGCCCTGTAGGAGCGCGCTTGCCCGCGATGCATTTCGTCAGGCACTGAAAGATTGACTGGCACACCGCATTCGCGGGCAAGCGCGCTCCTACAGCTTGGGTGCCGGTCACACCTTCGTGAGCGACGCAGTTCTCGCGTCCTGACACAAAATGTTTCCTCTTCCCCAACGCCCGATATACTCCTCGCCATCGCCGTTCTGCGGCCGAAAAGGGATGTCGTCGCGTGCAATGGATTCTTCTGTTGGCTGGGTTGTTCATCGGGGCGGTGTTGGACGAATCGCTGATGGGCGGCGCTGTGGGTGCGGTTGTCGGCCTGGCTCTTGGATTGAGCTTGCGCCTCTCCTCTGTCGCGCGCGAAGCCGCTGCGCAGAAGGCCGAGCTGGCGAAAACCCGGCTTGATCTCCAAGCCGTTCAAGCACGTCTGAGCCAACTGAACTCGACAGCCACGCAACTGCCAGACACCCCTGCGCCCGCTCCGCTCGATATCCAGCCCGTCGCCGACACCGGCCCCGAACTGCTGTGGGATCTGCCGGACCTCGAACCTGAGCCTGTTGAATCCACCACTGATTCCGAATGGCGCCGCCCGGTCGATGCCCCTCCCCCGGTGCGCCCTGTTGCTCCGCCGCCAGCCCAGCCGAACCTGTTCGACAGCGCCCTGCTCCGCGCCAAGGACTGGTTGCTCGGTGGCAACACGGTGTTGCGCGTCGGCGTGGTGCTGCTGTTTCTCGGTCTGGCATTTCTGCTGCGCTACGCCACCGAAGGGATGGTCGTGCCCATCGAAGCTCGTTACGCCGGGGTCGCGGCGGCTGCGCTGGCGCTATTGGGATTGGGCTGGTGGCTGCGTCAACGCAACGAATCTTTCGCCCTGATGCTGCAAGGCACGGGCGTCGCGGTGCTGTACCTGACGGTCTTCGCCGCGATGAAAGTCCACACCCTGCTCGCCCCCGGCATGGCCTTCAGCCTGTTGGTCGCGGTGACGGTGTTCTCGGCCATTCTGGCGCTGACGCAAAACTCCCTGGCCCTCGCCTGCGTCGCCGCGCTCGGTGGTTTCGCAGCTCCGTTGCTGACGTCCTCGGGCGAAGGCAGCCATGTCGCGCTGTTCAGCTATTTCGCCCTGCTCAACGCCGGGATCTTCGCCATCGCCTGGTTCAAGGCGTGGCGCCCGCTGAACCTGATCGGCTTCGTCGGCACGTTCGGCATCGGCTGCGCGTGGGGCTTGAAGGCCTATACGCCAGAGTTGTTCTGGAGCACCGAGCCGTTCCTGATTCTGTTCTTCCTGATGTACCTGGCCATTGGCTTACTGTTCGCCCGCCGCAAGCTTCAAGAGCACGCCACTGGCCCTGAAAACGACAGTCGTGAGGCGGTCTTGCGCTGGTCGGCGAAGCACAGTCACTACGTCGACGGCAGCCTCTTATTCGGCACGCCCATCGCCGGGTTCGGGCTGCAATACGCCATCGTCCAACACATCGAATTCGGCGCGGCCTTCAGTGCCTTGGTGCTGGGCCTCCTTTATATGGGCATCGCGCGGGTGCTCGCCGGACGCGCGCCGGGCCGGGCATTGCTGCTGGTCGAAACCTGCCTGTCACTCGGGGTGGTGTTCGCGACGCTGGCCATTCCTCTGGGGCTGAGCGCGCAGTGGACGACCGTCGCATGGGCCGTCGAGGGCGCTGCGGTGTTCTGGTTGGGCATGCGCCAGAACCGCCTGCTGGCGAGGTTCTTCGGTCTGCTGCTGCAATTGGGTGCAGGCTTCGCGTTTCTCGGCATGGTGGGTCGCTGGGCTGCGTGGAACGACGGCCCGACCTTCAATCATGGCGATTTCTGGACGCCGCTGATCATCGCGCTCGCAGGCTTGATCAGCGCCTTCGTCGTCGAGCGGATCGGCACGTTGCGTCTGGCGTTCAGCGAACGCGTCCTGCAACCCGCGCTGTTGGTCTGGGGCGCGCTGTGGTGGTCGATCGCCCTGTGCGTCAGCACCTATTACGTGCCGGGCGCGCGAGAGATTCCAACGCTGTTGTTGCTGGGCGCCTTCAGTGTCGGGCTGTGGACCGTCGTGTCGCTGCGCCTCAAATGGTCGGGGCTGGCGCAGCTGTGCACGCTGTTGGCGCCCGCCAGCCTCGTGCTGCTGGCCTTGATGCTGTTCAACCCTTATTACCACCCCGCTGCAGATTGGGGCTGGCTCGGCTGGGTGGCGGTGTTCGCGGCTCATGTGCTGTCGCTGAAGAAGCTGGACGCTGTGCTCAATGGACACCTGCGCAGCGCCGCGCATGTTCTTGGGTGCTGGCTGATCCTCGGCGTGCTGTCGCTGGAATTGCGTTACGGCCTGTTGATCCTGTCGGAGTCCTACAACGCGTGGCGCTGGCTGGGTTGGGCCTTGCTGCCAAGCCTTTATTTGCTGGCGATGACCGCGCCGCGCAATGGGCCGGTGCCGTGGCCGGTCAGTGCCTACCCTCGCGAATATAGGGTCTGGGCCGCTGCGCCTCTCGCGGTCCTGATGCTGGCGTGGTTCTGGCTGGCAAACTGGTTCAGCGAAGGGGCGGCCGATCCGCTGCCTTACCTCCCGTTGATCAACCCGTTGGAGTTGGGCCTGTTGATCACCCTCACCAGTATTTTCAGCTGGACACGTCAGCAACTGCCGCAGCTGGGCGTCAGTCCCGATCATGCGCGCAAAGTGGCGCTGGTCATTGCCGGGGCTTCGGTCTTTGCCCTGGTCACCGCCATGGTCATGCGCACCGCGCATCATTGGGCGGGCGTTGCCTGGCACACCGACGCGTTGTTTGAATCGATGCGCGTGCAAGCGGGCCTTTCCATCGTCTGGACCTTGATGGCGCTGGCGCTGATGATCGGCGGCCATCTGCGCAAACAGCGGGATGTGTGGATTGTCGGCGCGGTGCTGATCGGCATCGTGGTCGCCAAACTGTTCTTCGTCGAGCTGAGCAATCGCGGCGGACTTGAGCGAATCGTCTCGTTCATCGGCGTTGGCATTCTGCTGCTCGTGGTGGGATATTTCGCACCATTGCCGCCGAAGAAACCTACGCGCAGCCCATCGTCAGACGACGTTGCGCCCAGAGATTCGGCATCGCCATGAAAATCAGGAGTTCGTTGTTGAGCCGTCAGCCCCTCGTCAAGGCCGCTGTTTTGGGATCGTTCCTGTGCGCCGCGCTGTTCGCTCAGGCCGAAGACCTGCCAGACGATTTCACCAGCCACACACCGTTGAGCGTCAGCGGCGAAGGGCCGTGGTATCGCCTTGAGCTGCCACTCGCCGCACAGTTGAACGCACGTCAAGGCAACCTCAACGACGTGCGCATTTTCAACGCCGATGGCCAGGCCCAGCCATACGCGCTCACTCTCAGTCAGCCGCAGCGCGCCGAAGACGAAACTCCCGTCGATGTGAAGTGGTTCCCCCTGTACAACAGCGACGACGCCAAGGACGCCGAGCCGAAAATCCGCGTCGAACGCACCACCACCGGTACGCTGGTCGAAGTCCAGCCCCAGAGCGAGATCGAGGCAGGCGAAGAAATCCTGCGCGGCTGGCTGCTCGACACCAGCGCCATCAACGCGCCGCTGGACCAGTTGATTCTCGACTGGAACGCCGAGCGCGACGGCTTTCAGCGATTCAGCATCGAGGCCAGCGACGACTTGCAGCACTGGAAGCGCTGGGGCGAGGGTCAGGTGGCGCGGCTGTCGTTCGCAGACGAGCGCGTCGAACAGCGCGTCGTAACCCTGCCTGGACGCAACGCTCGCTATCTGCGTCTGCTGTGGACCAACCCGCAATCGGCACCGACGCTGACGTCCGCGCAATTGGTCAGCACACGCCCCGGTGTGATGCCGCTGAGCTGGTCGCCGAGCATCACCGGGACGGTCGAGAAGTCCAGCGTGTATGTCTGGCAGCTTCCGGTGGCCCTGCCGCTGGAGCGCATGAAGGTCGACATCACTCAGCCCAACAGCCTCGCGCCGGCCACGCTGTATGGCCGTGCGGACATCAACGCCCCATGGCAGCTCATCGACGACGGCCTGCTCTACCGGCTGACTCAGAACGGTCAAGAAGTGGTGCAGGATGAAATGGCGCTGCCCGGCAATGTCGTCCGGCAACTGAAACTCGAAGTCGATGATCGTGGCGGTGGCTTGGGCAATGTAGCGCCAAAACTCAGCTTCGCCGTGCGCGCCACGCAAGTGGTGTTCCTGGGCCGAGGAGCACCGCCTTACAGCCTTGCCATCGGCAACGCGACCATCAAAGGCGCAAACCTGCCGCTCAACACGTTGGTGCCCGGCGTGACGCCGGAGAAACTGGCAGCGTTGGGCACGGCCAGATTGACCACGACGCCGGTGGCCGTTGCAGCGCCCGCCGCCCCCGTCGCCGCGGGGCCGGACTGGAAACGCATCGGCCTGTGGGGCGTGCTGGTGCTAGGGGTGATTTTTTTGGGATGGATGGCGATTGGCACGTTGCGCGCATCGAATTCGAAGCGTTGAAGCTGAACCGATCCTGCAAGTGAAAAAACGCGAACGTGGCACCTCAACTTGTCATGGTCGAACGTCTACGCTCATGTAGCCCGTGAACTCAATCACTACAGAGTCGGTCTGACAGGCAGTAATAAGTCCTTACACGCGTTAAACTGTGCGCGTTTTTTATTTCCCTTCTTCCGGAGCTCTCCATGTCCCGCGTTACCCTGAGTCGCTATCTGATTGAGCAGACCCGCAGCAATAACACTCCTGCCGATCTGCGCTTCCTTATCGAAGTGGTGGCGCGTGCGTGCAAGGAAATCAGCCACGCAGTATCCAAAGGCGCCCTGGGTGGCGTCCTCGGCAGCATGGGTACTGAGAACGTTCAAGGTGAAGTGCAGAAGAAGCTGGACGTGATGTCCAACGAAATCCTGCTGGAAGCCAACGAATGGGGCGGTCACCTGGCAGGCATGGCGTCCGAAGAAATGGACAACGCCTACCAGATTCCGGGCAAATACCCGAAGGGCGCGTACCTGCTGGTGTTCGACCCACTGGACGGCTCGTCCAACATCGACATCAACGCTCCGGTCGGCACCATCTTCTCGGTGCTGCGTTGCCCGAATGAATACCTGAGCCAGAACGAAGCCCTGAACGAAAAGGCCTTCCTGCAGCCAGGCACGCAACAGGTCGCCGCCGGTTACGCCATCTACGGTCCGCAAACCATGCTGGTCCTGACGCTGGGCGACGGCGTTAAAGGCTTCACCCTGGATCGCGAAATGGGCAGCTTCGTGCTGAGCCATGAAGACATCAAGATTCCGGAGTCCACCCAGGAATTCGCCGTCAACATGTCCAACCAGCGTCACTGGGAAGCCCCGGTCAAACGCTATGTCGAAGAGCTACTGGCCGGTGAAGAAGGCCCGCTGAAGAAGAATTACAACATGCGTTGGGTGGCTGCGATGGTCGCCGACGTGCACCGCATCCTGACCCGTGGCGGTCTGTTCATGTACCCACGCGACGCTCGCGAGCCGTCCAAGCCGGGCAAGCTGCGTTTGATGTACGAAGCCAACCCGATGTCGTTCCTCGTTGAGCAAGCGGGCGGCGCGTCCACCAACGGCCACCAGCGCATCCTCGACATCCAGCCTGAGGGCCTGCACCAGCGTGTGGCGGTGTTCCTGGGCTCGAAAGAGGAAGTGGAACGCGCAACGTCGTACCACCAGGAATAACCGTGAACTCGCCCTGGCTGCCGGTGCTGGCGTGGTGGTTCGGTTCGGCCGAGTCACCGACCGAAATCGCCAAGGCGAAAAACACGCTGTGGTTTGGCAAGAAAGCCTCTCAGGACACCGACGCGCGCCAGCGTTTCGGTGGTCTGGTCGATCAGGCGCTCCAGGGCGAATTGTCCAACTGGACTGAAACGCCCGAAGGCTGGCTCGCCTTGGTTCTGCTCCTCGACCAACTCCCTCGCATGATCTTCCGCGACAGCCCTATGGCCTATGCGGGTGACAAACGTGCTCAAGAATTGGTCCAGGAAGGACTGACGCTTGAACGGGACTTATGGCTGGCCCCGTTGCAACGCACCTTCATCTACCTCGTGCTCGAACACACCGAACACCTCGCCGCCCAGGACGACGCTATCCAGCGGTTCACCGAGCTATTGCCCTTGGTGCCAGACATTGAACGCGGGTATTTCAAACAGACCCTGGATTACGCGAAGAAACACCGCGTGGTGATCGAGAGGTTTGGGCGTTTTCCTCATCGCAATGAGGTGCTGGAGCGGGACTCGACGGAGGAAGAGATGGCGTTTTTGAAAGGGCCCGGGTCGAGGTTTTGAAGGCTACGGACTGCTGCGCAGCAGACGCTTGGTCAACAGTGAGACCATATCCCGACGCACATCCACGACCGCATGAACGAAAACGACTTCTTGGCGAATCTCGTAGATGATCCGGTTAAGACCGGAGATAACCTGCCGGTATTCACTCAAGTTCAGCATTTCAATCTCAGCAGGTACAACCCCCGCTTGTGGCGAAACGGCCAATATCCCTATGGCCTTCTTGATCTGCGCTGAAGTCTCAAACCAGACCGATTGGGAGAACCTGGTCACGACGTAATTGCGAAGCTCTTTCAAATCTGTTTTTGCAGAGTGGAGGATCACAACTTTGAAACTCATTGCGGGCCTGTCCCATCCAGCTCATCAAACACGTCGTCAACGCTTTCGAATTCGCCTCTCTCGATTTCCCTGTTGCCCAGCGCCAGTATCTTCAACAGCGCAAACGTCTCCATTTGTTCCTCGTACGTTTTCACGTCCATCACGACCAACTTTGCTTCGCCATTTTGAGTAATCAACATGGGCTCCCTGCTCTCTGAGATGCTCTTCACGATTTCGGCGGTGTGACTTTTGAGATAGCTGATCGGCTTGATTTGCGATGAAAACTTCACGGTTGAATCCCCCGAAGACAAGACGGACTGATTTTAGTCTTTATTCAGTCCTTAGCACCAACAACAATCCGATGAGCAGGTAGAAGACTTAGAATATGTCTGCTCGTGGTACGTCGTGCACGGAACCAGACCCACCCTTTCTCTTCTAAGCTTTCGGCATGACGTCAGTGCTTTGCGCCAGAGGCCAATCACTGTGACGCTGCCCCCTCTCGATTCAGGAGCTTCACCCATGTCGTTGCGATCTCTCGCGTTGTTATCGTTCTGTGTGCTGCTGGCCGCGTGCAGCAAGATCAATCAGGAAAACTATTCGAAAATCTCGGCGGGGATGTCCAAGGCGCAAATCGAACAATTGCTGGGCAGCCCGACTGAATGCTCGGGTGCGTTGGGGATGTCGAGCTGCACGTGGGGCGACCAGAAGACCTTTATCAGCGTTCAATACGCGGCCGATAAAGTCGTGCTGTATTCGGGTCAGGGGCTGAAATGAAGGTGGGTTTCATGATGCGCGCTGCCGTTGTGGCGCTGGCAACCGTCTGGTTGAGCGCCTGCGCGGTCACGCCGGAAGCGGAATCCATGGCCCCGCGCACGGCGGACCATGTGGACTTGAAACGCTATCAGGGCACTTGGTACGAACTGGCGCGGATGCCGATGTTTTTCCAGCGCAATTGCGCGCAATCCGAGGCGCATTACAAGCTGAAAGACGACGGCAACATCGCCGTGACCAACCGCTGCCGCACGCTGGACGGCAAGTGGGAAGAAGCGACCGGCACGGCGTCGCCGCAAGTTGAAGGCAAGACCGACAAGCTGTGGGTGGTGTTTGACAACTGGTTCTCGCATCTCGCGCCGGGCGTGGCCAAGGGGAATTACTGGGTGTTGTACGTCAGCGACGATTACAAGGTCGCGCTGGTCGGCAACCCGAACCGCAAATACCTGTGGCTGCTGTCGCGTACGGCCCACGTGTCGGAGTCGGTGAAGAACGAGCTGATGATGAAAGCGCAGCAGCAGGGGTATGACACGACCAAGCTGATCTGGCGGATCGAGGATTCGAAGGTGGCGAAAGCCGCCGACTGATCCCCGATTCCACTGACGTACGCACACCCTCTGTAGGAGCGAATTCATTCGCGAAGGTAGACCAGACGACAGATCAGCGTCGGATGCACCCTCGTTTCTCAAATAAATTCGCTTCTACAGACTGATCACCGCTGGTCTTACCCGAGCAATTCCTTCAACACCTGCGCAAACGCGCGGCTGCTTTCCTCTTCGTCCGCGTGCCGCCCGTCACGAATCACCCATTGGCCGTTCACCATGACTTCACGAATCTGCCGGTCGCTGCCCGCGAACAGCCAGCGGTTGAGAATGCCGTCGCCCGACGCCGTGGCCAGATACGGGTCGTTGCCATCCAGCACCAGCCAGTCAGCGCGCTTGCCGACTTCCAGTGCCCCGATCGGCTGACCCATCGCCTGCGAACCGCCCACCAGTGCGGCGTCGTAAAGGGTGCGACCAACCATCGGTTGATCCGGACGGTACAAGCGGTTGCGTCGTTGATCCCGCAGACGCTGCCCATATTCCAGCCAACGCAACTCTTCGACGACGCTGAGCGAAACGTGGCTGTCCGAACCAATGCCCCAACGTCCGCCCTGTGCGATGTAGTCCACCGCCGGGAAAATCCCGTCGCCAAGGTTCGCTTCGGTGGTCAGGCACAGCCCCGCGATGGCGCGACTTTTTGCCATCGAGGCCACTTCGTCAGCCTCGGCGTGGGTTGCGTGCACCAGGCACCAGCGCTCGTCGACCTCGACGTTCTCGTACAGCCATTGCAGCGGGCGACGACCACTCCACGCCAGGCAGTCATCGACTTCCTTCTGCTGTTCGGCAATATGAATGTGAACCGGGCATTGCTTGTCGCTGGCGGCCAGTACATCACTGATCTGCTGTGGGGTGACCGCGCGCAAGGAGTGGAAGCACAAGCCCAACGCTTGCGCAGGTTGTGCGCTGATAATCGGTTTCAGGTCCGATTGCAGGTTCAGGTAGCTTTCGGTGCTATTGATGAATCGACGCTGGCCCTCGTTGGGCGCCAGTCCGCCAAATCCCGAATGGGTGTACAGCACAGGGAGCAGGGTCATGCCGATGCCGACCGAACTCGCCGCCTGGCTGACCTGCAACGCCAGCTCGACAGGGTTGGCGTAAGGCTTGCCGTCTGCGTCCTGATGCACGTAATGGAACTCAGCGACCGAGGTGAAACCGCCCTTGAGCATTTCGATGTACAGCTGACGAGCGATGACGCCCAGTTGCTGCGGACTGATCTGGCCGACGAGGCGATACATCAAGTCGCGCCAGGTCCAAAAGCTGTCGTTGGGGTTGCCCGCCACTTCCGCCAGCCCGGCCATCGCGCGTTGGAACGCGTGGGAGTGCAGATTAGGCATGCCCGGCACCACCGGACCGTTGATCAGTTCGGCGCCCTGACGCTCGGCGTCGGACTGGACGTTGGTCAGAACACCATCAGCACCGACCTCAAAACGCACGTTATTGGCCCAGCCAGTAGGCAATAGCGCTCGTTCGGCAAAGAAAACGGACATCGTTTCGCACCCCTCGCGTGAAATTGTCTATACATATACAGACGTTTGCCTGCCCGGTAAACTGCGGCAAGCTTGTCGGCGCTCGCGTTAATGGTTAGCGTGGGCGCTGGTTACAGCGTATTCACCCACTGTTTTTGCTTATAACAAGGATTTTTCTGTGCCGACTCCGCCTGCCAATTCTCCGCTGGCCGCCCAGATGGGTGACAGTCCGGCGCCGCTCTACGCCCGGGTGAAGCAAATGATCACCCAGCAGATCCAGAACGGAACCTGGCCGCCGCATCATCGCGTGCCGTCCGAAAGCGAACTGGTGACCCAACTGGGCTTCAGCCGCATGACCATCAACCGCGCCCTTCGCGAAATGACTGCCGAAGGCATGCTGGTGCGGATGCAGGGTGTCGGCACGTTCGTCGCCGAACCCAAGACTCAGTCCGCGCTGTTCGAAGTGCACAACATCGCCGACGAAATCGCCTCTCGCGGTCACACCCACACCTGTCAGGTCATCATCCTCTGCGAAGAGGCTGCCGGTTCCGAGCGCGCATTGGCGCTGGACATGCGCGAAGGCCAGCGGGTATTCCATTCGTTGATCGTGCATTTCGAAAATGACATTCCCGTGCAAATCGAGGACCGTTTCGTCAACGCGGCCGTTGCACCCGAGTATCTGCAACAGGACTTCACCAAGCAGACGCCTTACGCCTACCTCAATCAGGTGGCCCCGCTGACCGAAGGTGAGCACGTGGTCGAGGCCATTCTGGCGGACTCGGATGAATGCAAGCTGCTGCAAATTGAAAAAGGCGAACCCTGCCTGCTGGTTCGCCGCCGCACGTGGTCGGGCCGTCAACCGGTGACCGCCGCCCGCCTGATCCACCCCGGCTCACGCCACCGCCTGGAAGGACGTTTCACCAAATGACTCAGCTGACTGTTCTGCGTGCCGCCGACTACCCGCGCATGCCCTGGAAAAACGGCGGTGGCAGCACCGAAGAAATCACCCGCGATGCAGGCGAAGGGCTGGACGGCTTCGGCTGGCGCCTGTCGATTGCGGATATTGGCGAGTCGGGCGGTTTTTCGGTGTTCGCCGGTTACCTGCGCATCATCACGGTGCTGCAAGGCGCGGGCATGACGCTGAACATCGATGGAAAGGACAGCGAAGCGCTGCTGCCGTCCGATCCGTTTGCGTTCAGCGGTGACAGTCAGGTGTCGTGCACGCTGTTGAACGGGCCGATTCGCGACTTCAACCTGATCTACGCTCCAACCCGTTATCGCGCACGCCTGCAGTGGATCGATGTGCTGCAACCTCAGCGTTTCTTCAGCTCGGCGAATGTGTTCGTGGTGTTCAGCGCGGCCGAGCAGATGGCGGCCAACGTGGGCGAGCATCCGCCGCAGTTGCTGGAAAAACACGATTGTTTGCAACTGGATAACAAGGAAGGGGCGCTGGTGGAAGTGGTGCTGTATGCGCCGACGGCGAGTCGGGTTTGTATCATCGAACTCGCTGCAATCTAAAAGCTTCTGCCCGCAGGGCGTAGGAGAGTGACTTGTCCGCGATCTGCCGGGAACCGGCAGCAAGACCATCTGACGCGGTTGTGTCAGGCACACCGTGCACGCAGAATTCGCTGCCGCTTCGCGCCAGATCGCCTGCAAGCAAGGCTCCTACGCCTTCGGCAGAAGCAGTCCGCGTAGCTTTGAAATGATCAACACAAGGACGCGCATGACATCGCCCAGCCCGCAAAAAGAAACCCCACGCGCCCTCGCGGTTCTCGCCAGTTTCCTTGCGTCGGAATCCGCAGGCGGAATCGTGTTGATGGGGGCAGCGCTTGCCGCGATCATCGTCGCCAATTCGCCCATGGCCGCTTTCTACTTCGCCGCGCTTCACAGCGTCTGGGGCGGCCTTTCGGTGGAGTTGTGGATCAACGACGGCCTGATGGCGATCTTCTTTCTGATGGTCGGGCTGGAGATCAAACGTGAAGTGCTCGCCGGTGGCCTCGCCAGTTGGGGCCAGCGCGCCCTGCCCGGTTTTGCGGCGGCGGGAGGGATGCTGGTACCCGCGCTGATCTACGTCGGCATCAATTTGGGCAACGCCGAAACCCTCGGTGGCTGGGCGATTCCGGCGGCCACCGACATTGCCTTCGCGCTGGGCGTGTTGTCGTTGCTCGGCAAGCGCGTGCCCACATCGCTGAAAGTCTTCCTCGCCGCCCTGGCGATTCTCGACGATCTGGGTGCGGTCACGATCATCGCGCTGTTCTACAGCACCGGCCTCAACCTGCCGATGCTCGGCGCTGCGTTCGCAACGCTGGCAGTGCTGGTGATCATGAACCGCATGGGCGTACAACGACTGTTGCCGTATCTGTTGCTGGGCCTGCTGCTGTGGTTTTTCGTCCTGCAATCCGGCGTGCACGCGACGCTGGCCGGTGTTGCGCTGGCGCTGTGCATTCCGCTCGGCACACGGCAGGAAGAGGCCCGTTCGCCGCTGTTGTTGCTGGAGGAAAAGATGCACTACTGGGTCGCGTTTGCCGTGGTGCCGGTGTTCGGGTTTGCCAATGCGGGGGTGTCGCTGTCGGGCGTCAGTCTCGGCAACCTCGTGGACCCGGTGCCGCTGGGGGTTGCGTTGGGTCTGTTCGTCGGCAAGCAGATTGGCGTGTTTCTCGCGGCCACGTTGGCGATTCGGTCGGGATTGGCAACATTGCCCGAGGGCAGTAACTGGATGCAGCTCTACGGTGTCGCGTTGCTGTGCGGGATTGGGTTCACGATGAGCCTGTTCATCGGCAACCTGGCATTCCCCGGCGCGCCGCATTTGATTGACGAGGTAAAAATCGGGGTGCTGATGGGATCGATTTTGTCCGCGCTGGCGGGCATCGCCCTGTTGCGCAGCAAGTTGGCGCAACGCTGAGCCGCTTCCTGAACATTTTTTTCAAACCGCTGCATCCAGATCCGTTTCTGGCGGGTAGTACAGTCAGCAGCCCTTCGCTGCCCACTGAAATACCCTCAGGAGAAACTGCGATGAACGCTAAACACTACTTCTGCCTGGCAGCCAGCGCCCTGGCCCTGACGTGTGCATCCTCAGCTTTCGCTCAAACAGAAGTGCCCGACAGCATCAAGGTCCCGGCCGGTCACAAAGTCAGCATGGAAACCACTGGCGTTGGCGAAATCACCTACGAGTGCAAAACCAAAGCAGACAACGCCAGCGAAATGGCATGGACGTTCGTCGGCCCCAAGGCGGTGCTCAATGATCGCAAGGGCCAACAGGTCGGGACCTACTTCGGCCCACCGGCAACGTGGGAAGCGAAAGACGGTTCGAAAATCACCGGCACCCAGTTGGCGGTTGCGCCATCGGGCGAGGGCAACCTGCCGTATCAACTGGTCAAGGCCAATCCCGCCGAAGGTAAAGGCGCCATGCACGGCGTCACCTACATTCAACGCGTCGCGCTCAAAGGCGGCGTAGCCCCTTCCACGACGTGTTCGGCCGCCAACAAAGGCGCGAAAGAAGTGGTCAAGTATCAGGCTGATTACATTTTCTGGGCCAGCAACTGATCACGACGGTTTCAGAGGTCTTGCGCAGTAAACGGGCTATGCTCCTGCGCAAGCGACCTCACCCGTGATCGCACACACTCCCATGGATGGCCGATCAATTTGTCCACACCTCAGACACCGTTTGACTATGAAGCAGCGTTGCTTGCCTGCGCCCGCGGTGAACGGCGGGCGCTGCAACGTCTTTATGAGCAGGAAAGCCCGCGTCTGCTTGGTGTGGTGCAACGCATCGTGATCGACCGCGCGCGTGCCGAGGACATCGTGCACGACGCCTTTATCAAGATATGGAGCAGCGCGGCGAGTTTCGACCCCTCCCGTGGCAGCGCCCGTGGGTGGATGTTCACGGTGGCGCGACATTTTGCGCTCAACAGTGTGCGCAACAGCGCGCGGGAAGTGTCTATGGACGATGACCATGACAGCCACGTGCAAACAACGGTCGAGGGCTGGCAAGAGACCCAAGACGCCTTCGATTGGCGGGTCAACCCGGGCCGGATTCACACCTGCCTCGAACAACTGGAGCCGGTGCGTCGCAACTGTATTTTTCATGCTTACGTCGATGGCTACTCTCATCAACAGATCGCGCAAAAGCTGGGCGCCCCCTTGGGCACGGTGAAAGCCTGGATCAAGCGCAGCCTGGCTTCGCTGCGGGAGTGCATAGGATGATCGAACAACCAGGCACCCCCTCTGACGACGATGTCCAGTCCCTGGCCGGTGAATACGTACTGGGCACGCTCTCCGCTGGGCAACGGGCTGACGTTCAGCAGCGCCTTGAACACAATGTTGCGCTACGCAGGGCGGTCGACGAGTGGGAAGCCCGATTGCTCTCGCTCACTGATCTGGCAGAGCCGCAGACGCCGCCCACCTCTCTCTGGAACAGAATCGAGCACAGCCTCGATTCGTTGTCGGTTTTGTCACAGCCACGAGTGGATCGAGCGCCGCGTTGGTGGGACAGCCTTAACCTGTGGCGCAGCGTCGCCGGTTTTGGGGTCGCCGCTTCGGTGGTATTGGCGGCATTGCTGGTGACGCAGCATGCACCCAAACCGGTGCCTTCTTACCTGGTGGTGCTCGTCGCGCCGCAGGACAAGGCGCCGGGCTGGGTGATTCAGGCCAGCGACAGCCGTGATATTCAGCTGATCCCGTTGGGCGAAACCTCGATACCCGAAGACAAGGCGCTGCAATTCTGGACCAAGGCCGACGATTGGCAGGGCCCGGTATCGCTTGGGCTGGTCAAGCCAGGCCAAGTGCTGAGCGTACCGCTGGACAGCCTGCCGCCGCTGCAGCCCAACCAGTTATTCGAGCTGACCCTTGAGAAATCCACAGGCTCGCCGATTAACAAACCAACAGGTCCGATTCAATTCATCGGTCGCGCGGTGAAGGTGATTTGAGCCGCTGGCGAAATGAATAGATGGGTGCTGACGAACCGACCCTGAAAATTCGCCCTCCGTGCGTCGTAACGATGTGTTTCAGGAATGCGTCGGCGGTTATTCTCAGCACTACATCGCACACGCATCTGGTGCGCCGTCGGGCACGGTAAACGCCTGTATCGAGCACGGCGCTGCCGTGTGGCGGGAGTGTTTTTGGATGAGTGAAAAACAAGACAAGATTCCGGATCTCGACGTTCAGACCTTGGCCGGCGAGTACGTGCTCGGCACACTCACGGCTGAGCAACGGGTTGAGGTACAAGAGCGTCTGGCCCATGACCCGGCCTTGCGCAAGGCCATTGATGGCTGGCGGTCCCGGCTGCTGACCCTGACCGAAATGGCCGAACCGCAGAAAACACCACCGCCAAGACTCTGGGGGCGGATCGACCGTACGATCGGTACGCTGCCGTTCACGCAGCCGGGTGGCAAAGCTCAGCGACTGAAGCGTCGCAGCCAGTGGTGGGACAACGCCGGATTGTGGCGCGGGCTGGCAGGCATGGGATTGGCCGCCTCGGTGATTCTGACCACTCAGTTGCTGGGCCAGATTCCGACCCCGCCAGCGCCAGCCTTTCTGGCCGTGCTCTCTTCCCCCGAAAATCACACCGCCAGTTGGGTTATTCAGGCGAGCAACCTGCGCGGTATCGAACTGGTGCCGGTGGACAAGGTCGAGGTGCCACTGGGCAAGGTGTTGCAGTTCTGGACCCAGGCGGATGATTGGGAAGGGCCGATATCTCTCGGACTCGTCGGACCGGGCCAGACGCTGAACGTGCCAACGGATCGCTTGCCGCCACTGCAACCCAATCAGGTGTTCGAGCTGTCGCTGGAAAAGGCCGGTGGCTCGCCGATCAACAAGCCAAGCGGGCCGATTCAGTTCATCGGTAAAGCGGTGAAGGCGGGTTGAGCGACAACGGCTGACTGAATGCAATCCTGTCAGCCGTCGCTCGGTGCACCGCCGTGCCTACCAGCGCAAAACCCGAGGCCCGACCAGCGCACCGATTACGGTGGATGCCACCAACCCCATGAGATACCAGACGCCCCAGAACGGAATTTCCATTTCAGGGCAGTGCAGGCAGTAGGCGATGGTCGCCAGCGAACCGGCGAGCAACCCGCCGCTGGCCCCCGCCAGACGCAAACGGGTCGGCGCCATGCCACGCAGCGCCCAGAAAATTGAAATGAAGCCCGGAATCGACAACAGCACAATGTTGATCGCGCAGACTTTCCAGGTTTTGCCAAAGATCATCGCGACACGCGCGTCGGCAGGCGCCTGCATCAAGGCAATCACCCCCGCCAGCCAGACCAGCAATACGCCCGCCCCCACCACCCAGCGCCCCGAACCCGCGCTCAGACCAGGTCGCGCCAGACGAAGGACCATCCACAACGAACCCGCGCCCAGGCACGCCGGGAACGCGATTTTGCCCCAGAACAGCGGCGTCTGGGCAGCCTCCATCAGGTCAGGCCGGGCGCCAAACTTCACCAACACCATCAATAACGAACCCAGCGCGGCGAGCACCACTGCGAGGCCGAAACGCTTGGCAAGCTGCCCGCGATCAACCGGGGCGACGCCGCCCGCGAGCATGGAAATCAGATCATCGGTTTTCATCGTGTACCTCGTATGCGTGCCGCCAGCGCCTTGAGGCCGCGATGCACGCCAATCTTGACCGCCGACTCGGAAAGCCCGGTCATCTTCGCGGTTTCTGTCACCGACAACCCCTCAAGCTTCACGTGCATGATCGGCAAGCGCTGACGGTCAGGCAGATCGCCCAACAGCTTGCTCAAATCGCGACTGGCCTGTGCAGGCTCAAGCTCAGGTTCGGCGAACAGCTCGGCGGTGTCGTCCAGCGAGTCGTTGAACACATCGCCCCTGGACCTCGCACGGTAAAAATCCGTGAGTTTATAGCGAGCAATGGCAAACACCCAGGCAGTGAGCGGTTGATCGACCCGATACGTGTGCCTGGCGTTGTGCACGGCCAGTAGCACTTCTTGCAGCAAATCTTCGATCTCACCGGGCTGACGCTGAAGCCGCGCGCGCAAAAAGCCGCGCAGGTGAGTGCTCAAGTCGGTCAGGAATGTCCTGTAAGCGCGCTCGTTGCCGTCCTGACCGGCCAGAAACAACGATTGAAGCTGCGTTTCCCGGGTCCGCAAGGCAGTGGTGTGCGCAGCGTGATCTGTAATTCGGTCCATCGGTCGCCCTGGTTACATCCGCGTTGAAATTTTCTTTGTAAATCGCAGGCGCAGTAGAAGCCCAACCGCTGCCACAAACAATTCAATTTTCTGTTACCTAATGCACCGTCAGGGAGCGGTCGCACCTAAAAGTAACAATCACGGGAATCCCGTAACGCCTTGAGGCCCATAGTTGCAATACCACGAAACATAGAAACGTCACGAACTGCGCGGGCTGGCGGGGTTTCGAAACGTGGACGAAGCAAGTTGGCCTTTAGGTTGCATATGCTTGTATGTACAAGTAAATATGAGTATGCAAGAGTATTGTGAGTGCACCGCTTCGATTCACTGTCAGCGGCGCCAGATCTGCCAGACCCATATTCCGCCTGTTCGACACAGGCACCGTCAGCCCAGTGCCTGGGCCGGATTGATCATCGAGGATTGCGAAGTGACGACTGACAACAAAACCCCAGCCCAGCAATGGACCAAACGCCGCGACGTGGAAATCCGCGCAGCCCGCGGCACCCAACTGACCGCCAAGAGCTGGCTGACCGAAGCGCCGCTGCGCATGTTGATGAACAACCTCGACCCGGAAGTCGCCGAGAACCCCAACGAGCTGGTGGTGTACGGCGGTATCGGTCGTGCAGCGCGTAACTGGGAATGCTACGACAAAATCGTCGAAAACCTGACCCACCTGAATGACGACGAAACCCTGCTGGTGCAATCCGGCAAGCCGGTCGGCGTGTTCAAGACCCACAGCAATGCCCCGCGCGTGCTGATCGCCAACTCCAACCTGGTGCCGCACTGGGCGAACTGGGAACACTTCAACGAACTGGACGCAAAAGGCTTGGCCATGTACGGCCAGATGACCGCTGGCAGCTGGATCTACATCGGCAGCCAGGGCATCGTTCAGGGCACTTACGAGACCTTCGTTGAAGCCGGTCGCCAACACTTCGACGGCAACCTGAAAGGCCGTTGGGTCCTGACCGCAGGCTTGGGCGGCATGGGTGGCGCACAGCCTCTGGCGGCAACATTGGCGGGCGCCTGCTCACTGAACATCGAATGCCAGCAGAGCCGCATCGATTTCCGCCTGAAAAGCCGCTACGTCGACGAGCAAGCCACTGACCTCGACGACGCGCTGGCCCGCATCGCCAAATACACCGCCGAAGGCAAGGCGATCTCCATCGCACTGCTGGGCAACGCCGCTGAAATCCTCCCGGAACTGGTTCGTCGCGGCGTGCGTCCGGACATGGTCACCGACCAGACCAGCGCCCACGACCCGCTCAACGGCTACCTGCCAAAAGGCTGGACCTGGGAGCAGTACCGCGACCGCGCTGTCACCGAACCGGCTGCTGTGGTCAAGGCCGCCAAGCAGTCGATGGCCGAACACGTCGAAGCGATGCTGGCGTTCCAGAAGCAAGGCATCCCGACCTTCGACTATGGCAACAACATCCGTCAGATGGCGAAAGAAGAAGGCGTGAGCAACGCGTTCGACTTCCCGGGTTTCGTCCCGGCTTACATCCGTCCGTTGTTCTGCCGTGGCATCGGCCCGTTCCGCTGGGCTGCGCTGTCGGGCAACCCGGAAGACATCTACAAGACCGACGCCAAGGTCAAGGAACTGATCCCGGACGACGACCATCTGCACAACTGGCTGGACATGGCCCGCGAGCGCATCAGCTTCCAGGGTCTGCCGGCACGTATCTGCTGGGTCGGTCTGGGCCAGCGCGCCAAGCTAGGCCTGGCGTTCAACGAAATGGTGCGCAGTGGGGAGCTGTCGGCGCCGGTCGTGATCGGTCGTGACCACCTGGACTCCGGCTCCGTTTCCAGCCCGAACCGCGAGACCGAATCGATGCAAGACGGCTCGGACGCGGTGTCCGACTGGCCATTGCTCAACGCCCTGCTCAACACCGCAAGCGGCGCAACCTGGGTGTCGCTGCACCACGGCGGCGGCGTCGGCATGGGCTTTTCGCAACACTCGGGCATGGTCATCGTCTGTGACGGCACCGACGAAGCCGCCGAGCGTATCGCCCGTGTTCTACACAACGACCCGGCCACCGGCGTCATGCGCCACGCCGATGCCGGTTACCAGATCGCCATCGACTGCGCCAAAGAGCAGGGTTTGAATCTGCCGATGATCAAGTAAGTCAGGCGGAACCCCTTGTAGGAGTGAGCTTGCTCGCGATAGCGGCCTATCAGACGCCGTCATGGAGTCAGACCTGACGCCTTCGCGAGCCAGCTCACTCCTACAGAAGGGCGGCGTTCGGCAATACGTGCATCAACACTCGCTTTAGGGGAAGTTTTAAGATGGCTGTTCCAGATGATCGTGTTGCACCAGCTTCGGTGATCGAAAGGCGTTCGATCGACTACATCCCTGACGCGGAAAGACATGGCCGTCTGTTCAGTCAATTCACCCTCTGGCTGGGTGCGAATCTGCAAATCACCGCCATCGTCACCGGGGCCTTGGCCGTGGTGCTGGGCGGCGACGTGTTCTGGTCGTTGATCGGCCTGTTCATCGGTCAACTGCTGGGCGGTGGCGTGATGGCGCTGCACGCGGCGCAAGGTCCGAAACTGGGTCTGCCACAGATGATTTCCAGTCGGGTGCAGTTCGGCGTCTACGGGGCCGTAATCCCGTTGGTGCTGGTGTGCCTGATGTACATCGGCTTCTCCGCCAGCGGCTCGTTGCTGGCCGGGCAAGCCGTCGCTCAACTGATTCAGGTCCCCGACTGGCAAGGCATTGTGCTGTTCGCCGCCGCCATCGTCGTCCTGACCATCTTCGGCTACCGGGTCATCCACATGATCGGCCGGGTCGCCAGCATCATCGGCGTGATCGCTTTCGTTTATCTGTTTGGCGCGCTGCTGGCGGGCAACGACGTCGGCGCGCTGCTGGGCAACAAACACTTCTCGCTGAGCAGCTTCCTTTTGGCGATTTCCCTGTCGGCCTCGTGGCAGATCGCGTTTGGCCCGTACGTCGCGGACTACTCGCGCTACCTGCCGCGCAGCACGTCGGCGAGCAAGACATTCTGGGCCGTCGGCCTGGGTTCGGTGATCGGCGCGCAAGCGTCGATGGTGTTCGGCGTGTTCGCGGCAGCACTGGCGGGCAAGAACTTCGCTCATCACGAAGTCTCGTACATCGTCGGCCTCGGCGGCACCGGTGCTGTGGCCGCCGCGCTGTACTTCAGCATCGCGTTCGGCAAGGTGACGATCACCACGCTCAACGCCTACGGCAGCTTCATGTCGATCGCGACCATCGTCAGCGGTTTTCGCGGCAATCGCCACATCTCCAGCGCGCTGCGCCTGACGTACATCTTCGCGATGGTCGGCATCGCCACCGCGCTGGCGCTGCTGGGCAAGGACTCGTTCCTCAAGGATTTCTCGGCGTTCATCCTGTTCCTGCTGGCGTTTTTCACGCCGTGGAGCGCGATCAACCTGGTGGACTTCTACTGCATCACCAAAGAGCGTTACGACATCCCTGCCCTGTCCAACCCGGACGGTCGTTATGGCCGCTGGAACTGGGTCGGCATCAGCATCTACGTGATCGGCGTGCTGATTCAGATGCCGTTCATCTCGACCCATTTCTACACCGGGCCGCTGGTGGCCAGCCTTGATGACACCGACATCTCGTGGATCATCGGTCTGGTGGTGCCTGCGGTGCTGTATTACGTCGCCGCGCGGAAATGGCCCGGCAAGATCGCCGACCGCCTGATTCTGCCGACCGAAGACGGGATGCCTCAAACACGCGAAAACGCAGCACCGACGCAGGCTGCGGTGAACTGAAAGTTCGTCATGCCCGTCTGTTAAAGCTGTGCCAGAGCAGTGCGGAACCCACATCCGGCCTTTGATCAGGCTGATTGCCGACCGCTTTGGTGATTGTCGAAAACCCATTCAAGACCAGGAGCTACACATAATGAAATCCAAAAAGGCCCTGCTATCCACACTGCTGACCGCAGGCTTGTTCGCCAGTGGTGCCAGCCAGGCAGCGGGATGGTGTGAGTCTGGCAAACCGGTGAAATTCGCCGGTCTGAACTGGGAAAGCGCCATGCTGCTGACCGACGTCCTGCAAGTGGTGTTGAACAAGGGTTACGGCTGCGAAACCGACAGCCTGCCCGGCAACTCCATCACCATGGAAAACGCCCTGAGCACCAACGACATTCAGATCTTCGCGGAAGAGTGGGTAGGCCGCAGCGAAGTGTGGAACAAGGCCGAAGCCGCCGGGAAAGTGGTGGGTGTCGGCGCGCCGGTCAAAGGTGCCGTAGAAGGCTGGTACGTGCCGCGCTACGTGATCGAAGGCGACGCCAAGCGCAAGCAGGAAGCCAAGGCGCCGGACCTGAAAACGATTGCCGATCTGGGTAGATACGCAGCGGTCTTCAAGGACGCCGAAGAGCCGGACAAGGGCCGTTTCTACAACTGCCCGGCCGGCTGGACCTGTGAGCTGGAAAACAGCGAGATGCTGAAAAGCTACGGCCTGGAAGGCAAGTACACCAACTTCCGCCCTGGCACCGGCCCGGCGCTGGATGCGGCGATTCTGTCGAGCTACAAGCGTGGCGAGCCAATCCTGGCGTACTACTGGTCGCCGACGCCGCTGATGGGCCAAGTGGACATGGTGCGTCTGGAAGAAAAAGCGGGCGTGAACAAGACCATCGACATCAAGGTCGGCCTGTCCAAGACCTTCCACGAGCAGGCGCCCGAGCTGGTGTCGGTGCTGGAAAAGGTGAACATCCCGATCGACCTGCTGAACCAGAACCTGGCCCGTATGACCAAGGATCGCATCGAGTCGCCAAAGCTGGCGAAGATCTTCCTCAAGGAACATCCTGAGGTCTGGCACCAGTGGGTCAGCGAAGACGCTGCCAAGAAGGTAGAGGCTTCGTTGTAAGGCTTAGATCCGGATGCCGCACTAATCGCGGCATAACCGAACCTGTAGGAGTGAGCTTGCTCGCGATAGCGTTTAAACATCCAACATCATCCTTGGCTGACACGACGCTATCGCGAGCAAGCTCACTCCTACAGGGGCTAAGCGCCATCAAATAGATCGAGACAAGATTATGTTCCCCGAAAGCTTCACGTTCTCCATCGCCGACTGGGTCAATGACTGGGTCGACAAACTGGTCACCAACTACGGCGACGTGTTCCGGCACATCTCCGACACGCTGCTGTGGGCCATCGTCAAACTCGAAGGCCTCCTGCGCGTGGCGCCGTGGTGGGTGTTGCTGGCCATCGTCGGCCTCATCGCCTGGCACGCCACGCGCAAATTCACCACCACGGCGGTCGTGGTCGGTCTGCTGTTCCTGGTTGGCGCGGTCGGCCTGTGGGACAAGTTGATGCAGACCCTCGCGCTGATGCTGGTCGCCACGTTCATCTCGGTGCTGATCGGCGTGCCGCTGGGGATTCTCTCCGCGCGCAGCAATCGCCTGCGTTCGGTGTTGATGCCGTTGCTCGACATCATGCAGACCATGCCGAGCTTCGTGTACCTGATCCCGGTGCTGATGCTGTTCGGTCTGGGCAAGGTCCCGGCGATTTTCGCGACCGTGATCTACGCCGCGCCGCCGCTGATTCGCCTGACCGACCTCGGCATCCGTCAGGTCGATGGCGAAGTGATGGAAGCAATCAACGCGTTCGGCGCCAACCGCTGGCAGCAACTGTTCGGCGTGCAACTGCCGCTGGCCCTGCCGAGCATCATGGCCGGGATCAACCAGACCACCATGATGGCCCTGTCGATGGTGGTGATCGCCTCGATGATCGGCGCCCGAGGTCTGGGCGAAGACGTGCTGGTGGGCATTCAGACGCTCAACGTCGGTCGCGGCCTGGAAGCGGGTCTGGCCATCGTCATCCTGGCGGTCGTGATCGACCGTATCACGCAGGCCTATGGCCGCCCACGGCATGAGGCGAGCAAGTGATGAGCGCTGAACAGAACAAAATCGTCGTCAAAAACGTCTACAAAATCTTCGGCAGTCGCGCCAAGGATGCGCTGGCGATGGTCCAACAGAACCAGAGCAAGGATCAGGTCCTCGCGCAGACTGGCTGTGTGGTCGGCGTGAACGACCTGTCGCTGTCGATCGGCAGCGGCGAGATCTTCGTGATCATGGGCCTGTCGGGTTCCGGCAAATCCACTCTGGTGCGCCACTTCAATCGCCTGATCGACCCCACCAGCGGCGAGATTCTGGTGGATGGCGAGAACATCCTGACTTACGACATGGAAGCGCTGCGCAACTTCCGTCGCCACAAGATCAGCATGGTGTTCCAGAGCTTCGGCCTGCTGCCCCACAAAACCGTAGCCGACAACGTGGCCTACGGCCTGGCGATTCGCGGCGAGAGCAAGGCGCAATGTGCCGAGCGTGCGCAACACTGGATCACCACCGTCGGCTTGAAAGGCTACGAGAAGAAGTACCCGCATCAGCTCTCGGGCGGCATGCGTCAGCGTGTGGGCCTGGCCCGCGCCCTGGCCGCCGACACCGACATCATCCTGATGGATGAAGCGTTCAGCGCCCTCGACCCGTTGATCCGCGCCGAAATGCAGGACCAGTTGCTGGAACTGCAAGCGACGCTCAAGAAAACGATCGTGTTCATCACCCACGACCTGGATGAAGCCGTGCGCATCGGCAACCGCATCGCCATTCTCAAAGATGGCCGGTTGATTCAGGTCGGCACCCCCAAAGAAATCCTCTACTCCCCTGCAGACGACTACGTTGACCGTTTCGTCCAGCGGCGGGTGGCGACCATTTAAGGACGGCTGTAGTCATGTCGCGAGCAGAACAGATCATCATCGGCGATGCACGGGTCACCTGGCAGGACATCACCGCCGTGGCGCGTCATGGCGCCACGCTGGCGTTGTCCGATAGCGCCTGGGCACGGATCGACAACGCCCAGGCCATCGTGCAGCGCATCGTCGCCAGCGACGAACGCGCCTACGGCGTGAACACCGGCTTGGGGGCGCTGTGCAACGTGTCGCTGCAAGGCGAGCAACTGAGCCGCCTGTCGCGCAACACGCTGCTCAGCCACGCCTGCGGTGTCGGCCCGGCACTGCCCGATGAGCAGACCCGCGCGATCATCTGCGCCGCGATCATCAACTACACACAGGGCAAGTCCGGCATCCATCGTCAAGTGGTCGAAGCGCTGATGGCGTTGCTCAACCGCCGCATCACGCCGCAGGTGCCGTCCCAGGGTTCGGTCGGCTACCTGACCCACATGGCGCACATCGGCGTCGCACTGCTGGGCGTCGGTCAGGTCAGCTATCGCGGGCAAGTCGTATCGGCATTGCAAGCGCTGAGCGAGGAAGGTCTGTCGCCGGTCGAACTCGGCGCCAAGGACGGGTTGTGTCTGGTCAACGGTACGCCGTGCATGACCGGCCTGAGCTGCCTGGCCATCGCCGACGTGAATCGCCTGATGCAATGGGCCGATGTGATCAGCGCCATGACCTTCGAAGGCCTGCGCGGTCAGCTCGACGCATTCGATGAAACGATCATTGCGCTCAAGCCCCATCCGGGCATGCAGCAAGTGGGCAAGAACCTGCGCGGCCTGCTGGCGGGCAGCGAAGTCTTGGCCAACAGCAAGGGTATTCGTACACAGGACGCCTTGAGCATCCGTTCGATTCCGCAGGTCCACGGGGCCACCCGCGACCAACTCGCTCACGCCACCCAGCAGATCGAAACCGAGCTGAATTCGGCCACCGACAACCCGCTGCTGCTGGGCGCGCCTGACGCCTATCGCGTCGTCTCGCAAGCCAACCCACACGGTCAGTCAGTGGCGATGGCGGCGGACCTGCTCGCCATTGCGATGGCTGAACTGGGCTCGATTGCCGAGCGACGTCTGGACCGCCTGATCAACCCGACCGTCAGCGGCCTGCCTGCGTTTCTGGTCAGCCAGCCGGGGGTCAACTCCGGGATGATGATCGTGCAATATGTCGCCGCGTCCCTCTGTGCGGAAAACCGCCAGCTGGCGCAACCGGCCGTCATCGACAACTACGTGACGTCAGGGCTTCAAGAGGACCATTTGAGCATGGGCACCAGCGCCGCCTTGAAGCTGCACAAGGTGCTGGAGAACGTCACGCAGATCCTCGCCATCGAGTACCTGCTCGCCGCTCAAGCGTTCGAATTCTTTAAGGGGCCGCGCTTCGGCGTGGGCACCGAAGCCGCGTGGCGTCTGCTGCGTGAGCGCGTTCCGGCTTATGACGAAGACCGCTGGCTGGCCCCGGACATCGCCAGCAGCGTGACCCTGCTCAAGAACGAAGAATCACTGGAAACCGTCTTTCAGGTCTGCCGCGATTATGCGGCAACCCATAACAGCAACAGCCGCAGTCCGAGCGCCACAAGCGCGGAACAGGCAGGAGCCAGTTCAAGGCACGCGACCGACATCAACGAAGGAGTAGCAGCATCGTGACCGACACCCAAAAGGCGACCCCGCTGAACCTGATCCCCGGCCAGTTGACCCTGGCGCAACTGCGCGCGATCTATCAGCAACCCGTGACCCTCACGCTGGACGCCAGCGCCGACCAACAGATCGAAGACAGCGTGGCCTGCGTCGAGCGCATCCTTGCTGAAGACCGCACGGCCTACGGCATCAACACCGGTTTCGGCCTGCTGGCTTCGACCCGCATCGCCAGCGCCGATCTGGAAAACCTGCAACGCTCGCTGGTGTTGTCTCACGCCGCAGGCGTAGGTCAGCCGATCAGCGACGAGCTGGTGCGCCTGATCATGGTGCTCAAGGTCAACAGCCTGAGCCGTGGTTTCTCGGGCATTCGTCGTCAGGTGATCGATGCGCTGATCGCGCTGATCAACGCCGAGGTCTATCCGCACATTCCGCTGAAAGGTTCGGTCGGTGCGTCCGGCGACCTCGCGCCACTGGCGCACATGTCGCTGGTGCTGCTGGGCGAAGGCAAGGCGCGTTACAAGGGCCAGTGGCTGAACGCCGTTGAAGCCTTGGCAGTCGCTGGCTTGAAGCCGCTGACCCTCGCCGCAAAAGAAGGCCTGGCATTACTGAACGGCACACAGGTGTCGACCGCGTACGCCCTGCGTGGCCTGTTCGAAGGCGAAGATCTGTTTGCCGGCGCCTTGAGCTGTGGCGCGCTGACCGTTGAAGCGGTGCTCGGCTCACGTTCGCCGTTCGATGCGCGGATTCACGCCGCCCGTGGTCAACGTGGCCAGATCGATTCCGCCGCGGCCTATCGCGACTTGCTGGGCGACAGCAGCCAGGTCTCTGATTCCCACCGCGACTGCGACAAGGTTCAAGACCCGTATTCGCTGCGCTGCCAGCCACAGGTCATGGGCGCGTGCCTGACCCAGTTGCGTCAGGCCGCTGAGGTGCTGGCCGTCGAATCCAACGCCGTGTCCGACAACCCGCTGGTGTTCGCCGCCGAAGACGACATTATCTCGGGCGGCAACTTCCACGCCGAGCCGGTGGCCATGGCCGCCGACAACATCGCGCTGGCCATCGCTGAAATCGGCTCGCTGAGTGAACGCCGCATCTCGCTGATGATGGACAAGCACATGTCGCAACTGCCGCCGTTTCTGGTGGCCAATGGCGGCGTGAACTCCGGCTTCATGATCGCCCAGGTGACCGCAGCGGCATTGGCCAGCGAGAACAAGGCGCTGTCCCACCCGCACAGCGTCGACAGCCTGCCGACCTCGGCCAACCAGGAAGACCACGTGTCGATGGCACCTGCCGCTGGCAAGCGTCTGTGGGAAATGGCGGAAAACACCCGGGGCGTGCTGGCTGTAGAATGGCTGGCTGCGTGTCAGGGTCTGGACCTGCGCAATGGTCTGAAGACCTCGGAAAAACTGGAAATCGCCCGCACCACCCTGCGCGGCAAAGTCCCGTTCTACGAAAAAGACCGCTTCTTCGCCCCTGACATCGAGGCCGCCACCGCGCTGCTGGCATCCAATTGCCTGAGCGAACTGGTTTCCGCTGACCTGCTGCCGAGCTTCTGATCGGGACAGGCCAGGGACGGCCTGTCATTGAAATGAAGGTGGGAGCGCTTTTGGCGTTTCGCCACCGCCCTGTAGGAGCGAGCTTGCTCGCGATGACGGTTCATCAGGCGCTAATTGCGTGTCCGACAAACCGCTATCGCGAGCAAGCTCACTCCTACAGGATTGGGTGCCCATCCTCATTTCAGCAAAAGGAAAGACTAGGAAAAGCGTGAGATGAAACCGCAAAACGCAACAGATCTGAAACGCGGGCTCAGCGCCCGTCACATTCGCTTCATGGCGCTGGGTTCTGCCATCGGCACCGGGCTGTTCTATGGCTCGGCGTCGGCGATCAAACTGGCCGGGCCTGCTGTACTGCTGGTCTACCTCATCGCGGGTGCCGCGGTGTACATGGTCATGCGCGCACTCGGCGAGATGGCCGTGCGCAACCCGGTGTCCGGCTCGTTCAGCGAGTACGCCACGCAATACCTGGGTCCGCTGGCAGGCTTCGTCCTGGGCTGGACCTACGCATTCGAGATGATCATCGTCTGCCTGGCCGACGTTACGGCATTCGGGATCTACATGGGTTTCTGGTTCCCCGACGTGCCCCGCTGGACCTGGGTGCTCGGCATCGTTTTCGTGATTGGCGCGCTCAACCTGTGCAGCGTCAAAGTGTTTGGTGAAACCGAGTTCTGGCTGTCGCTGCTCAAGGTCGGCGCGATCATCGGGATGATCCTCGCGGGCTTCGGCATTTTGCTGTTCGGCATCGGGTCGTCTGCGGGCGACAGCGTCAGCCACGTGAGCAATCTGTGGACCCAGGGCGGCTTCATGCCCAATGGCGTCGGCGGCATGGTCGCAGCGCTGGCGGTGGTGATGTTCGCGTTCGGCGGCATTGAAATCATTGGCGTGGCAGCCGGCGAGGCGCGTGATCCTGAGCGGGTTATTCCCCGCGCGATCAACGCAGTGCCGCTGCGGATTTTGCTGTTTTACGTGCTGACGCTGTTCGTGCTGATGTCGTTGTACCCGTGGCAGGACATCGGCAGCCAAGGCAGCCCGTTCGTCCAGATTTTCGACAAGCTCGGGATTTCCTCGGCGGCGATCATCCTCAACATCGTGGTGATCTCAGCGGCGATTTCGGCGATCAACAGCGACATTTTTGGCGCCGGTCGCATGATGTACGGCTTGGCAATTCAGGGTCAGGCGCCCAAAGGGTTCGCGCAGCTGTCGGCCAACGGCGTGCCGTGGATGACCGTGCTGGTGATGGGCGCCGCATTGCTCTGCGGCGTGGTGCTGAATTATCTGATTCCGGAGAACGTGTTCCTGCTGATCGCATCCATCGCGACCTTCGCCACGGTCTGGGTGTGGCTGATGATCCTCGTCACACAGATTGCGATGCGCCGCTCGATGAGTCCGGAAGACGTCGCGCAATTGAAATTTCCGGTGCCGTTGTGGCCGGTCGCACCGATTGCCGCCACTGCGTTCATGGTGTTCGTGTTTGTGGTGCTGGGGTATTTCCCCGATACGCAGGCAGCGCTTCTGGTGGGCGCGGTGTGGATTGTGATGTTGGTGATTGTGTATCGGGTTTGGGTGAAGCCAACCCACAAACTGATCAAAAACCGACCTGTCGGATGACACAAATCCTGTAGGAGTGAGCTTGCTCGCGATTGCGGTGGGTCAGAAACATCTATGCCGTCTGACACACCGTCATCGCGAGCAAGCTCACTCCCACAGGTTCTTTATCGTTTCGCACTCTGGAGGTATCGATGAAAACGCTCTGGCATAACTGTCACGCAGCAACCATGGCAAACGGCACGTACTCGATCATCGAGAACGCGGCCATCGTGACCGACGGAGCGCACATTGCCTGGGTCGGTCCTCTGAGCGATGCCCCTGATCTGGCCGACGCTCAAAAGGTTGACCTCGACGGCGCGTGGGTCACACCTGGCCTGATCGACTGCCACACCCACACCGTGTTCGGCGGCAATCGCAGCGGCGAATTCGAGCAGCGTCTGCAAGGTGTCAGTTACGCCGAAATCGCGGCGGCCGGAGGCGGTATCGCCAGCACCGTGCGCGCGACCCGGGCGGCCAGCGAAGAGCAGCTCTACGCCAGCGCTGAGCGCCGTGTGCAGCATTTGCTCAAGGACGGTGTGACCACGCTGGAGATCAAATCCGGCTACGGCCTGGACCTGGCCAGCGAAGGCAAAATGCTGCGTGTCGCTCGCCGACTAGGGGAAAAACTCCCCGTCACCGTGCGCACCACCTGTCTCGCCGCCCACGCCCTGCCCCCGGAATACAAGGATCGCGCCGACGATTACATCGCCCACATTTGCTCGGAAATGCTGCCCGCACTGGCGGCTGAAAATCTGGTGGATGCAGTGGATGCGTTCTGCGAATACCTGGCTTTTTCGCCTGCGCAGGTCGAGCAGGTGTTCATCACCGCCGGCCAATTGGGCTTGCCGGTGAAGCTGCACGCCGAGCAGTTGTCGTCGCTTCATGGTTCGAGTCTGGCAGCCCGTTATCAGGCGCTGTCGGCTGACCATCTGGAATTCATGACCGAGGAAGACGCCATCGCCATGGCCGCTTCCGGCACCGTCGCGGTGCTGCTGCCGGGCGCGTTCTACTTCCTTCGTGAGACTCAGTTGCCACCGATGGACGCCCTGCGCAAACACGGCGTGAAGATCGCCATCGCCACCGACCTCAACCCAGGCACCTCGCCGGGCCTGTCGCTGCGACTGATGCTGAACATGGCCTGCACCCTGTTCCGCATGACCCCGGAAGAAGCCCTGGCGGGCGCAACGATTCATGCCGCGCAAGCCTTGGGCCTGGCTGAAACGCACGGCTCGCTGGAAGTCGGCAAGGTGGCGGATTTCGTCGCGTGGAACATCGAACGGCCTGCGGACCTGGCTTATTGGCTGGGCGGGGATCTGGATAAACGCGTCGTGCGTCACGGCGTGGAAAGTCGTTTCTAAGCCGTTTCCAATCAGGAGAATACTGTGGACAAGGTATTTAGTTTCACTCGCGGTCGCGTGCCGCTGCTGATCAGCATGCCGCACCCAGGTTTGCATCTGACGCCGGTGGTGCGCGAGGGGCTGGTGGACGAGGCCGTGAGCCTGCCGGACACGGACTGGCACATCCCGCGCCTCTACGATTTCGCCCACGATCTGGGCGCCAGCGTGCTGGCCGCCGAGTATTCGCGCTTCGTCATCGACCTCAACCGCCCCTCCGACGACAAGCCGCTGTACGCTGGTGCGACCACCGGACTGTACCCATCGACGTTGTTCGAAGGCGATCCGCTGTTCAAGGAAGGCCAGGTGCCGACCCAGGAAGAGCGCGCGACGTATCTGGAGAAAATCTGGACGCCGTACCACGACACCCTGCGCAATGAGCTGGAGCGTCTGCGCGACGAATTCGGCTATGCGCTGCTGTTCGACGCCCACTCGATTCGCGGCCACATCCCGCACTTGTTCGACGGTCGCCTGCCGGACTTCAACCTCGGCACCTTCAACGGCGCGAGCTGCGATCCCGAGCTGGAAAAACGCGTTGAAGCGGTGTGCGCAGGCGCGAAGAACTACAGCCATGTGCTCAACGGACGCTTCAAGGGCGGCCACATCACACGCCACTACGGCAACCCGGCCGAGAACATCCACGCGGTGCAACTGGAACTGGCGCAGAGCACGTACATGGAAGAGTTCGTGCCGTTCCACTACCGCGCGGACCTGGCTGACCCGACGCGGGTGGTGTTGAAATCACTGCTGGAAAGCATGATCGCCTGGGGGCGGAAGAAGTACGGGAAGTAATCGCTCCACTTCATACACTTCCTGATGTGAAATGCTGACCTCACTGTGGGAGCGAATTCATTCGCGAGACATGGGTACATCCGACGCAGATCCATCGTCAGACAGACCATCGCGAATGAATTCGCTCCCACAGGGGATAGCGCAGCGTCATCAAAACTTGCGTTACTTCCTCAACAACCGCAACCCGTTGAACACCACCAGCAAGCTCACCCCCATATCCGCAAATACGGCCATCCACATGGTAGCGACGCCCGCGAACGTCACGACGAGGAAGATCGCCTTGATCACCAGCGCCAGCGCGATGTTTTGCTTGAGCACTGCCGCGGTGTCCCGGGACAGACGGATGAACGCCGGAATCTTGCGCAAATCGTCGTCCATCAACGCCACGTCAGCCGTTTCAATGGCGGTGTCAGTCCCAGCAGCTGCCATCGCGAAGCCGATCTCCGCCCGCGCCAATGCAGGCGCGTCGTTGATGCCATCACCCACCATCCCGACGCGATGGTTCTGCGCGTACAGGCCTTCAATCGCCTGCAACTTGTCGGTCGGCAGCAGGTTGCCCTGGGCCTGATCGATCCCCACCTGTGCGGCAATCGCCTTGGCCGTGTGTGGGTTATCACCGGTGAGCATCACGGTCTTCACGCCCAGTGCATGCAATTGCGCAATGGCTTCACGGCTGCTGTCCTTGACCGTGTCGGCCACGGCGAACAACGCCAACGGTCCGGTCTCGTCGAACAACAGCACCACGGTTTTGCCTTGGGTTTCCAGCACCTCAAGACGCGCCTCAAGTTCGGGCGAGCAGAGCCCCGACTCATGCACCAACCGGTGGTTGCCCAAGTGATACAGACGACCATCGACCTCACCCTTCACACCTCGCCCGCCCAGCGCTTCGAACGCCTCGACCGGCAGATGCCCGTCCTTGCCGAAATCGGTCGCAATGGCCTGAGAAACCGGGTGATCGGAGCGCCCTGCGAGGCTTGCTGATATCGCCAGCGCGCGATCACCGAACGCCTCGTCGAGCAACACGTAATCGGTCTGCACCGGTTTGCCGTGGGTGATGGTCCCGGTTTTGTCCAACGCCAGGTAATCGAGCTTGTGCCCCATTTCCAGATAGACGCCGCCCTTGACCAAAATCCCCTTGCGCGCCGCCGCAGCGAGACCGCTGACGATGCTCACCGGCGTTGAAATCACCAATGCACAGGGGCACGCCACCACCAGCAACACCAGCGCACGGTAGATCCAGTCGAACCACGTCGCGCCCATGAACAACGGCGGGATGATCGCCACGGCCAGCGCCAGCGCGAACACGGCGGGCGTGTAGATTTTCGAGAAGCTGTCGACGAAGCGCTGAGTCGGCGCACGCGCGCCTTGAGCCGCTTCGACCGCGTGAATGATCCGCGCCAGCGACGAATTGTTCGCCGCCGCCGTGACCTTGTACTCCAGCGAACCGGCCTGGTTGATGGTCCCGGCAAACACCTTGTCGCCCACGGTCTTCTCGATCGGCAGGCTTTCACCCGTGATCGGCGCCTGGTCGATGCTCGAATGCCCCGCCACCACCTCACCGTCCAAGCCAATGCGCTCGCCCGGTTTGACCCGGACCACGCTGCCCAATGCGATGTGCTTGACCTCGACCTCCACCCACTGGCCGTCTTGCTGAACCGTCGCCATCTCGGGCGTCAGCTGCATCAGGCCGCCGATGGCGTTGCGCGCGCGGTCCAGGGATTTGGCTTCGATCAGCTCGGCCACAGTGAACAGGAACATCACCATCGCCGCTTCCGGCCACTGCCCGATCAGCACGGCACCGGTCACGGCGATGCTCATCAGGGCGTTGATGTTCAGATTGAAGTTTTTGAGCGCGATCCAACCTTTTTTGTAGGTGGTCAGGCCGCCGCTGAAGATTGCGACGAGGGCAATCAGCGCCACCACCCAGGTCGGCGCGGCATCCGTGAAGTGAATGATTTCCGCCGACACAGCAGCCACGCCGGACAGCGCCAGCGGCCACCACGGCTTTTTCGGCGACGGCAGCGATTCGGTCTCTTGGGCTGCGCCCTCTTCCATCACGTCAGCCTGCATGCCGAGCGAGCCGATGGCCTCACGAATCGGGTCGGTCGACGGCAGCTCATGCCAGACGTCCAGCACACGATTGATCAGGTTGAATTCGAGCTTTTGAATGCCCGACATCATGCCCAGCTTGTTCTGGATCAGTGTCTGTTCGGTCGGGCAGTCCATCGCCTCGATGCGGAAGCGGCTGAGACGCGCGTTGTCTGTCGAACCGTTGCCAACGCTGACCACCGCCGGAGCGCTCTCATGGGAGCAGCATGAATGGGCTTTGTGCTCGTGCTTGCCGACCGGCGTGAATGTCACGGGCGCCGAGTGATCATTCCCTGCGTGGTCATGGCCGCTATGGTCATGGCCAGCGTGATCGTGGGGCGAATGTTTGTGTACAGAGTCACTCATCGATTGAGTCTCTTGGTGTGCGTGTTGCCAAGTGAACACCCTGTAGCCACTATAGGGTCAAGCCTCAAAACGGGATCGATGACATGAACGCCTCTTTCAAGATCGGCGAGCTGGCCAAACTGACCGACTGCCCCGTGGAAACCATTCGTTATTACGAGCGCGAAAAGCTGCTGTCCGAGCCTGCGCGAAGTGAAGGCAATTACCGGCTGTACACTCAGGAACACGTCGAGCGCCTGACCTTCATCCGCAACTGCCGCAGCCTGGACATGACGCTGGATGAAATCCGCAGTCTGCTGGCCCTGCGCGACAGCCCGCAAGATCAGTGTGAAAGCGTGAATGCGCTGATCGACGAGCACATTCAGCACGTCAGCGCCCGCATCGCTAGCCTTCAGGCGCTACAAGCGCAGTTGGTGGATTTGCGACAGCGCTGCAGCGAAGGCGCGCCGGATCATTGCGGGATTCTGGATCGGCTGGAAGTGAGCGGCAGCGTGGTCGCCGCCGAAGTGGAGCATTCCCATGTGGGGCGCAGTCATGGGCATTAAAGCTATCTGCCCCTGAAACTGATTTCGAATTCGACTCGGACTTGTAGGAGCTTCTGGAGGTTACGACAGTGGCGAAAGCGGTGTGTCAGACGAACCCACAGGATTTGCAGCATTGGGGATCCGTTGCGCAAAGTCAGTAAACATCGGCCAATGAAAAAAGCCCCCAACCTGTCACTCAGGTTGGGGGCTTTGTGTTTCAGCTGCCGTTACGCGTGGTGAATACGCTCCACCGCCTCGGTCACACCGGCGCCGTACGCCGGGTCAGCCTGGGTGCAGTGCTTGATGTGCAGCGCGATGATCGGCGCCGACACGCCGCGCAGGGCACGTGCGGTGTTATCGAACAGCGACTGTTGCTCTTTCGGGCTCATGTTGCGAAACAGGTTGCCCGGCTGCGAGAAGTAGTCGTCGTCCACACGGTGGTTCCAGTGGCCCGCAGCGCCTTCGATGGACAGCGGCGGCTCGCGGAAATCAGGCTGCTCCTGGAACGCGCCCTTGGTGTTCGGCTCGTACGAGGTCATGCCGCCACGGTTGCCGTCGATGCGCATCAGGCCATCGCGGTGATAGCTGTTCACGTGCAGCGCTGCTTTTGGCGAGTTCACCGGAATCTGGTGGTGGTTGACGCTCAAACGGTAGCGCTGGGCATCGCCGTAGGAGAACAGACGGCCTTGCAGCATTTTGTCCGGCGAGAAACTGATACCCGGCACCACGTTGGAAGGCGCGAACGCGGCTTGCTCGACGTCGGCGAAGTTGTTTTCCGGGTTGCGGTTCAGCTCGAACACGCCCACTTCGATCAACGGGTAGTCGCCTTTCGGCCAGACCTTGGTCAGGTCGAACGGGTTGATGTGGTAACTGCCCGCTTCCTTCTCCGGCATGATCTGCACGAACAGTTTCCAGCGAGGGAAATTGCCGCTCTCGATGCTTTCGTACAGATCGCGGTGATGGGACTCACGATCGCGACCCACCAAATCCTGCGCTTCGGCATCGGTCAGGTTGGCAATGCCTTGCTGGGACACGAAGTGGAATTTGACCCAGAAACGTTCGTGCTGCGCGTTGAGGAAGCTGTAGGTGTGGCTGCCAAAACCGTGCATCTCGCGGTAGCTGCGGGGAATGCCGCGCTCGCTCATGACCACGGTGACCTGGTGAAACGCTTCGGGCAGTTGGGTCCAGAAGTCCCAATTGTTTTCAGCGCTGCGCATGCCGGTGCGTGGGTCGCGTTTCACAGCGTGGTTCAGGTCAGGAAATTTCAGCGGATCGCGCAGGAAGAACACCGGGGTGTTGTTGCCGACGAGGTCCCAGTTGCCTTCTTCGGTGTAGAACTTCAGGGCGAAGCCGCGAATGTCGCGTTCCGCGTCCGCAGCGCCTCGCTCACCGGCGACGGTCGAGAAGCGGGCGAACATTTCAGTCTGCTTGCCGACCTGAGAGAAGAGTTTGGCGCGGGTGAACTGGGTGATGTCGTGAGTGACGGTGAACGTGCCGAACGCGCCCGAGCCTTTGGCGTGCATGCGGCGCTCCGGGATGACTTCGCGGTCGAAGTGAGCAAGTTTTTCCAGGAACCAGACGTCCTGCAACAGCGCCGGGCCATGAGGGCCTGCGGTCTGGATGTTCTGGTTATCGACAACAGGGGCGCCGAATGCGGTCGTCAGTTTGTTGCTCATGCGCTTCTCTCCTCGGGGATCACGTTCCCGGCGACCTCATGTGAAGCCAGCCGTGTGCTTGTTCAATGGAGAGACGATAAGGAAAACCCGACGCCGAAGCTCATTGTGATGCCGCACTGGGTGGATAGAGGAAGTTAATTAGCGGAAGGCGTGATGATAGTCGTAGATGATCGAGCAGATGTAGGAGTGCGCTTGCCCGCGATCACGGTGCGTCGATGGCATCCAAGCCATCTGACACACCGCCTTTGCGGGCAAGCGCGCTCCTACAGAGGTGTTTAAAGTAAGTGCTCAAATCTGGCTGCGGTGGTACCCATGCGGCACGCCACCTTTGGACAATACCCACTGCCACAATTGAATGTCCCGCGCGCGGAACGCCCCGGCACAGGACAACAGGTAATAACGCCACATGCGATAGAAGCGTTCGCCCAATTGCGATTCAAACTCAGGCCAGGCTTTCATGAAGTTCTCGTGCCACGCCATGAGTGTCTTGTCGTAGTCCGCGCCAAAGTTGTGCAAGTCTTCGACCACGAATAGCCCATCCATGGCATCGCCCATTTGACCAATTGAAGGCAGGTCACCATTGGGGAATATATATTTGTCGATCCATGGATCAGGGTAAGAGTTGCGCTGGTTCTTGCCGATGGTATGCAACAGGAACAACCCACCGGGTTTCAAACAGCGATTGGCCAGTTCCATGTATTCTCGATGGTTCTTGCGACCCACGTGTTCGAACATGCCCACGCTGGCAATCGCATCGAACTGCTCGTCCAGTTCACGGTAATCCTGGAAGCGAAATTCAAGTGGCAGGTGCTTGTAGCGCTCTTTGGCCCAGGCAATCTGTTCTTTGGAAATGCTCACACCCACGGCTTCGACGCCGTAGTGTTCAGCGGCATAGCTCATGAAGCTGCCCCAGCCGCAGCCAATGTCGAGCACGCGCATGCCGGGCTTGAGTTGCAACTTGCGGCAGATCAGGTCGAGCTTGGCGGCTTGCGCTTCTTCGAGGGTTGCGGCGTTTTCCCAGTACCCGCAGGTGTAGGTCATGCGCGAGTCGAGCATTTTCGAATAGAAATCGTTGCCCAGGTCGTAATGCACTTCACCGACCGTTTTCGAACGTTTGACGTTTTGCCGGTTCATGAACTTGGCCATGAGCGCGTAGAACAGCAAGCGAATCGGTTTGACGTCTTCCGTCATCCGCGTCTTGAGGAGCCGATGGAAAAACTCGTCTAGATGCTCGCTGTCCCATTGCCCGTCCATGTAGGCCTCGCCCAACCCCAGGTTGCCCTGGGCGAAAGCGCGTTCGAGAACGCCGGGACCATTGAAGCGAATATCCGAGGGTGCCGATCCGTTGATCTGGATTCCGGCTTCGTTGAGGATGCGAGCGGCGGCGCGATAAAGACCGGAGGTGGTGCTGGAGTAAGTGTCAGTGCTGAAGTTCGTCGTGGTCATGGAGGGTGATTCCAAACGCGTGTCAGGCTAAAGACTTATCGGTAGACCCCGACTATAGAACAAACAATCCCCAGAGTTAAACTCAATACACGCAATCGACAGATTGAAAATATCTATCAAATCAATTTTGTTTACTGCCTTGCAAAACAGTTATTACGCAACTGCAACAATCCGAACTTTTATTAAATTTTAATTGACCGGGAACTTTGGGGTTAACCGGTTAGAACATAGAACCCGCGTGCGAATTTAATTAAATCGCTCTGGATCAGTACGGCTTGCTGGCGGCGTGAGCAGAATCGCTACCGCCGCCGAGCCGGACTGCTACAGAGTCTTCAGCGCTGGAGGCTCAAACCGCCACAGGCGCTTTGATGTTGGGATCGGCGTCGTAGCCCACGATCTCGAAGTCTTCGAAACGGTAGTCGTAGATGCTGTCCGGGCGGCGGTTGATCTTCAACTGGGGCAGCGCTTTGGGCGTGCGGGTCAGTTGCGTGGCGATCTGCTCTTCGTGGTTCGAATAGGCGTGGGTGTCGCCCAGGCTGACGATGATCTCGTGCGGGATCAGGTCGCACTGCTGCGCCAGCATATGGGTCAGCAGGGCCAGCGCGGCGATGTTGTACGGCAGGCCGAGGAAGACATCGGAGCTGCGAATGTACAGCTGCATCGACAGCTTGCCGTCCGCCACGAACGCTTGATACAGCAAATGGCAGACCGCGAGCGCTTGACGTCCGACCTTCACGTTTTCCTGAGGCGAAAGCTTTTCGTCCGGCAGGTATTCGGTGTTCCAGCCGTGGAACAGGATGCGGCGACTGTTGGGGTTGTGCTTGAGGCAATCGACCATGTAATCGATCTGGTTGATCTTGCCGCCGTCCTTGGTCGGCCAGCCGGTCCACTGTGCGCCGTAAACCGGGCCCAGGTCGCCGTCTTCAGTCGCCCACTCGTCCCAGATGGTCACGCCGTTTTCGTTGAGCCATTGGGTGTTGGTGTTGCCGCTGAGCATCCAGATCAGCTCATTGGCGATGCTCTTGAAGTGCAGCTTTTTGGTGGTCAGCAGCGGGAAGCCATCGGCAAGGTTGTGGCGAATCTGACGACCGAACACCGCCGTCGTGCCGGTGCCGGTGCGGTCGCCCTTGCGCGTTCCGTTGGCGATGACGTCCTGTAACAGCTCAAGGTATTGCTTCATGCCCAAAGGCCCTCTGTATCGATGAATCGCCCGGCCTCATGAGCCGGGCGATCCAGAGTCAAACCGCTGCCTTGTTGGCAGCCGGTGCGCGGTGATAGGCCAGCCAGATCAACACCAGGCCACCGATGATCATCGGCAGGCTGAGGATCTGACCCATGGTGACCCAGCCCCAGGCCAGATAACCCAGTTGGGCATCGGGCACTCGGACGAACTCCACGACAAAGCGGAAAATCCCGTAAAACAGCGCGAACATGCCGGAAACCGCCATGGTCGGACGCGGTTTGCGCGAGAAGAAATAGAGAATGACGAACAGTGCCACACCTTCCAGCGCGAATTGATACAGCTGCGACGGGTGGCGCGGCAGTTGAGCAGGGTCGCTGAACGGCGGGAAGACCATGGCCCACGGCAGGTCGGTCGGTTTGCCCCACAACTCGCCGTTGATGAAGTTGCCGATGCGCCCGGCACCCAGGCCAATCGGCACCATTGGCGCGATGAAGTCCATCAGTTGGAAGAACGACTTGCCGTTGCGTTTGCCGAACCAGTAGGTCGCGATCATCACGCCGATGAAACCGCCGTGGAATGCCATGCCGCCTTTCCACACTTCAAAGATCAGCAGCGGGTTGGCGATGTAGTTCGGCAGGTCGTAGAACAGCACGTAACCGAGCCGTCCACCGACGATCACGCCCATCGCGACCCAGAAGATCATGTCCGAGAGTTTTTCCTTGGTCCATGTCGGGTCGAACGTGTTCAAACGACGCGAAGCCAGGAACCAGGCACTGCCGATGCCGACCAGGTACATCAGGCCGTACCAGTGAATTTGCAGCGGACCGATGGCCACGGCTACCGGGTCAATCTGCGGGTAAGGCAGCATTGCGACTCCTTAAATGGACGCTCATAGAGCAACGAATCAAATCAGAAAACTGGTACCCACGACCACCAGCAGGAGTGCGAACAGTCGTTTCAGCACCCTCGGTGACAGTTTGTGCGCCAGCTTCGCACCAAAACGGGCGAAAAACATGCTGGTGACGGCGATGCCGATCAGCGCAGGCAAGTACACGAAACCGAGACTATGCGGGGGCAGCAGCGGGTCATGCCACCCCAGAATCATGAAACTTATGGCGCTCGCCACCGCGATGGGAAAGCCGCAGGCGGAGGACGTGGCGACCGCTTGCTGCATCGTCAGACTGCGCCAGGTGAGGAATGGCACGGTCAATGATCCACCGCCGATGCCGAAAATCGCCGACGCCCAGCCGATCACCACACCTGCCGCCGTCAGCCCCGTCTTGCCCGGCACGCTGCCGCTGGCCTTGGGCCTGAGGTCGAGGGCCATCTGAAGGGCGACCAGGATCGCGAAGACCCCAATGATTTTCTGCAAATGCGGCCCGGCGATGTAGCTGGCCGTCAGTGAGCCAAACCCCGCGCCGATCAGAATTCCCACCGTCATCCACGCAAACACCGCCCAACGCACGGCCCCCATTTTGTGGTGGGCGCGAACCGACTGGATCGAGGTGAACACGATGGTCGCCAGCGATGTGCCGACGGCCAGATGGGTCAGGACCGAACTGTCGAAACCTTGCAGCGTGAAGCTGAACACCAGCACCGGAACGATGATGATGCCGCCGCCCACACCGAACAGCCCGGCCAGCACGCCGGCGCAGGCGCCCAGGGCCAGATAGAGCAGAAATTCCATGGGGGTCTCCGAAAATCAGTGCGGCATGTTACCGGAGCAAGCGCTTGCCCTCCACCTGTGGTCGATGGATGTCCTGTGTATCTGTGCGTACAGTGTCGAGAAAAAGGAGGCCCGCATGTGCCTGATCGTCTTCGCCTGGCGCCCTGCCCACCCGCAGCCGCTGATTCTGGCGGCCAATCGTGATGAATTCTACGCACGTCCCACCCTGCCTCTCGCACAATGGGAAGACGCTTCCCACGTCTACGCTGGACGTGATCTGGAAGCGGGCGGCACGTGGCTGGGCGTCACGGCCGAGGGGCGCTTTGCCGCGTTGACCAACATCCGCGATCCCGGCCAGCCGTTGGGGCGTCGCTCAAGGGGTGAGCTGGTTGCTCATTTTTTGACCGGTTCGCTGTCGATAGATGAGTACTTGCGGGAAGTCGCGGGTCGCTCGACGGAATACGGCGGCTTCAATCTGTTGGTGGGCAATCGCGAAGAGCTGCACTTTCTCAACGCGGCGAATCCCCTTCCTCACCGCTTGGAACCGGGGATTTATGGCGTGTCCAACGCAGGGCTTGATACGCCGTGGCCGAAGCTGCTGAAGGCGAAGGCAGCGCTTTCGGATCAGCTGAATCAGCCGGAGCCGGAGGCGCTGTTTGGTTTTCTTGCGGATGCCGAGGCTGCGCCAGACGCCGACCTGCCCAGTACTGGCGTGGGTTTGGCGACCGAGAAGCTGCTGTCCAGCGTGTTCATCGCCAGCCCGAATTACGGGACGCGGGCGAGTACGGTGCTGATTGCCAGTGCAGATGGCAGCCGGAGACTGATCGAACGCAGCTTCGGGCCATATGGCGGGAGATTGGGTGAGGTTGAGCTAACAGTGTGAAATGCAAACCACCTGTGGGAGCGAATTTATTCGCGATGCGGTAGTACATCTGACAGAGGTGTGTCGGATGTACAGACCCCTCGCGAATAAATTCGCTCCCACAGAGGGCAAGTGTGTGCAGTCGAGATTGATGACCGATCAATGCCCTTTGACGGACGTCGGGTTGATCATCCGCGACAACCCAAGATTCCTCAGCGCCAGCTGCAGCGAGCTGCTGATGACCTGCGGGTTGTCGTTCTTCATTAGCTGCGCCAGCAGTTCTTTCGCCTTGCTCAGGTTGATCTGGCGCAGCATCCACTTCACTTTCGGCAAGTTGGTGGCGTTCATCGACAGGCTGTCGAAGCCCATCGCCATCAACAGCACGGCAGCCGCTGGATCGCCTGCCATTTCACCGCAAATACTCACCGGCTTGCCTTCGGCATGAGCGTCACGCACGACATTCTGCAGGGCCTGTAAAACAGCCGGGTGCAGGTAATCGTAGAGATCAGCCACGCGTGGGTTGTTGCGGTCGACCGCCAGCAGGTACTGAGTCAAGTCGTTGGAGCCAACTGACAGGAAGTCCACCTGACGCGCCAGCTCGCGGGTCTGGTACACCGCCGCCGGCACTTCGATCATCACGCCCACCGGCGGCATCGGCACGTCGGTGCCTTCGTCGCGCACCTCGCCCCACGCCCGGTGGATCAGGTGCAGGGCCTCTTCG
Source organism: Pseudomonas sp. RC10 (assembly GCF_038397775.1). NCBI lineage: Bacteria > Pseudomonadati > Pseudomonadota > Gammaproteobacteria > Pseudomonadales > Pseudomonadaceae > Pseudomonas > Pseudomonas bambusae. The sequence continues at coordinate 6,465,733 of NZ_CP151650.1, forward strand.
GTTTCATGGGTACCGGAGATCATCGGCAGCAAAATCCGCAGGTTGTTCAAGCCTTCGCTGGCCTTGAGCATGGCGCGGGTCTGCACCAGGAAGATTTCCGGGTGATCGAGGGTCACGCGAATGCCGCGCCAGCCCAGGAACGGGTTGTCTTCCTTGATCGGGAAATAGGACAGCGCCTTGTCACCGCCAATGTCCAGCGTGCGCATGGTCACGGGCAGAGGGTGGAACGCGGCCAGTTGCTCGCGGTAGATCGCCAGCTGTTCCTTTTCACTCGGGAAACGCTGCTGAATCATGAACGGCACTTCGGTGCGGTACAGGCCCACCCCTTCGGCGCCGCGCTGTTGAGCACGCGCCACGTCGGCCAGCAGACCCGTATTGACCCACAGCGGCATGCGGTGCCCGTCGAGCGTCACGCAGGGCAGCTCGCGCAAGGCGTCAAGGCCTTGAGACAGCTGACGCTCTTCCTCGACCACCACCGAATACTGCTTGCGCAGGGCTTCGCTGGGGTTGGTGAAGACTTCGCCGTGATAACCGTCGACGATCAGCTCGATGCCATCGACCTTGGAATACGGCAAATCCACCGCACCCATGACCGTTGGGATGCCCATCGCCCGGGCCAGGATCGCCACGTGGGAGTTGCCCGAACCCAAGACTGATACCAGACCGACGAGCTTGCCTTCCGGCACTTCTCCGAGCATGGCCGGGGTCAATTCCTCGCTGACCAGAATCGTCGCGTCGGGATAGACCAGCGCTTGCTGGCGCGCCTCCTGAAGATAAGCCAGCAGACGACGGCCCAGGTCCTTGACGTCCGATGCGCGCTCGCGCAGGTAGGCATCGTCCATCAGTTCAAAACGGTTGACGTGCTCATTGACCACCGAACGCAGTGCGCCCTGTGCCCATTGGCCGGTCTTGATGACGTTGGTGACTTCACTGCCCAGCGATGCATCATCGAGCATCATAAGGTAGACGTCGAACAGCGCACGCTCTTCAGGGCGCAATTGAGTGGCCAACTTCGCCGAAAGTGTGCGCATATCGCTGCGAACGCCCTCAAGGGCGTTCTGGAACAGTTTCAGCTCGGCATCGATGTCGGTGACGGTCTTGTCCGGCACCACTTCGAGATCGGCGGGCGGCAACATGACCAGTGCCGTACCGACCGCCGCACCTGGCGAGCCGGCTACGCCGACGAAGCGGGCTTCCTGAATCCCCTTGCCCTGACGCCCCAACCCGCGAATCGAGCCAGTGGCCTCGGCGTGGGCGATAACGCCAGCCAACTGGGCGCTCATGGTCACGAGGAAGGCTTCTTCCCCTTCGTCGAACTGACGGCGCTCCTTTTGCTGGATCACCAACACCCCGACGACACGCCGGTGGTGAATGATCGGCGCGCCAAGGAACGAAGCAAAACGCTCTTCGCCGGTCTCGGCAAAGTAGCGATAACGCGGGTGATCGGCGGCGTTTTCGAGATTCAGCGGCTCTTCGCGCGTGCCGACCAGACCGACCAGGCCCTCATTGGGCGCCATGCTGACTTTACCAATGGAGCGCTTGTTCAAGCCCTCAGTGGCCATCAGCACGAAACGGTTGCTTTCGGGGTCGAGCAAATAGACCGAGCAGACCTGGCTGCTCATGGCCTCTTTGACGCGTAACACAATAATCCCCAACGCCGCCTTGAGATCCTTGGCGGAGTTAACTTCCTGGACGATCTTGCGCAGCGTATTGAGCATGGCTCGGGGTCGAACTCCGTGTCAGTCGCGCGCCAACAGGCGCGGGGCAAGCTCTTTGAGTGCGCGGCGATACACTTCGCGCTTGAATGTCACCACCTGGCCCAACGGATACCAATAGCTGACCCATTTCCAGCCATCGAACTCCGGTTTACCGGTCAAATCCATCCGCACCCGCTGCTCGTTGGAGATCAGGCGCAGGAGAAACCATTTTTGCTTCTGGCCGATGCACAGCGGCTGGCTGTGGGTACGGACCAGACGCTGCGGCAGACGATAGCGCAACCAGCCACGGGTGCAGGCCAGAATTTCAACATCGTGCCGTTCCAGCCCGACTTCTTCATTCAATTCACGATAGAGCGCGTCTTCCGGCGTTTCTTGAGGGTTGATCCCTCCTTGCGGAAACTGCCAGGCATCTTGGTTGATACGGCGAGCCCATAAGACCTGGCCAGCATCATTTGTCAGAATTATCCCGACATTAGGGCGGAAACCATCGGGGTCGATCACGGCTACAACCTCGCAAACGCATGTCGCCGCATTGTTCCACAAAGATCGTGAAGGCAGCAACGAGGCGCAGGCAGCTTATCGCGACAACTGCATTAATAGATGCGATCTCTTGATGAAACCTCGTATTCTTGTGCTCTTTTTTCAGCCAATTCAGCGAGTAACCGCATGCGCCTGGCCTTATTCGACCTCGACAACACACTCCTGGGTGGCGACAGCGACCACGCCTGGGGGGATTACCTGTGCGAACGCGGCATCCTTGACGGTGCTGCTTACAAGGAGCGTAACGATGCCTTTTATCAGGACTATCTGGCAGGCACTCTGAACCTGACGGATTACCTGAATTTCAGCCTGGAAATCCTCGGCCGCACTGAAATGGCGCAACTCGACGAATGGCATGGCGAGTTCATGCGCGACTGCATCGAGCCGTTGATGCTGCCGAAGGCTCTCGCCCTGCTCGCCAAGCACCGCGATGCGGGTGACAAGCTGGTGGTCATCACAGCGACCAACCGCTTCGTGACCGCGCCCATTGTGGCCCGTTTGGGCATCGACACGCTGCTGGCGACCGAGTGCGAGATCGTCGAAGGCCGCTACACCGGCCGCACCACCGACGTTCCGTGCTTCCGCGAAGGCAAGGTGACGCGCCTGAACCGCTGGATCGAAGAAAACGGCTTTGATCTGGAAGACAGCTATTTCTACAGCGACTCGATGAACGACCTGCCGCTGCTGGAGCAAGTCGCCAACCCGGTGGCCGTCGACCCCGATGAAAAACTGCGCGCCGAAGCGACCCGTCGTGGCTGGCCGGTGATTTCGTTGCGCGGTTGAGATATCAGAACTGCCTCAATCGCCTGTAGGAGCGAATTCATTCGCGAGAGGCCAGCTCAGCCGATACAACTCTATCGCCTGAGCTATTTTCGCGAATAAATTCGCTCCTACAGAGGTTTCAGCGGTGAGGGTTAGAGTAGTGACCCTTTTCAAGTTGGCTTGGCCACCATCAGGTAAAAAATCGCGATAAACGAAAAGAACGCGGGCCACGCCATGCCAAACCACCATCGCATATAAACAGTCGCCTTCATCGGCATCGCAGAACCGTCCAGCAACGCCTGATTCGCCATCTTGTGCACCCGGATCTGCAGCCACACCACCGGCAGCCAGCAAATGCCCGCCAGCACGTACAACCCGAAACTCCACATCAGCCAGCTCTGATGGGGCGGCCAACCCGCCAGCAATACCAGGCCTAACCCGCTCAGGGGCTGAAAGATCGCGGTCGTCGTGGTGAACGCCCAGTCGGCGAACACCAAGTGCTTGAACGTCACGGCGATGACCTCGACCTTGCCGGTCCGCCAGGCCCTCAGCGCGTAATAGGCCGAGCCCGCGCCGAGGCCGAACAGGATCGTGGACGACAGAATGTGCAGGGTTTTGAGCAGTAAATAGGCGTTCATCGACGCGGTTCGGTCCGTAAAAGCCAAAGGGTGGCCACCATCAGCACCAGATTTTTGGCGACAGCGGCGTAAGGGTCAAACCAGTAATGGGGAAGGATGAAGGTGATGATGACGGTGTAAACCGCCATCAGGCACAGCTGCGCCTGAAACACACGGCGGCGCCAGCGCGGGATGAGCAGGCCAACCCCCAACACGCCGTCGCACAGCGCACCACTCACCGCCGCGATTTGCGCGAAGGGCCCTGTCAGTCCGGCCTCGGCAAGAATTCGCAACCCCCAATCAAAGCCGGGCCCGAGGCTGACGAACGCCGTGCCCAGCCAGATCAGCGCCAGCACCGCCAGCATCATCGGACGCAGGGCGAGCTGTGCGCTCTGGGCCGGATCGGGCCACTCCTGCAAACGATCACGCAAACTGGCGCAGCGATAACCACAGACCGACTCCAGCACTTCGGGATCGGCGATGTTGTCGCGACGGGCCATGAGCAGACTTTGATAATTCAGAGCTCTCCAGCCGAAGCGATCGCCCATCGAGGCCCCCAGCTCGGTCACAGCGTCAGGGATTTTGAGAAACCAGGCGGTCGGCCATCCTTGGGACATGCGCATCTGGTCGATCAACTGCCCCAGCGTCATGACCTCAGGCCCCACCACGGGCAAGATAACGGCGGCGTCCGGCCAGCGGCGCATCAAGGCCAGTACGGCACCGACCAGATCATCGATGTGCAAAGGCTGCAATCGGGCTTTGCGGTCCAGCAACGGGATCACCGGCAATGCGGAAAGACGAGCGAGCCAGTCACTGCTGGCACCGCCCTGCCCTACGATCAACGAAGGGCGCAGCACCACGGCGGGTAGGCCGAGCGCCATCAGATAGTCATCCGCCGCAGCTTTACTGGCCAGAAACGGCACGTCCGGCTGTCCGCCCGAGCCGAGGGCCGAGATGTGCAGGACCCGGACACCGGCCTGTTTCGCCAGATCGAAAAGCGCACGAGTCCCGAGGTCCTGGGTCAGGCTCAGCTGTTGCTCGTCCACACTCAACAAACCGGCGGCGTTGATCAGCAGATCGATGGCTTCGGGGAATTCGAAGTGGTCAGGCACTGAAGCCAAGGTGTCGAGGTCGAGCTGACGCCATTCGACGCCCGGCAACCGCAACGATTGCCGGGTGCGACTGGTCGCGATGATCTGATGACCGGCGCTGCTCAGCGCCTTGAGCAAGTGACGCCCGACGAATCCCGTCGCACCTGCCAGAAGTACCCTCATTACCGTCCTTGTAGTGATTGTGATGCAGCGGAATTAAACCGGCTTGGCACCCATCAATCCGACGATGGCGACGAAACAGACCGCGCTGAAGACCGCCAACGCCAGGGTAAATTTAGGGTTGCCGACGATCACTGGCCTGCGCAGCCGATTGACCCGCACCGCCAGCCAGGCCCAGCTCAACGCGCCCAAGGTATAAAGAATGCTGGCGAACAACAACCAGCTCTGCCCCAGCGACCAGCCCGCATAGTGCACCAGCCACCAGCCGCTGATCGGCAGCGTCAGCAGGCACAACCCCATCAGCAACCAGACAAACACCCAAGGCTTCTGCATGGCGCGATTCTGCACCGTCAGATCCCCGGCCCGCCGTCCGCGCACGATCCAGAACGTCAGCGCCAGCCCACAGGCGAACAGCAGCACAGTCGTGACCACGTGCAGGATTTTCAGGGCGGCGAAGTGTTCCATGGTGGCGCTTTCCTTTATAGAGGCCGTGCTTTGAGCGTAGTCGCGGGCAGGAAGTTGCGTTGGGCTACATTGCACCCGATCCGCTTCTGCCGAAGGCGTAGGAGCAAGCTTGCTCGCGATCGGCTGCGTAGCAGTCGTAAACCTGACGACGCGGTATGCCTGACACAACCGAGGTGTCCGGTTTTACTGCCGCTTCGCGACAGATCGCAGGCAAGGTGGAGCGCCACCCCGGCACTCCTACGCCCTTCGGGCAGAATCAAGAGCGTGCGCCCTCACCGCGACCAACGATGTCAGCCGAGAAACAACCTATACGCCGGATTATTCGTCTCATCCCAATACGGATACCCAATCTCCGCCAGCGCCTTCGGCACCAGGTGCCTTTCATCCTCCGGCACCACCAGTCCCGCCACGACCCGACCATCCGCAGCCCCATGATTACGGTAGTGAAACATCGAGATATTCCACTTCCCGCCCAGCTTATTCAGAAAATTGAACAACGCTCCCGGCCGCTCCGGAAACTCGAAGCGGAACACCACTTCGTCACTGACCCGCTCCGAATGCCCGCCCACCATGTGCCGCAAATGCAGCTTGGCGAGTTCGTTGTCGGTCAGGTCCAGCACCGGGAAGCCTTGCTCGGTGAGGCTCGCGATCAGCGCCTTGCGCGGGTCGTTCTCGGGGTGGGTCTGCACGCCGACGAAGATGTGCGCCTCGCGGTCGGTGTGGTAGCGGTAGTTGAATTCGGTGATCTGGCGCTTGCCCACGGCTTCGCAGAACGCCTTGAAACTGCCGGGCTGTTCGGGAATGGTCACGGCAATGATCGCTTCGCGGCCTTCGCCCAATTCAGCGCGTTCGGCGACGTGGCGCAGGCGGTCGAAGTTGACGTTGGCGCCGGACTCGATGGCCACAAACGTCTGGCCTTTGACCTCGTATTGCTCGACGTATTTCTTGATCCCCGCTGCACCTAAAGCGCCCGCAGGCTCGGTGATCGAGCGAGTGTCGTCGTAGATGTCCTTGATCGCCGCGCAGATTTCGTCGGTGCTGACGGTGATGACTTCGTCGACGTAATCCTTGCAGATGTCGAAGGTGTGCTGGCCGATCTGCGCCACGGCCACGCCGTCCGCGAACAATCCGACCTGCTGCAACACCACGCGCTCGCCGTAGGCCATGGCCTGTTGCAGGCAGTTGGAGTCGTCCGGCTCGACGCCAATCACCTTGATCTCCGGCCGCAGGTATTTCACATAGGCCGCGATGCCTGCGATCAGCCCGCCACCGCCCACCGGGACGAAGATCGCGTCCAGTCGGCCGGGGTGCTGACGGAGGATTTCCATGGCCACCGTGCCTTGCCCGGCGATGGTGTCAGGGTCGTCGTAGGGGTGAATGTAGACGTAGCCTTTTTCCTCAACCAGCTTCAGGGAATACGCCAGCGCCTCGGGAAACGAGTCACCGTGCAGTACGACTTTTCCGCCGCGCGAACGCACGCCCTCGACTTTGATCTCCGGCGTGGTCTTGGGCATCACGATAGTGGCCGACACGCCCAGGGTTTTCGCCGCCAGCGCCAGACCCTGCGCATGGTTGCCCGCCGACGCCGTAACCACGCCCCGCGCCAGCTCTTCCGCGCTCAGCTGCGCCAGCTTGTTGTAGGCGCCGCGAATCTTGAAGGAGAACACCGGTTGCAGGTCTTCGCGCTTGAGCAGAACCGTGTTGCCGAGCCGCTCGGACAGCTGTCGAGCGCCGTGCAGCGGGGTTTCGATGGCGACGTCGTAGACGCGGGAGGTGAGGATTTTCTTCACGTACTGTTCGAGCATCGGGGAGCATCACTGGCGAAAGGGGCAAGAGCCGGAAGTCTACCCCGCGACCCGACGCACGACCACACCAAGAGTCAGGCTTTACCGACGGCATGTCGCTATAATGCCCGCCCTTTTTGTGTCCTTTGGCCCCCGTGGAGCCCCGCATGACCCAGGATCAACTCAAACAGGCCGTTGCACAGGCCGCCGTCGACTTCATCCTTCCGAAACTCGACGACAAAAGCATCGTGGGCGTCGGCACTGGCTCCACCGCCAACTGCTTCATCGACGCGCTGGCGCAGCACAAAGGCGCGTTCGACGGCGCAGTCGCCAGTTCCGAAGCCACCGCCGCACGCCTGAAAGGCCACGGCATCCCGGTGTATGAGCTGAACACGGTCAGCGATCTGGAGTTTTACATCGACGGCGCCGACGAAAGCGACGAGCACTTGAACCTGATCAAAGGCGGCGGCGCAGCCCTGACCCGCGAGAAGATCGTGGCGGCCGTGGCGAAAACTTTCATTTGCATCGCCGACGGCAGCAAGCTGGTGCCGGTGCTGGGCGCGTTCCCGCTGCCTGTGGAAGTCATCCCGATGGCCCGTAGTCACGTTGCGCGTCAATTGGTGAAACTGGGCGGCGACCCGGTGTATCGCGAAGGCGTGTTGACCGACAACGGCAACATCATTCTCGACGTGCACAACATGAACATCACCAATCCGGTGGAGCTGGAAGCACAGATCAACGCCATCGTTGGCGTGGTCACCAACGGGTTGTTCGCGGCGCGCTCGGCGGACTTGCTGCTGTTGGGCACTCAGGAAGGCGTGAAAACCCTGACTCGCTGAACCCTGGCCTGGCGACCTCCGCAGTTCTGTCGAAACATGAAACCCTGTAGGAGCGAATTCATTCGCGAGACGTCGGTACAGTCGATAGACGTTTGTCGGCTGCAAGGGCCGCTCGCGAATGAATTCGCTCCTACAGGGTTATCGAGAAACCATTTAGCTACTGCTTCTTGAACACATAAAACAAATTCGGCTCGCTCACCAGATACAACGTCTCGTCATCCCCCATCGCGATCCCCTCCGCCTGCGGCACGCTCTTGCTCAGGCCCATGCTGCCTTTGCTCAACGAGACATTGCCCACCGGCCGGCCTTCGGTATCCAGCTCCAGAATCTGCCGCGACTCATCGGAGAGCGCCAACAAATGGCCGCTGCGCTCATCAAATTGCAGGCTGGAGAGGTCACGGACAAACAGCCCCGCGTCCCGGCGTTTGCTAGAGGTCACTTCCAGGGGGCTTGGCGCGCTCGCATCAAGGTTGGGAAAACCGCGCACTTCGAGGATCTGCACGGGCTTGCGCTCCTTGGCGACAAACAGGCGCTTGCCCCTGTTGTCATAAGCCAGCCCTTCGAAACCGCTGTTGCCCCCGGCCCCCATACCCAACGTCAGTTGCTCGGCGTCGGCAGAATCGAGAAACAGGGTGTCGTCGTCCACGTGGACCTTGATCAAACGCTGCTGGTATTCATCGCTGATGACATAGATGCCGGGGCTGATGTACTCCACCGCCTCGGCATCCCCAAACCCCGTCAGCGGAATTCGCCTGAGGATGTGGCCTTCCAGGCTTAGTTCTACCAGTTCGGGGTCTTTGTTGGTCACCGTGAACAGGGTCTTGCGATCAGGATCGAAGCTCAGGGCCGAAACGTTATCCGCCAGCCCTTCAATCGCTCGTGCCTCAATCACCACTTCGTAATCGTCCAATCCCAGCGCTTGCGCATCGCTTGACTGCCAGAAGACCTGCCAGTTGAACCACATTCGCTCGATGAGCCGGTACTCGCCAACAGCGCGCCAAGTGATCGCCAGCGCCATAACGACCAGCAACGTCAACAGGACGGTTTTGAGAGGGGACAAAGTACGCATGGATGACGCTCGGGTTCAGACGGGACCGCTTTAATATCACGGTAGCCTGAAACCAGACTGAAAAACGGACGCCTTGACGGTTTGATGGCGTGCCGCACCTGTCTGACTACTGCTTCTTGAACGAGTAAAACAGGTTCGGCTCGCTGACCATGTAAATCGTGCCGCTTTCGTCCATCGCAACGCCCTCGGCGCGAGGGATGGTGTGGGCCAGGCCGTTGAAGCCTCTCACCAGCGCCATGAAGCTGACCTTGTTGCCCTTCTCGTCCAGCTCCAACAGCAAGTGGGACTCGGCAGACAGCACCAACAGGTGCCCGGTTTTCTGATCGGCGTACAGCGCCGACAGGTTGCGGACGATCAGGTTGTCGTTCTCGCGCTTCTGCTTGTCGCCCTTCAACACAGCACTGCCGTCGGATTTCCAGCTGAACAAAGCAGGCGGGCGCTCTTCGCCGAGCATGATCTGCTGATTACGCGGGTCCCAGGCCACCCCTTCGAACGCCTTGTTCTGATCGGCTGAAGGCCCCAGGTCGTATTTAGGGAAGTCTGCGATGTTCAGGGTCTTGGTCTCCGGCGTCACCGTGACCATGGTCATCAGATGTTGGCGCTCGTCGACAATCGCGATCAGACCGTTGCCCAGCACGGCCACGCCTTCGGGGTTGCTCCAGCCCACCAGTGGAATCTTGCGCAGCACATCCCCGGTCAGGCTCAGCTCGGCCAGAAAGGCGTTTTTGCCCATGACCGAGTACAAGGTTTTGCTGGACGCGTCATAGGAAAGATCAGACGCCTCGTCCTTTTCCAGCCCTGCCAAGGGTTTGCCATCGATGACAGCGTGATAGTCAGGCAGCCAGATGCTCGCATTTTGCTCAGCGGCGGAAGCGGTCTGTTCGCGCAGCCACAGCAGGCCGCGATCATCCCAGTGCCAGGCGTAGGACAGCCCCACGAGAATCGCCACCAGGGCGATCAGCAACCAGAACCAGGAGAAACGTCGGCGCGCGGGAGTGCTCAGCGATTGATCAGTAACAGCCATTGAAACGATCCTGAAGAAAAATCCATGGGCACAGCGATGTGACGCTGCGGTCGGCGGAGGATTATCCAGATAGGCTGTGAAAAAAACGGCAATCTGGACATTTCCCGCGCTTATAAAAAAGGCCGCTTGCGGGGTCACAAGCGGCCTGTTGGCCGAGCCTGTCGGGTATCAGCGCACGTCGCTTTCGAAACGGCTCTGGCCTGGTAGTTCGAGGACGATCTGATCGCCCACGTTGAACGGCCCGACACCGGCTGGCGTGCCGGTCATGATCAGGTCGCCCGCTTGCAGCGAGAACTGCGACGCCATGTGCTGAATCATCGGCACGATGGGGTTGAGCATCTGGCTGCTGTTGCCGTCCTGACGCACTTCGCCGTTGACGGTCAGGCGGATGGCGATGTCGGCGAGGTCCGGGTAGACGTCTGCAGAGACGAACGGGGCGATCACCGCCGCGCCGTCGAACGACTTGGCGATTTCCCACGGCAAGCCTTTTTCTTTCAGCTTGGACTGCACGTCACGCAGGGTCAGGTCCAGGCCCGGCGCGAAGCCGGAAATGGCGTCCAGCACTTCTTCACGGCTCGGGTTCTTGCTCAGCGGCTTGCCGATCAAGACCACGATTTCGGCTTCGTAATGCACCGAACCCCGATCCTGAGGGATGCTGAAACCGCCTTCGATCTCGACCACGCAGCTGCCGGGCTTGATGAACAGCAGCGGCTCAGTCGGCACCGGGTTATCCAGTTCCTTGGCGTGTTCGGCGTAGTTGCGGCCGATGCAGACCACTTTGCCCAGCGGGAAGTGAACCTTGGTGCCGTCGAGGTATTTGTGCTGATAGCTCATGAGCGTTCCTTTAATACAGCGTCTATTCAGTCAATCGTCGCTTACTGCGCGAAGATTTTGCCAGGGTTCATGATGCCGTTCGGGTCGAACACGGCTTTCACCGCTTTCATGTACTCGATTTCCACGGGCGAGCGGCTGTATTCAAGGTAATCACGTTTGACCAGCCCGACCCCGTGCTCGGCAGAAATCGAGCCGTTGTACTTCTCGACGGTCTCGAACACCTTCTTGTTCACCGTCGCGCACCGGGCGAAGAACTCCTCTTTGGGCAGATCGCCCGGCTTGAGGATGTTCAGGTGCAAATTGCCGTCGCCGATGTGGCCGTACCAGACGACCTCGAAATCAGGGTAGTGCGTACTGACGATGGCGTCGATTTCATTCAGGAACGCTGGCACCTTCGAGACAGTGACCGAGATATCGTTCTTGTACGGCGTGTAATGGGAGATGGTTTCCGACAGGTATTCGCGCAATTTCCACAGATTCTGCAGCTGTTGCTTGCTCTGGCTCATCACGCCGTCGATGACCCAGCCCTGCTCCACACAATGCTCGAAGGTCGCCAGCGCCTGATTGGCGATCTCTTCGTTGCTCGCTTCGAATTCCAGCAAGGCGTAGAACGGCGTCTTGGTTTCGAACGGCTCGGGCACGTCGCCTCGGGCCAGAATGTGGGCCAGGCCCTTGTCGGAAAAGAATTCGAACGCAGTCAGGTCCAGCTTGCCGTGGAAGGCGTGCAGCACGGGCATGATCGAATCGAAATCCGGCGTGCCCAACACCATGCAGGTCAGGTTGTTCGGCTCGCGGTCCAGACGCATCGTCGCTTCGACGACGAACCCCAGCGTGCCCTCGGAGCCGATGAACAGCTGACGCAGGTCGTAGCCGGTGGCGTTCTTGAGCAAGTCTTTGTTCAGTTCAAGGATGTCGCCCTTGCCCGTCACCACTTTCAGGCCCGCGACCCAGTTGCGGGTCATGCCGTAGCGAATGACCTTGATCCCGCCGGCGTTGGTGTTGATGTTGCCGCCAATCTGACTGGAACCGGACGACGCGAAATCCACCGGGTAATAAAGGCCGTTCTCTTCCGCGAAGTTCTGCAATTGCTTGGTGACCAGGCCTGGCTGGCAACGCACGGTACGGTCGGTGGCATTGAATTCGAGAATCTGATTCATGTAGTCGAAGGAAACGACCACCTCGCCGTTCATCGCCACGGCCGCAGCCGACAACCCGGTACGACCACCCGACGGCACCAGCGCAAACCTGTGCTCGTTGGCCCAGCGGACAATGGCCTGGACCTGTTCGGTGGTCTTAGGGAACACGATGGCGCTGGGCGCCGGGGCGAATTGCCGGGTCCAGTCCTTGCCATAGGCTTCGAGAGAATCGGCATCGGTGAGCACTTTTCCGGGCTCGACCAGGGACTTAAGTTCTTCTATCAACGCAGACTGTGTCATCAAGGAACTCTCGAACGATTCATGGTGATCCTGAGAACGGCTCACGTCGCAGGAACGGGTATTTAGCGGGGCACATATGCTAGCATACCGCCCCCGCAGAGACGTGCCTGAGGCCGACCTGCGAAGGCGCCGTTGCGCCGTGAGGCCAGCTTGCGCTGTCCAATTCCCTGCCATTTTCTCCGGGACACAGGTTTACGCAGATGAGCAAGACTTCCCTCGACAAGAGCAAGATCAAGTTCCTTCTTCTCGAAGGCGTCCACCAATCCGCAGTCGACGTCCTCAAGGCCGCCGGTTACACCAGCATCGAATACCACACCAAGTCGCTGCCGGAAGCCGAGCTGAAGGAAAAGATTGCCGACGCTCACTTCATCGGTATTCGCTCCCGCACCCAACTGACCGAAGAACTCTTCGACAGCGCCAAGAAACTGGTCGCGGTGGGCTGTTTCTGCATCGGCACCAACCAGGTCGACCTGGACGCGGCCCGCGAGCGCGGTATCGCCGTGTTCAACGCCCCGTACTCCAACACCCGTTCGGTCGCCGAGCTGGTGCTGGCGGAGGCGATCCTGTTGTTGCGCGGCATCCCTGAGAAAAACGCTTCCTGCCATCGCGGTGGCTGGATCAAGAGCGCGGCGAACTCGTTCGAAATCCGTGGCAAGAAACTGGGCATCATCGGCTATGGCTCGATCGGTACTCAGCTGTCGGTTCTGGCCGAAAGCCTGGGTATGCAGGTGTTCTTCTACGACCCGCTGACCAAGCTGCCACTGGGCAACGCGAATCAGGTGGCCAGCCTGACCGAGCTGCTGGGCCTGGCGGACATCGTGTCGCTGCACGTGCCTGAGCTGCCATCCACTCAGATGATGATTGGCGAGAAAGAAATCCGTGCCATGAAGAAGGGCGCGATCCTGATCAACGCTGCGCGTGGCACCGTGGTCGATCTCGACGCACTGGCCAGTGCGATCAAGGATCAGCACCTGATCGGCGCCGCCATCGACGTGTTCCCGGTCGAGCCGCGCTCCAACGACGACATCTTCGAAAGCCCGCTGCGTGGCCTGGACAACGTGATCCTGACCCCGCACATCGGTGGTTCCACCGCCGAAGCCCAGGCCAACATTGGTCTGGAAGTGGCCGAGAAGCTGGTCAAGTACAGCGACAACGGTACGTCGGTGTCCTCGGTCAACTTCCCGGAAGTGGCCCTGCCGGCTCACCCTGGCAAGCACCGCCTGCTGCACATCCACGAAAACATTCCGGGTGTGCTCATGGAGATCAACAAGGTGTTCGCGGAAAACGGCATCAACATCTCCGGTCAGTTCCTGCAGACCAACGAGAAAGTCGGTTACGTGGTCATCGATGTCGACGCCGAGTACTCGGACCTGGCGCAAGAGAAGCTGCAACACGTCAAAGGCACCATCCGCAGCCGCGTGCTCTTCTAAGGCTGGCGCTGAAATGAAAAAAGGAGACCTTTGGGTCTCCTTTTTTGTGCCTGCCAATCGGACCTGTAGAGGCACCACTGACAGGTAGGAGTGAGCTTGCTCGCGATAGCGGTATGTCATGCAACATTAATGGGGATGACAGAACGCTTTCGCGAGCAAGCTCACTCCTACAGGGGTACGGGGTTATTTCACAGTAATCGTGATCTTCTGCGACTCAACCACCGGACTGACCGGCACGTGGTTTTTGTCACCGACCAACAATTGCAAGGTGTGCTGACCCGGCGTGAGGTTCAGTTCGGTTTCGGTCTGGCCTTTGCCGAAGTGACGGATGTTGTCGGTGGTCGGCAGCGGCGCATTCATGTCGGGCTGGTCTTTCACGTCGATCAGCAGGTGATGGTGCCCGGTGTCCGGCACGTCAACGCCCGCTGGCGCTACGCCCATGCCCTTCAGACCAAACTGGACTTTGAACGTACCGTTAACCACGGCGCCGTCCTTGGGCGAGATGATGTAAACCTCAGCCCCGGCTGGCGAAGGAGTGCGTGGCACGTCGGCCGCCTGAACCATGAATGTCGAGCCCAGCAGCAGGCCTGCGAGGGCAGTTCTTGCGAATAAGGTTTTCATGAAGCTCTCCCGTTTCTACTTTTTATAAAGCGCTCAACGTCGGACCTGTCAGCCGGGACTCGGTTCAAGGTCTGCGGACAAACGCTCTGGCACGGCGTTTACCTTAGTCCGAACAGCGGCAGAGGGCGCGGGGAGAGTGATTGTGTGTAGAAGATTTCATGTTGGACAAACACATGCAGCACGCTCCCCTGTAGGAGCGAATTCATTCGCGAGGCGGTTCTACAAACGACACATTTTCATCGAATGTAACGGCCTCTCGCGAATGAATTCGCTCCTACAGGGGAAGCGTGTTTATCCATCACTGAGCAGGACGCCCTACAGCTCAAAAGGCTCATTGCCCCGGCGCCGGAACCAGCCGGTCAGCGACAGTCGATCACGCCGGGCGGGCAGGACTTCGTGGGGCATGTCGCCTGACAGAAACAACACCAACGAGCCGCCCGTAGGCTGGACATCCAGTTCGTTGCCGTCCTTCAAGAACATGCGCAGCTGGCCGCCATCTTCGGGCTGCCAGGAAGGGTCGTTCAGGTAAATCACCGCCGAGACCATGCGCTTGTCGTCGTCCCGAAAGCGGTCGACGTGCCTGCGATAAAACGCGCCCGGCGGGTAAAAAGCGAAATGGCTTTCGAAATCCTCCAGCCCCAGGAACAAACCGCGATTGAGCGCAAGACGCAACTGATCCATCACTTCCAGATACCGGTCGCACGGTTCGGCCTGCCCCGCTTCCAGCCACTGAATGTGATCGCCGCGAATTCCTTCTCGAACCTCCTGTGCAGGACCACGCCCCACCGCCGCCGGAGCCAGGTCGCCTTCGGCCGCGCGTTTGCGGCACTCAAGCGCCAGCTCGCGGGTCAGCGCTTCGGGCAAAAAGACGTCCTGCTGCGACCAGCCATGTTCGGCCAGGTCATCGACGATTTTCATCAGCAGGGGATCATCAGGGGATATGTGCATGCCGCGCATAGTATCCACACGCCGAACAATCCAACAGAGCCCGCGGTCTGCCAGCCACAGAATATTTTCAGGGCGGTAAAAACCTGCATCCGCTTTATCCGAAAGATCGCCGAACCCACGGATTTTCTTGGGGTCTGGCAACTTGTTAACTCGACAAATCCCCGCCGCCCCGCCGAGAATAGCGGCCTGCCGACAGGAGTCTCTAATGCGCCGTCTGTTTTTCCTGCTGTTGATGTTCTGCACCATGCCCGTTTGGGCAGACGGCCACGACCAGCTGTACAAGGTCGCCGGCTGGCCGGAACAGCGCGCGCATTTCAACGACGCCCTGAAAGCCGCACAACAGCGCTACAAAAACAGCCTGCCGCCTGCGGTGTACGACGCCCTTGTCAGCAATAGCAACCAACGGTTCGCGCCACAGGCCATGGACCAGCGTGCCGAGCAGAAGCTGCGCCAGACCTTGCAGGACCCGAACCCCGCGTTGCAGTTTTTTCAGTCGCCGTTGGGTCGCAAGATCGTCAACGCCGAGTTGACCGCCACCCGCCCTGATCAACTCGCCAAGAACGCTCAGGGCCTGCCGAAGATGCAGGCCAGCGATAACCGCATGCTGATCATCGGCCACTTGTCCAGCGCCCTCCCCGCCAAGGAAGCGGGCGCGGAAGTGAGCCTGGCGATTGCAGGTGTGGCGGCTGATAGCCTGAGCTCGATGATTCCGGGCTTGATGGGCGGCGGCTCGACCCAAGGCATGCTCGAAGGCCAACGCCAGCGGCTCATGGCGCAAATCGCCAACGACATGAGCAACACCCTGCTGTACGTGTACCGCGACCTGTCTGACCACGAGCTGGACGAATTCTCGACCTTCGCGGAATCGAACGAGGGCAAGGCTTACTACCAGGCGGCACTGGCAGCGATTCGCGCGGGGTTAGCGGTGGGGCAAAGCGTGAATTGATCGCCCCCACGCGCACATTCACTGTAGGAGTGAGCTTGCTCGCGATTGCGGTAGAGCCGCCACACTGTCTCATTTGACACACCGTAATCGCGAGCAAGCTCACTCCTACAGTGGATGCAATTTACAGCTCACCCCATCCGCTGCGTCAAAAACCCGAAAAACTGTGCTCTCAACGCTGGCAACTCATTGGCCAGATGATGCCGCGCTTCGTGCAGCATGAAGATTTGCGGGTGGTCGAATTTTTCGTTGAGCACCGCGAGGTTATGGCTCCAGTCCACGGTCATATCGGACTCTCCTTGCACGACCAGCGGGCTGCGATTGCTGCGCGGGGCGTTTTCGATGCGTTCGATCCACCGAGCCAATGCCCCCACCCAAACCGTCGGCAAGCGTCGAGGCTGTAAGGGATCGGCCATCAGAAACGGCAAAAACGCAGGCGCATTGGAGTTTTCGCTGAAACGCCGGTCGATGCCTTTCACGAATGCCCGCAGCAGGTAATAACTGACCTTGGACCACGTCCAGCCGCGAGGACGCACCAGCGGCGCCAGCAGAATCGACTGCCCCTGAATCGGGCTGTCATCGCCGTGATTGAGCAGGTGGTCGATCACGATGGCCCCGCCCGTGCTCTGTCCGCACAGGTGCCACGGCTTGGGCAGTTGCAGGATTTCAGCCTCGACGAACAATCGGTCGAGCACCACCTGATATTCCGAAAAATCGGTAATGCTTGCCCGTGTCCCACTGGACAACCCATGGCCCGGCAAATCGCAGGAAATCACCGCAAAGCCAAGCTCCAGAGCCCATTCAATGACGTGTCGGTACAGACCCATGTGGTCGTAGAAACCGTGCACCAGCACCAGCGTTGCCACGGGCGACTCGGGGGCCCAGAGCTGGGTGACGATCTCGTAACCGCCGATCTCGAAACGTCCGAGACGGCTGTTGACCAAACCGTCACGCCCGAGCCCTATCAGGCTGTAGAAGCGCTGGTAGGCAAGTTCCTCTTCCGTGAGCGCCAGCTTTGCGCTCAGCGGTTGCAGGCCAGCGCGCAGGTGATCGGGGTCGAACGTGTTGGGCATCGGCAATCCACATCAGGCAATAGGAATTCACAGTGACGCATGCCTGCGAGTTTCTTCCGTCCTCACAGGCGTGGCAAGCTACGTCACCCACATCGAAGCCACCTCATGACTGCTCATTCGCTCGTTCGTCGCCGCACGCTGTTCCTCGCGCTGATCGCCTTGGGCTGTGTGGCAGCCTTGTGGCTGGGCTACAGATGGTTTGAGGGTCGATACGTCCGAGCGTTCAGTGATCAAACGGCACTGTTCGCAGGAGACAAGCTTAGCCTGCCTGCGGCGATTGCAGGGCCGGGGCGTATTCGGGTCGTGCATTTCTGGGACCCGGCCTGCCCCTGCAACGTGGGTAATCAAGAACATCTGAGCGAATTGGTCGAGCGCTTCTCCGGCGAAGGCGGCGTGGATTTCTATGCCGTGCAGAAGCCAGGTACCCACGGAATCTTGCCCTCGACGCTGAGCGCGATCAAACCTTTGAACGACTTGCCGGGGGCTGAACGAATCACGTCCAGCCCGGCTGTGGCGATTTGGGACCGGCAGGGCAACCTTGCGTATTTCGGGCCGTACAGCGAAGGGCTGGTCTGCAATGCGCAGAACAGCTTCATCGAGCCGATCCTTCAGGCGCTCAAGGCAGATCGACCGGTGCATGCCACGCACACCATGGCTGTGGGGTGTTATTGCCCTTGGGCGTCTTCTGACTGAACCTGCTGCTTTAGCCGCAGATTGATCCCACAGTGGTCATGCATCCGCTCTGAAATCAGTGACTGGCCTTGTAATCGATCACGTACGGCAGCTTTTCATCGGCAGTCTTGGTCAGCACCTTGCGCTTGACCGACTTGAAGCCCCCCAACTGCTTGGCGGTCATGCCCTCGCCGATCGGTTTGCTCAAGGGCGGCTTGACCATTAACTCGCTCGCCGCCTGCAACGCCCGATGGTAGCCGCTGCGTTCACTAAGGTTGTAATCCGCCAGGACCAAACGATGCCGCAGCCAGTCTGCCCAATAGAACTCCAGAAACTCCGGCGAGACGCCGCCTGACTTGGGTTTATCGTACGCCGCGCCGCGCACGAAATAGACGAGGCTGCGCAGGACGTCGTTGTGCATCGCTTGCAACCCGAGGTGTTCTGGCAGTTGATCAGGAGAAATCGACTGGCCGTTGCCGTCCTTGAGCCAAACCTTGTGCGCTTTCTGCATGCGCGTCCAAAAAGCGGCCATGTCCGGGCTGTCGCTGAACACATCGGTGATGCGCACCTTCATCTTCATCTGCGGCCCCGCGCCGGGCTGTTCCCACAGCGTGCTGAACGTGTGGTGACCGTCCGTGAGATAAAAACGCCCTTCGGGGCCGACCACCACGGTTTTCATGTCTTTAAGGTGGGCGTTTGGCTCGTCTTTGCAGGTATAGCTCTCAGGATTCAGCGGGTCAGCGCTTGCGTTGATCGCCTTGGCCTCGTGCTGACCGTTGCTTTCGCAGATTTCGTCGAACAGCTTTTGGCGATCCTTGGCGAAACGTTCGAGCTGGTAATACACCTGATCGAATCCGATCACCGCTTGGGTCGGGTGCAGTTGGTCGAGGCTGACCTCAACGACGTCTCCGGGTTTCGGGCCGCTGAAAGCGAAGACAGGGGCGCAGGCCAGGGCGAGCAACAGTGTCAGCGCGCAGGTTTGAATTCGCATGGTTCGAGGCTCTTGCTGAGTTGGGGAGGAGCTTACTCCATCCGGCGCCCTCGCTCCGTTGCAGCACCGCTACACAGCCCCGCGACAAATCTGTAGCCTTCCCCGCTTCTCTCTGTTTTTTCGAGCCTTCGGATGAAACGCAGCCTTTCCGTGATCGCCATCGTGATCGTTCTGATCACAGGCGGTGGAACCTGGTATGTCCACAGCAAGCAGCCTGTGCGCGATGGCGAGGTGGCTCTGGCGCAGCTTCATGCGCCGGTCAGCGTGCGCTACGACGAGCGCGGCGTGCCGCACATCAAGGCTGAAAATCAGGATGATCTGTATCGCGCGCTGGGGTACGTCCACGCGCAAGACCGGCTGTTCCAGATGGAAATCCTGCGTCGGCTGGCCCGCGGCGAGCTGGCCGAAGTGCTTGGCCCCAAGCTGGTGAACACCGACAAACTGTTTCGCAGCCTGCGAATCCGCGAACACGCTGACGCCTACGTTGCTCGGCAGGACAAGGACACCCCGGCCTGGAAAGCCTTGCAAGCCTACCTCGACGGCGTGAACCAGTTTCAGGCAACCCACCCTAAGCCCATCGAGTTCGACGTGCTGGGCATCGAGAAGCGGCCATTCACCGCTGAAGACACCCTGAGCATCGGCGGTTACCTGGCCTACAGTTTTGCCGCTGCCTTTCGCACCGAACCGTTGCTGACGTACGTGCGCGATCAACTGGGGCTGGATTATCTGAAAGTCTTTGATCTGGACTGGCAACCTCAAGGCGCCTTGCCCCCCTCCCCGACGTTGAGCAGCAAGGACTGGAAAGGCCTGAGCGATCTGGCGCAACTGAGCGCGAAGGCGCTGGAGGACGCAGGCCTGCCGCAGTTTGAGGGCAGTAACGCGTGGGCGGTGTCCGGCAGTCGCACCCAAAGCGGCAAACCCTTACTGGCGGGCGATCCGCACATTCGGTTCTCGGTGCCTGCTGTCTGGTATGAAGCGCAGCTGTCGGCACCGGGTTTTGAGCTCTATGGGCATTTTCAGGCGCTCAACCCGTTTGCCCTGCTGGGCCACAACATGGACTTCGGCTGGAGCCTGACCATGTTCCAGAACGACGACGTTGACCTGATCGCGGAAAAGGTGAACCCGGAGAATCCCAATCAGGTCTGGTATCACGGCGCCTGGGCAGACATGACCTCGCGCCCCGAGCAGATCAAGGTCAAAGGCGAGTCGCCGATCACCTTCACGCTGCGCCAATCGCCCCATGGCCCGATCGTTAATGACGTGCTGAGCGCCAGCGGCATCCAGGACCACGCCGACACGCCGGTCGCCATGTGGTGGTCTTTTCTGGAATCCGAAAACCCGATCCTGCAAGGCTTCTATGAAGCCAATCGCGCCGACACGCTGAACAAGATGCGCGGCGCTGCCGAAAAGATTCAGTCGCCAGGCTTGAATGTGGTTTACGCCAATGCCAAAGGGGACATCGGCTGGTGGGCGGCGGCGCAGTTGCCTGTGCGCCCGAATGGCGTGAACCCGGCCTTTATCCTCGATGGCAGCGGCGAGCAGGCCGACAAACTCGGCTTCTACCCCTTCAGCGCCAATCCTCAGGAAGAGAACCCGGCTCGGGGTTATATCGTCTCGGCCAACTTTCAACCCGTGTCGCCAACGGGCGTGGAAATTCCGGGCTATTACAACCTCGCGGAACGGGGCCGTCAGCTGGACAAACAACTGAGCGACACTTCTGTGAAATGGAACCTGGACAACAGCAAGGCGCTGCAACAGGGCACGAAGACGGATTACGCGCAGCAGATTCTCACACCACTGATTCCCGTGTTGCGTCGGGTCATCAGCGATCCCGAAGAGCATGATTTGATCGAGCGTCTGACGGCCTGGAAAGGCGATTACCCAGTGGATTCAGTGGGCGCCACGCTGTTCAATCAGTTCGTCTATGACCTGAGCAATCAGGCGTTTCGCGACGAATTGGGCGACGGAATGTTCGCAACCCTGATCTCAACACGGGTGATCGACCTGGCGTTGCCAAGGCTGGCCGCCAATCCGAACTCGCCGTGGTGGAACAATCGAAACTCCAACGAGCCGGAGAGCCGGGATAACACCGTGAAGGTGGCCTGGCATGCCACGGTTTCGCACCTGAAATCGCTGTACGGCTTGAATCCGGATGAGTGGACGTGGGGCAAGGCGCACACCCTGACCCACGAACACCCGCTGGGACGCCAGCCGCCGCTGGACAGGCTGTTCAACGTCGGCAAGTTCGCCGCGCCGGGCACCCACGAGGTGCCGAACAACCTGTCGGCCAGCATCACGCCCGCGCCATGGCCCGTGACCTATGGGCCATCGACCCGCCGCCTGATCGACTTCGCCGACCCTGCGCATGCGCTGGGCATCAACCCGGTCGGGCAAAGCGGGGTGTTGTTCGACAAACACTACGCGGATCAGGCACAGGATTACGTCAACGGCCAGTACAGGCCGGAGCGGTTCAGTGAGGGGGATGTGGCGGGGAATAGCACAGAGGTGTTGAAGCTGGTGCCAGCTCGCTGACACCCCTCAACCTTGTGGGAGCCAGCTTGCTGCGGGCGGCGTTCCGACGAATGCGGTGTGTCATTCAGTATCTGGGTGACTGACCTGACGCATTCGTCGGAACGCCGCCCGCAGCAAGCCGGCTCCTACAGGTATGCGGTGCCTTATTAAATCTGCTCAACCACCTTCGCACGACGCACATCCGGCTGTTTCCAGCCATCTGCTGCCGCTTCTTCGATGGCCTGTTGAATGGCCTTTCTGCGGTTGTTTTCGGCGCGGCGGCTGAAGAACCACACCATGAACGTCGCGATCGAAACCGCCAGCAGAATCAAACTGGCAATGGCGTTGATCTCAGGCTTCACACCCAGGCGTACCGCCGAGAACACTTCCATCGGCAGCGTCGTGGAGCCCGGGCCGGACACGAAACTCGCCAGTACCAGGTCGTCCAGCGACAAAGCGAATGACATCATGCCGCCCGCTGCCAGCGACGGCGCGATCATCGGGATGGTGATCAGGAAGAACACCTTCCACGGACGCGCGCCGAGGTCCATGGCGGCCTCTTCGATGGACATGTCCAGCTCACGCAGTCGTGCCGACACCACCACCGCCACGTAGGCCGCACAGAACGTCGTGTGGGCGATCCAGATGGTCACGATGCCGCGTTCCTGCGGCCAGCCGATCAACTGCGCCATGGCCACGAACAGCAGCAACAGCGACAGACCGGTGATCACTTCGGGCATCACCAGTGGCGCCGTCACGAGGCCGCCGAAGAACGTGCGGCCCTTGAAGCGCGTGACGCGGGTCAGCACAAACGCGGCCATGGTGCCGAGGGCGACCGCCGCAATCGAGGTGTAGCAGGCAATTTCCAGCGAGCGCATCACGGCACTCATCAGTTGGGTGTTGTCGAGCAAGCCGACGTACCACTTCACCGACCAGCCACCCCAGACCGTCACCAGTTTTGAGGCATTGAACGAGTAGATCACCAGGATGACCATGGGCGCGTAGATGAAAATCAGGCCCAGTACCAACATCAGGTTCGAGAATCGGAAGCCTCTCATGCCTTGCCCTCCAGTTCTTTGGCCTGGCTACGGTTGAACAGAATGATCGGCACGATGAGGATCAACAGCATCACCACCGCCAGCGAAGACGCCACCGGCCAGTCGCGGTTGTTGAAGAACTCTTGCCACAGAACTTTACCGATCATCAGCGTCTCGGGACCGCCCAGCAATTCCGGGATGACGAACTCGCCCACCACCGGGATGAACACCAGCATGCAGCCAGCGATAATGCCGTTCTTGGACAGCGGCACGGTGATTTTCCAGAAGCTGTTGAAGGTGCTCGAACCCAGGTCCGACGCGGCTTCCAGCAGGCTCTGGTCGTGCTTCACCAGGTTCGCATACAGCGGGAGGATCATGAACGGCAGGTATGAATAGACCACGCCGATGTAAACAGCGAGGTTGGTGTTGAGGATCTGCAACGGCTCGCTGATCACGCCCAGCCACATCAGGAACGCGTTCAGCAAGCCGTTGTTGCTGAGAATGCCCATCCACGCGTAAACGCGGATCAGGATTGCGGTCCAGGTCGGCATCATGATCAGCAGCAACAGCACCGTCTGCATTTCTTTGCGGGCGATGGAGATGCCGTAGGCCATCGGATAGCCGATCAACAGGCACAGCAAGGTGCTGAAGAACGCCATCTTCAACGAACCGAGGTACGCCGAGATGTACAGGTCGTCACCGGTCAACAACGCGTAGTTGGCGAAGTTGAGGACGATGTCGAGCTTCTGCTCGGCGTAGGAGAATATCTCGGTGTACGGCGGAATCGCGACGTCGGCTTCGGCGAAACTGATCTTGATGACGATCAGAAACGGCAGCGCGAAGAACAGGAACAGCCACAGGAACGGAACCCCGATGACCGCCTGACGGCCAGTGGGTGTTATGCGATGGAGCGCACGTTTGATTTTTCGGATTTTCATGAGCGCAGTACCACGCCGCTGTCGTCTTCCCACCAGACGAACACTTCGTCGTCCCAGGTAGGGCGCGCGCCGAGGCGTTCCGAGTTGGCGACGAACGACTGGACCAGCTTGCCGCACGTCAACTGCACGTAGAACACCGAGTGGCCGCCCAGGTACGCGATGTCGTGAATCTTGCCGCGCGACCAGTTGTATTGCGTGGTCGGTTGTTCGGTGGTGATCAGCAGCTTCTCGGGCCGGATCGCGTACGTCACGCGCTTGTCTTCCACGGAGGTGCTGACGCCGTGGCCCACGTAGATCTCACGCTCAAGCTCCGGGCTGTGAATCAGCGCGTGGCCTTCCATGTCCTCGATAACTTCGCCGTCGAACAGATTGACGTTACCGATGAATTCACAGACCAGACGGCTGGTCGGGGTTTCGTAGATGTCCACCGGGCTGCCGATTTGCGCGATCCAGCCCAGGTGCATGATCGCGATGCGCTGGGCCATGGTCATGGCCTCTTCCTGGTCGTGGGTCACCATCACGCAAGTCACACCAACGCGCTCGATGATTTCCACCAGCTCCAGCTGCATTTGCGAACGCAGTTTTTTGTCCAGCGCGCCCATGGGCTCGTCGAGCAGCAACAGTTTCGGTTTCTTCGCCAGCGAACGGGCCAGGGCCACACGCTGACGCTGGCCACCGGACAACTGGTGCGGCTTGCGCTTGGCGTACTGGGTCATCTGCACCAGCTTGAGCATCTCAGCTACGCGAGTGTCGATTTCGGCCTTCGGCAGCTTGTCCTGTTGCAGACCGAACGCGATGTTCTGCGCCACGGTCATATGCGGGAATAGCGCGTAGGACTGGAACATCATGTTGATCGGACGTTCGTACGGCGGCATGTCAGTGATGTCGACGCCATCGAGGAAGATCCGGCCCTCGGTCGGACGCTCAAAACCGGCGAGCATGCGCAGCAGCGTGGATTTGCCGGAGCCGGAACCGCCGAGCAGGGCGAAAATCTCGCCCTTGTTGATCTGCAGAGACACATCGTCCACAGCAATCGTCTCGTCGAACTTTTTCGTGACCCGATCGATTTTGACCAGCACCTGTTTAGGTTGCTGACCACCCTCAAGGGCTTTTTTGTAGGCGCCGGAGGCAACTGCCATGGGTGAAACTCCCAACTGTGCTTGCGCCCGGCCGATATGACCGGGCGCGAGGTCTTTATTTACCGGATTTGATCTTGGTCCAGCTGCGCGTCATCACGCGCTGGATTTTCGGTGGCAACTCGGAATTGACGTACAGCCGCTTCTGCACGTCCGCTGACGGATAGACCGCTTCGTCTTTGCGGATTTCCTGATCCATCAGCTCGCCCGACGCCGGGTTCGGGTTGGCGTAACCCACCTGATCGCTGACCTTGGCGATTACGTCAGGCTTGAGGATGTAGTTGATGAAAGCGTGCGCGGCTTTGACGTCCGGCGCGTCAGCAGGGATCGCGAGCATGTCGAACCACAGGTTGCCGCCCTCTTTCGGAATCGCGTAAGCGATGTTCACGCCTTTGCCCGCTTCCGCTGCACGAGCCTTGGCCTGGAACACGTCGCCGGAGAAACCGGCTGCGATACAGATGTCGCCGTTGGCCAAGTCGGTGATGTATTTGGAGGAGTTGAAGTAGGTCACGTAAGGACGCACTTTGAGCAACTTGTCCTCGGCCTTCTTGTAATCTTTTTCGTCGGTGCTGTTAGGATTCAGGCCCATGTAATTGAGCACGGCGGGCATCATTTCATCAGCCGAGTCGAGGAACGCGACGCCACACTTCTGCAGCTTCTTGATGTTCTCGGGCTCAAACAGCACGGCCCAAGAATCGATGGTGTCGACGCCCAGCACTTCCTTGATCTTGTCGACGTTGTAACCGATCCCGTTAGTCCCCCACAGGTACGGCACGGCGTACTGATTGCCCGGATCGTTTTTCTCCAGGCGTTTCATCAGTTCGGGATCGAGGTTGGAATAATTGGGGAGTTGCGATTTGTCGAGTTTCTGAAACGCACCGGCCTTGATCTGTTTGCCAAGGAAGTGGTTGGAAGGGACGACCACGTCGTAACCGGTGTGACCGGCGAGCAGTTTGCCTTCCAGGGTTTCGTTGGAGTCGAAGACGTCGTACTTGGTCTTGATCCCCGTGGTGTTTTCGAAATCCGCGAGGGTCGTGGTGCCGATGTAATCGGACCAGTTATAAATGCGGACGGTGGATTCCGCGTAGGCGCCGACGGCGAGCGTCAGGCCGACTCCGAGTAGCAAGCCTTTGGAAAACAAAGAAATAGACACGTGTGCAGTCCCTTTTAGTAGGTGGGCATGTTGCCCTGGCCGACGACAGTAACGACTGCCTGTGACAAATCCGGCGCGCAACTTACCTTCGTTGAACCCATCTCGCAAAAAAACTTTATTTCAGCCCGCAGTGGGAGCTGTAGGAGTGAGCTTGCTCGCGATTGCGGTGTGTCAAATACACGAATGATGACTGACGCACCATCTTCGCGAGCAAGGTGGGGCGCCACCCCGGTCACGCCTACAAGGCTGATCACGTGCCGTTATTCAACGACACGTTTCAGTCCGGCTTACTTGCCCGATTTGATGTTGGTCCAGCTGCGGGTCATCAGACGCTGAGTCGCTGCAGGCAGGTCAGCAATCGCATACAACTTGGCCAGCACGTCGGCAGGTGGATAAACGCCTGGGTCCGAAGTGATTTCTTTATCGACGAACTCGGTCGCAGCCTTGTTGCCGTTCGGGAAGTGAACGGCGTTAGTGATCTCGGCCATCACTTTCGGTTGCAGGATGAAGTTCATGAACTTGTAGGCGCCTTCGACGTTTTCGGCGTCTTTAGGAATGGCGACCATGTCATAGAAGCTGCCAGCACCTTCTTTCGGAATGTTGTAGCTGACCTTGACCTTGCCACCGGCTTCTTCAGCACGGGCCTTGGCCTGGTACACGTCACCCGAGTAACCCACGGCGACACAGATGTTGCCGTTGGCCAGGTCCGAGATGTACTTGGACGAGTGGAAGTAGGTAACCGAAGGGCGGATTTTCTTGAACAGCGCTTCAGCTTTCTCGATGTCTTCTTTCTTCTGGCTGTCGGTCGGCAGACCCAGATAATGCAGCGCCACTGGCAGCATTTCGGTCGGCGAATCGAGGAAGCTGATGCCACAGCCTTTCAGCTTGGCGGCGTTCTCAGGCTTGAACAGCAGGTCCCAGGAGTTGGTCGGTGCGTCGGCGCCCAGAGCAGCCTTGACCTTGTCGGCGTTGAAGCCGATTCCGATCGAGCCCCACATGTACGGGAAGGCGTGCTTGTTGTCCGGGTCGCTGATGGACACGGCTTTCAACAGCGCAGGGTCGAGGTTTTTGTAGTTAGGCAGCTTGGACTTGTCCAGCTCCTGGTAAACACCGGCCTTGATCTGCTTGGCCAGGAAGTTGTTGGACGGGACGACGATGTCGTAGCCCGACTTGCCTGCCAGCAATTTGGCTTCGAGGGTCTCGTTGCTGTCGAAGACGTCGTACACCACTTTGATGCCCGACTCTTTTTCGAAGTCGGCGATGGTGTTTGGCGCGATGTAATCGGACCAGTTGTAGACGTGCAGA
The DNA here is from genome assembly GCF_038397775.1 of Pseudomonas sp. RC10. Classification (NCBI taxonomy): domain Bacteria; kingdom Pseudomonadati; phylum Pseudomonadota; class Gammaproteobacteria; order Pseudomonadales; family Pseudomonadaceae; genus Pseudomonas; species Pseudomonas bambusae. The sequence goes on from NZ_CP151650.1 coordinate 6,492,850, forward strand.
ACTTTATCATCGGCGTGTGCCGCTGCGGCCACTGCGCCCATCAGGGACAGGGCGAGGAGGGTTTTGCCAAATTTCTTCATGCGTACAGCTCCAATGTTTTTATGTTAGCGGCGACTAAAACAACCGTTAGTCTGGCAATTTCCTGGGCGGGCTTACAAGCAGAGCGGCCTGCCTTCTTGCTTAGCTTTCAAAGATTTCATCTGCACCCGGCGAAACGCTCTCTGTAGGAGTGAGCTTGCTCGCGATAGCGGTGCATCATTCGACCCATTCGGTTCAGACAAATAGCAATCGCGAGCAAGCTCACTCCTACAGTCCATCACTTACTCAACTCGGCCAGCGTCAGGTCCAGGCATTTGCGGGCCTTTTCCACCAACTCATCGATCTCGGCGAAGCTGATCACCAGCGGCGGCGAGATGATCATCGTGTCTCCAACCGCACGCATGATCAGTCCGTTATTGAAGCAGAAAGTGCGACAGATCATGCCCACGCCCTGATCCACGTAACGCGCGCGAGTGGCTTTGTCTTTCACCAGTTCGATGGCGCCGAGCATGCCGACGCCCCGCACTTCACCCACCAGCGGATGATCGCTCAGCTCACGCAAACGTCTTTGCAAATAGGGTGCCGTTTCCGACTTCACGCGCTCGACGATCTTTTCTTCGCGCAGGATGCGGATGTTTTCCAGCCCCACTGCCGCAGCCACCGGATGACCTGAATAAGTGAAGCCGTGGTTGAAATCACCGCCCTCGTTCAGCACTTTCACCAATTCGTCGCGCACGATCACGCCGCCCATGGGGATGTAGCCCGAGGTCAGGCCCTTGGCGATAGTCATCAGATCAGGTTTGAGGTCGTAGAAATCGCTGCCGAACCACTCGCCGGTGCGACCAAAGCCACAGATCACTTCATCGGCCACGAACAGGATGTCGTACTTGGCGAGGATCTCTTTGATCTTCGGCCAGTAGGTGTCAGGCGGAACGATCACACCGCCCGCGCCTTGAATCGGCTCGGCGATGAACGCACCGACGTTGTCCACGCCGAGTTCGAGGATTTTCTTTTCCAGTTGCTCAGCCGCCCAGATGCCGAATTCGTCCGGGGTCATGTCGCCGCCTTCACCGAACCAGTACGGCTGCGGGATGTGGACGATGCCCGGAATCGGCAGGTCGCCCTGCTCGTGCATGTAGGTCATGCCGCCCAGGCTCGCGCCTGCCACGGTAGAGCCGTGGTAGCCGTTCATGCGGCTGATGATGACTTTCTTGCTCGGCTTGCCCTTGATCGCCCAGTAGTGGCGCACCAGACGCAGCACGGTGTCGTTGCCTTCGGAGCCGGAACCTGTGAAGAACACGTGGTTCATGCCTTGCGGCGCGATATCGGAAATCGCCTTGGCCAGTTGCAATGCGGGCGGGTGAGCGGTCTGGAAGAACAGGTTGTAATACGGCAGCTCGCGCATCTGTTTGCTGGCGGCTTCGGCCAGTTCTTCACGACCGTAGCCGACCGCTACGCACCACAGACCGGCCATGCCGTCGAGGATTTTGTTGCCTTCGCTGTCCCACAGGTAAACGCCCTTGGCGTTGGTGATGATGCGCGGGCCTTTCTCTTTAAGCTGTTTAAAGTCGCTGAACGGCGCCAGGTGATGATCACTGCTGAGGGCTTGCCATTCGCGGGTTTGCGGGTTGTTGGAACTCATGAAACCACTCCATTAGCTGCGTATCGCGTGTGGCGCCATCGGCCTTCTCAGGCTCGATGGCGCCCGTGATCTTCAGACGGCGAAGAGCAGGAATTCCCGCTCCCACGAGCTGATCACACGCTTGAAGTTTTCGTGCTCGGCGCGTTTCACGGCGACGTAGCCGGTTACGAAGGTCTTGCCGAGGTATTTCTCGACCGTCTTGCTATTTTCCATCCGCTCCAGCGCGTCTTCGATGGTCAACGGCAGGCGCAAGTTGCGGCGCTCGTAACCGCGGCCCACCACTGGCGCACTCGGATTGAGGCCTTCGACCATGCCAATGAAGCCGCACAGCAGGCTCGCGGCAATCGCCAGATACGGGTTGGCGTCAGCGCCGGGCAAGCGGTTTTCAACGCGGCGGTTTTGCGGGGTCGCATCCGGGACGCGCAGGCCGACGGTGCGGTTCTCCTCGCCCCATTCCACGTTCACGGGCGCCGAGGTGTCGGGCAGGAAGCGGCGGAACGAGTTGACGTTAGGGGCGAACAGCGGCAACAACTCGGGGATCAGCTTTTGCAGGCCGCCGATGTGCTGCAGAAACAGCTCACTCATCGTGCCGTCTTCGTTAGAGAAGATGCTCTTACCGGTCTCGATATCGATGATGCTCTGGTGCAGGTGCATCGCGCTGCCAGGCTCGCCGGTCATGGGCTTGGCCATGAAGGTCGCGGCCACGTCGTGTTTGAGCGCGGCTTCACGCATGGTGCGTTTGAACACCAGAATCTGGTCGGCGAGATGCAGCGCGTCACCGTGACGGAAATTGATTTCCATCTGCGCGGTGCCGTCTTCGTGAATCAGCGTGTCCAGGTCGAGGTTCTGCAGCTCGCACCAGTCGTAGACGTCTTCGAACAACGGGTCGAATTCGTTGGCGGCTTCGATGGAGAACGACTGACGACCGGTTTCCGGACGACCCGAGCGGCCCACCGGCGGCTGCAACGGGTAATCGGGGTCGTCGCTGCGCTTGGTCAGGTAGAACTCCATCTCAGGCGCCACGATGGGCTGCCAGCCTTGATCGGCGTAGAGCTTGAGGACCTTCTTCAAGACGTTGCGCGGGGACAGCTCAATCGGGTTGCCCTGCTTGTCGTAGGTGTCGTGAATCACCTGCGCGGTGGGCTCAATTGCCCAAGGCACCAGAAACACCGCATTCTGGTCAGGACGGCAGAACATGTCGATGTCCGCAGCGTCCAGCAATTCGTAATAGATGTCGTCTTCGACGTAGTCCCCGGTCACTGTCTGCAGCAATACGCTTTCCGGCAAGCGCATGCCCTTCTCGGCAATGAACTTGTTAGTCGGAGAGATTTTGCCGCGCGTGATACCGGTGAGGTCGGCGATCATGCACTCGACTTCGGTAATCCTGTGTTCTTTCAACCAATCGGTGAGCTGGTCGAGGTTGGTACTCATAAATACCTCAGGGGTTTCGGTTCCTGGTCGTCGTTATGGCGATCAGGCGTTCTTTGACGCTTGCGCGTCGCGTTGTGTCGCACGCTTTCGACAGGCATCGCCAAATGCCTGAAGAATTGAAAGATAGTCGGGGTTCTGCGTGACCTGCCACTCCGGATGCCATTGAACGCCCAAAGCAAACACGTCAGATGAAGCAAAAGGCGCGCCCGGCGGTACGGAAATGGCTTCGATCAAGCCATCCGGGGCGGTGGCTTCGACACGCAGACCCGGCGCAAGACGTTCAATGCCCTGTCCGTGTATTGAATTGACACGAATTTCTTTGGCAAGTCCCAATCCGGCCAGAACGCCGCCCGGTGCGATCTGCATCGGATGGCTTGGAGCGTATTGAATTTCAACGGGTTCGCTCTCAGGTTCACGATGATCCATGAACGTTCCAGTCTCGTGAACCTTTTGATGCAGACTACCGCCAAATGCCACGTTCATCTCCTGAAACCCGCGGCAAATGCCCAATACAGGCACGCCGGCGGCCACAGCAGCACGAATAAGAGGTAAGGTGGTGCGATCGCGTTCAGGATCATGAGCAGTACCTGGCGCGCTGGCGGGCCCATTATAGTGATGGGGTTCGACGTTGGAGGGAGAACCGGTGAAGAGCAAACCATCGACCACCGAGAGGATATCGGCCGGGTCGAGGAGCTCTGCCAGAGACGGCAGAATCAGCGGCAGGCCCTTGGCAGCGACGGCGACTGCCCGGACGTATTTATCACCACTGATGTGATAGGCATGCGAGCCAATTTGCTGAGTACAGGCAGTGATGCCGATCAGCGGAAGGCGAGACATGTGACCCCCGGTGTTATTGCTGTTATGGGTTGCGACCGAGCTTAGCCTTGTTCATTTTTTTACACAACAACCCCGTAAAAAATAAAACACGCCCCGCTCAAGGCCGCAGCTCCTATCGATTCCAACGGTTAAAAACCGCCCTAAAGTGCGGCAAAAATGGCCTCACGGCGCCCTTTTAGGGCAAAACAGGGCTCTCTTGACTTCATCAGGGCTTTCGGATTGACTGAACCCCGTAATGCTCGATGATTGATATTTTCAACAACAAAGGTGTTGCATCATGTCGGTACCCCCGCGTGCCGTTCAGCTCAACGAAGCGAACGCGTTCCTTAAGGAACATCCTGAGGTTCTATACGTTGACCTTCTGATTGCAGATATGAATGGAGTGGTGCGCGGCAAGCGCATCGAACGCACTAGCCTCCATAAGGTTTACGAAAAAGGCATCAACCTCCCAGCTTCTCTTTTCGCACTGGATATCAACGGCTCGACGGTGGAAAGCACCGGCCTGGGTCTGGACATCGGTGACGCTGACCGAATCTGTTATCCCATCCCCGACACTCTCTGCAATGAGCCCTGGCAGAAGCGTCCTACCGCACAACTCTTGATGACCATGCACGAACTGGAAGGCGAGCCGTTTTTCGCTGATCCACGTGAAGTGTTGCGTCAGGTGGTGGCCAAGTTCGATGAAATGGGCCTGACCATCTGCGCTGCGTTCGAGCTGGAGTTCTACCTGATCGATCAGGAGAACGTGAACGGTCGTCCACAACCGCCACGCTCGCCGATTTCCGGCAAACGCCCGCACTCGACACAGGTCTACCTGATCGACGACCTCGACGAATACGTCGATTGCCTCCAGGACATTCTGGAAGGTGCGAAAGAGCAGGGCATCCCGGCCGACGCCATCGTCAAGGAAAGTGCCCCGGCGCAGTTCGAAGTGAACCTGCACCACACTGCCGACGCACTGAAAGCCTGCGACTACGCGGTACTGCTCAAGCGTCTGATCAAGAACATCGCCTACGACCATGAGATGGACACCACCTTCATGGCCAAGCCTTACCCAGGTCAGGCGGGCAACGGTCTGCACGTCCACATCTCGATCCTGGATCGCGATGGCAAGAACATCTTCACCAGCGAGGATCCCGAGCAGAACGCCGCATTACGTCATGCGATCGGCGGTGTGCTCGAGACCCTACCGGCGCAGATGGCGTTCCTTTGCCCGAACGTCAACTCGTATCGCCGGTTCGGTGCTCAGTTCTACGTGCCTAACTCGCCAACCTGGGGGCTGGACAACCGGACGGTCGCGGTGCGTGTGCCGACCGGTACAGCCGATGCCGTGCGTATCGAACACCGCGTGGCCGGTGCCGATGCCAACCCGTATCTGCTGATGGCTTCTGTTCTGGCAGGCATCCACCACGGCCTGACCAACAAGGTCGAGCCCGGTGCGCCTGTCGAAGGCAACTCGTACGAGCAGCATGAGCAGAGCCTGCCGAACAACTTGCGCGATGCCTTGCGTGAGCTGGACGACAGCGAAGTCATGGCCAAGTACATCGATCCGAAGTACATCGATATCTTCGTTGCGTGCAAGGAAAGTGAGCTGGAGGAGTTCGAGCACTCCATCTCCGACCTTGAGTACAACTGGTATCTGCACACCGTGTGACGGCTGTGTGAAATAAAAAGAACGCCCCTGAACCGCAAGGTCAGGGGCGTTTTTTATTTTAGACGGCAGAAGTAAGGTCTCGATGGATAGGCCGTCTGTGCGAGTTTTCGCGAATGAATTCGCTCCCACAGGGGTTCTGTGTATTTCTGAAATATCGCGGCGTTGCACAATCTGTGGGAGCGAATTTATTCGCGAAGGCGGCCACCCGGGCGCCACGAATCCATGCCTCGCGTACAATGCCCCGGACTTCAACGCCGAGACGCTTCGATGACCCGCCCCGCCACACCTCGTAAACCCCGCGCACGCAGCCAGGCCCGGATCGATTCGATCCTTGATGCCGCCCGTACGCTGCTCGCGTCCGATGGCGTGGCGAGCCTGTCGATCTACAGCGTGGCCGAGCGCGCGGGGATTCCTCCGTCGTCGGTTTACCACTTCTTCGCCAGCGTGCCTGCTCTGTTGGAAGGTCTGACGGCAGACATCCACAGCGCCTTCCGCGACAGCCTGCAACAGCCCATCGATCACGCTTTGCTCAACACCTGGCATGACCTGTCTCGACTGGTCGAAACGCGCATGCTCACCATCTACAGCGAAGACGCCGCCGCTCGCCAGCTCATCCTCGCGCAGCACGGCCTGACTGAAGTCACCCAGGCCGACCGCCAGCACGACATCGAACTGGGCAACCTCATGCACGAACTGTTCGCCAAGCACTTTCAGCTCCCGGCACTGCCTGACGACGTCGACGTGTTTGCCCTGGCGCTGGAACTGGCCGACCGCGTCTACGCTCGCTCAGTCCAACTGCACGACAGCATCACCCCGCGCATGGCCGAAGAAGGCCAGCGGGTATTCGACGCGTATCTGGGGCTTTATTTGCCGCCGTTTTTGCCTAAGCACGCGGCAATCTGAGCGACCATCCCGCCCTCCTGTGGGAGCGAATTCATTCGCGAATGGCCGGTACGTCCGATGTATCTCTGTCGTCTGTCATATCTTTGCGAATGAATTCGCTCCCACAGGGAATCGCAGTTCAACCGTGACTCGTGGTGTCCTGACTAGCGCACCACCTCTGCCGATTTCGTCTCTATACGAGCATCAAGCCAAACATCAACGAGCATGTCCTGTCCGTCCACCGTCAAGGCGGCAGGACTATGGAATCGATAAACCTGCTTTCCGACTGAAACCTTCACCCTCCCCTCCGCCACTGAAACTCTGGCATGCGGATCGCGTGTCACCAAAAACGCTTTCCCATCGCGTGCCATTGCCTTCAACGCCAATTGATCATCATCCATGCGCTGATAGAGAAAGTAGCGGTAAACAAAAGGAGAGGTCGCCCCGCCTGCATCGGTGAGGACGGCGTAGACCATCCCGGCATCTCCTATGGGATAGCGGCCAATGACTTCCGATAACACAGGCGAAGGCTGGCGGTTGAGCAAAATCCAACCAAGCAGAACGATGCACAGAGTAGCGAGAAGCCACGCGGTTAACTTAGCGCTACAGCGGATGGCAAATCGCATATTTAATGCCCTCCAGAATCATCATCTGGTCATTCCTGTCGTCACCATAAGGAAACGAGAACCAGTCTACCCACGTGATGTCCTCCTCTGTTGTACCCGCCCTGAACTGGGCAAAACCTGCAGCTCGCTGAAGTACAAAACTTGAAAAGCCGGCCGCCGTGCCGACAGCACCATAATGGAAGTTTCCAAAGTCTTGATACTCCGCGCCTTGCTGCTTGAAATCCCACGGCCCTCCATTGCGAACCTGCTCATAAAACCATCGCCATAGCAACGCACCGCGACCGTATTTGTAGAGCACCTTCTTTTGGCGAGCCCAATGCAGGTTCAGGGTCAGGTTAACCCCTTCCGGCGCACGCGGTATTTTCATAATCTCGGCGTCCGACTTAGTAAAAGACGGATCGAATGTAGGGATGACAATCCCCTCTGTTAAGAGCTGTCAGCCATGTCCCAAAAATTCAGAAGCGTCCTACAGCAACCCGTGCAAGAGTCTTTCTCCTGAGTACTACATGGCCAGCACGACATCGAACTGGGCAACCTCATGCACGAGCTGTTCGCCAAACACTTTCAGCTCCCGGCACTGCCTGACGACGTCGACGTGTTTGCCCTGGCGCTGGAACTGGCCGACCGCGTCTACGCCCGCTCAGTCCAGCTGCACGACAGCATCACCCCGCGCATGGCCGAAGAAGGCCAGCGGGTATTCGACGCGTATCTGGGGCTTTATTTGCCGCCGTTTTTGCCGAAGACGAACACGGTCATTTGATCTCTGCGATGAACCCTCTTAGCGAGCTCAGGTTATCGTTCGGCCCTCCGTCTCCCGCCGCGTAAATCGTTTCGTCGGTTGAAGAGTGAATGAGCAGATTGCGCATGAACGAAACCTTGGCCTCCCCTCCGGATGGAATATCGGGGTTGAACGTCAGCCATCCGTCTGGCGCGAAGGACGTATCGACTTTGCCTTCATCTGTGAAACGCACCACGAGCATTGCGCGGGCATAACCTGAAGACCTGTCCTCGACGCCACCACCGATCACAAGCTTGCCGTTGAATTGAACACTTGCGCCGCCGTAGATGAAGTCGGTATCCAGATAGGCTCCGGGCACTGCGGGGTTAGGCACCCGAAACAGTACAGGCTTACCATCGTTGAATCTCTCGACCTTCTGGCCGTTGACGTCTATTCGTACGACGAGACCAGAAGTGCCGTTATTCATGACGTTACCGCCCACGAAGTATCCACCGTCCTGGTGACGCACGACGTAGTTGAACTCCATCTGAAATGGGTTACCGGGCAGGCCTAGATCGGCAGGACGGAACAACACAAAGCCTTCATTGCCGAAACTTTCGTCCAGTTGGCCATTAAATGAATAGCGGGCGAGGAACAGCTCAAATCCCGACAGCCTATTGCCGATGGTTCCGATCACTGTCACTCCTCGGCCCCTCCCGTCCCAGACCATTCCGACCGGCCCCGTAGCTTTGTCTTGGTATTTGACGACCACCATCCCGCCTTCACCAAATGCGCTATCCAACTGCCCATTCTCCATGATGCGCATCAAGTTGCCCGAGCTGCCAAACCGTTGACCAATCAAACCGTAAAGCCTGCCGTCTTCAGCACCAGCCAGTACACCTGCGCTGCCAGTGTTCTGAACCTCGTTACTGCGGTGGGCCGCGTCTGTGGGGGCGTTACGCTCTCCTGCAATGGGCGTGCGAGCCCTATGCACAACTTTGCCGCCGGTGCCGAATCCTGTATTCAGCGTTCCATCAGCATTGAAGCAAACCAGTCCCAGCGCGCCCTCCAGTTGCAGCCCGGCGATGACACCTTCGTCGGTATTTGAACCTCGCGGGACGAGCCCGGCGGGTTTGAATGGGTATGTCCAACTACCGGGCAGCTCCTCGCTCCGCCATCCATCTGGACCGCCAAACCCATTGTCTGCTGACCCGTCTAGCCCGAGTCGCGCCACGAATACTGATGGCAGGTCGTAGCTGCTATCTGTCACATACAACTTGTCCCTGGTCGCGTTTAACGCTGTGATCGTTTCATGCTTCTTGTTCGATGACACATCGAATGGAACCTCGAAAACCTTCGAGACAGCTGCTTTTTTACCTTTGTTCATGATCGTTCTCCGTCCATGCCATGAGGCCAAGCCCCTTGAGTCCGATCAATTCGCAAAGGCGCATCAGGCCTCTTTCACCACGGCGATACATCCGTCAGACGCAGTCAGGCTATGAGGTTTTCGCAGCGCTGCCTAGCTGGCAGAAATGACAGGAGGCGCCGTGCCAGCACCACACCAAACAGCCCGACGTGCCTTGAAAAACGGCTTGTCCAGAAGCAAAAAAACCCGAAGGGCTCGCACCCTTCGGGGTTGTTCACAACGCATCGATCACAACTTGGCGATCGACACCTCGGTGGATTTTACGAAGGCGATCACTTCGCTGCCGACGACCAGTTCCAGCTCTTTGACCGAGCGGGTGGTGATCACGGAAGTGACGATGCCGGAAGCGGTTTGTACGTCGATTTCGGACAGGACGTCGCCGGTGACGATTTCCTTGATGGTGCCTTTGAATTGGTTGCGAACGTTGATGGCTTTGATAGTCATGATAGGTCTTCCTTTGTGAGATCAGTGCCGAGTGCAGTATTGCATCCGGATTAGTTGGCCCAACGCAGTTGCGTGGGCAGCGGTGAAGTCGGTTCGGGTTCGGGCGGGCTGCCAGGCAGCGACAGGACGCGGTTGAGCACTTCGGTTTCCAGGGCTGCCAGTCGATACGAGCCACGGGCGCGCGGTCGAGCGAGGTCCACTTGCAGATCAAGGCCAATGCGGCCTTCTTCGATCAGCAACACGCGATCAGCGATGGCAACCGCCTCGCTGACGTCGTGGGTCACCAACAGTACGGTGAAGCCATGCTTTTGCCAGAGGTCTTCGATCAGTTGCTGCATCTCGATCCGGGTCAGGGCATCCAGTGCGCCCAGTGGTTCGTCCAGCAACAACAGGCGAGGTTGATGGATCAGCGCACGGGCCAACGCGACACGTTGCTTCTGACCACCTGACAACGCCGCTGGCCATTCATTGGCGCGCTCGGCCAAGCCCACGGCGGCCAGGGCTTCCAACGCCTTGTCACGCCAGTCGCCGCTCAGACCAAGCCCAACGTTGTCGATGATGCGCTTCCAAGGCAGCAAACGCGCTTCCTGAAACATCAGGCGGGTGTCTTCCCGCGCATCGGCCAGCGAGGCGTTTCCGGCGAGCAATTGGCCGCTGGTGGGCTGATCAAGCCCTGCAAGCAGGCGCAGCAAGGTGCTTTTGCCGCAACCGCTGCGACCGACCACGGCCACGAATTGCCCGGCCGGGATGTGCAAATCGATGTCTTTCAAGACTTCACGCGAGCCGAAGGTTTTCTTCAGCTTGCGCACTTGCAGGGGAATCCCGCGCAACAGGTTTGCCGGTTGTTGGAGATTGCTCATCGTGCGCCACCTTTTGCCACTTGATACGCCGGGTGCCAACGCAGGCAGACCCGCTCCAGACCGCGCGCCGCGAGGTCTGCCAATTTGCCGAGCACCGCGTAGAGCACGATTGCCAGCACCACTACATCTGTCTGCAAAAACTCGCGGGCGTTCATCGCCAGGTAACCGATGCCGGAACTGGCCGAGATGGTTTCGGCCACGATCAGCGTCAGCCACATGAAGCCCAACGCGAACCGCACGCCTACCAGAATCGAAGGCATTGCCCCCGGCAGGATCACGTGGCGGAACAGTCCGAAACCTGACAGGCCGTAGCTACGGGACATCTCCACCAGCGCCGGGTCGATGTTGCGAATGCCGTGGTACGTGTTGAGGTAGATCGGGAACAGGGTGCCGAGTGCAACCAAAAAAATCTTCGCGCTTTCGTCGATGCCGAACCACAGGATCACCAAGGGGATCAGCGCCAGGTGCGGCACGTTACGAATCATCTGCACCGAACTGTCGAGCAGGCGTTCGCCCCATTTCGACAGACCGGTGATAAAGCCCAGCGTCAGGCCGATGCTGCCGCCGATGGCGAAGCCGATGCCCGCACGCCAGCCACTGATCGCCAGGTGGGTCCAGATTTCGCCACTGCGCACCAGCGTCACACCCGCTTCGATGACCGCGCTTGGCGCAGGCAGGATTCGGGTGGAGAGCCAACCGGCGCTGACCGCCAGTTGCCAGATCGCCAGCAACAAGACCGGTAGCAACCAGGGCGCCAGTCTGTGAGTGATTCTTTCCACGCTCATGGAGTTGTCTCCTCTTAATGCCGAGGCTTACTGCGCTTTCGCGACAGCAGCAGGTGGCGTCCAGATCACATCGGCGATGCTGAGCGGTTTAGGGATCAACTTCAGTTGATAGAAGGTGTCGGCGATTTTCTGCTGGGCTGCGACGGTTTCAGGGGTGATGAACAGCGCCCCGTAACCTTGGCGTTTCACCGAGATTTTGGTGATGTCTTCTGGCAGGCCGAGCAGCGGCGCGACTTGTTTGGTCACGTCATCGGGGTTGGCCTTGGACCACTCGCCCACCGCACGGACTTCTTCGACCAGCGTTTGAATCACTTTCGGGTGCTGCTGTGCGTAAGGCTTGGTCGCCAGATAGAACTGGTTGTTGTCGACGATGCCAGTGCCATTGCGCAGGGTGCGTGCCTGGAGCTGTTGTTCGGCGGCGGCCTGGTACGGGTCCCAGATGACCCAGGCATCGACCGCGCCGCGCTCGAAAGCGGCATGGGCGTCAGCCGGTGGCAGGTAGACGGTCTGGATATCGCTGTATTTCAGACCCGCCTCTTCCAGCGCACGCACCAGCAGGTAATGCACGTTGGAGCCTTTGTTCAACGCGACTTTTTTGCCCTTGAGGTCTGCCACCGATTTGATCGGGGAATCCTTGGGCACCAGCAGCGCTTCGCTGGTCGGCGCCGGAGGCTCGGAGGCCACGTACAGCAGATCGGCGCCTGCGGCCTGGGCGAACACCGGCGGGGTTTCGCCGGTCACGCCGAAGTCGATGGAGCCGACGTTGAGACCTTCCAGCAACTGAGGGCCACCCGGGAATTCAGTCCATTGCACTTGGACGCCCTGCTCAGCCAGTTTCTTTTCCAGCGAGCCTTTGGCTTTGAGCAGGACCAGCGTGCCGTACTTCTGATAGCCGATGCGCAAGGTATCGGCTTGAGCTTGAGTTAAAACGCCGAAGGACACCGCCGCAGCAAACAGAGCGACCAGGCCTCGACGCAAAATGACAGTGCGCATGGCACGCTCCTTTGCTTGTAGCTTTTAGGTGGCACCTGCTTGTCCGATGGCGGGCAAGTAAGGTGTGGATGGAATTCATTGCCAGCGATTTCGCCAGGACGGTGAAACCATAACAGGGGTTGTTTATTCTCTAAAATCATATTTATTCATTTGGTTAGCACCAAAGTGAATATGAAGAATCTTCCGGACGACGCGTACTGTCTGTAGGAGCGAATTCATTCGCGATGCAATGTGCCTGGCGAAAAATGTGTGTCGACGGGACTGGCCATTCGCGAATGAATTCGCTCCCACAGGTCCATCATTTCATCCAGAGGAATGGATTCGTGGCCTAAAAAAAAGGGCCGATAAATCGGCCCGAATGTCGTGGTTGAAACAGATTTTCAGCGGTTGGGCTGTGGGGTCAGACGCAGGTATGGCGTAACGGCCTTATAGCCTTTCGGAAAGCGTTGCTTGATCTCTTCTTCATCCTTGATCGACGGCACGATCACTACGTCATCGCCATCCACCCAGTTCGCAGGCGTCGCGACTTTGTGGCTGTCGGTCAATTGCAGCGAATCGATCACCCGTAGGATTTCATTGAAATTGCGCCCGGTGCTGGCCGGATACGTGATGGTCAGACGCACTTTCTTGTTCGGGTCGATCACGAACAGGGAGCGCACGGTCAGCGTTTCACTGGCGTTGGGGTGAATCAGGTCGTACAGGTCAGACACCTTGCGGTCGGCGTCGGCCAGGATCGGGAAGTTCACGATCGTGTTCTGGGTCGTGTTGATGTCGTCGATCCATTTCACGTGGGATTCAGCCGAGTCAACGGAGAGCGCAATCGCCTTCACATTGCGCTTTTCGAACTCGTCTTTGAGTTTCGCGGTGAAGCCCAACTCAGTGGTGCATACGGGGGTGAAGTCGGCAGGGTGGGAGAACAACACACCCCACTTGTCACCCAGCCACTCGTGAAACTTGATGCGCCCTTCACTGGAATCCTGTTCGAAGTCGGGGGCGATGTCGCCAAGTTTGAGGCTCATGCAGTCAGCTCCTTTGTTGTGTGTGTTCTGGAGACACTCTGCCTGTGAATTCACAGAAACTGAAAGACCGAGTGGTCATGTCGTACGATTGTTTGGCTATATAAATAAGCAAAAACCCTTTATTACAGGCATAAAAAAGCCCCGCCGAAGCGGGGCTTTTTTCAACTGACCCGGCTTATTTGAAAGCGTAGGTGTAGTTGAAGATCAGACGAGTCTGGTCTTGGTCTGCGATACGAGTGTTCTGGCCAGTAGTGCCCTTGAAGTCGCCGCGGTAGTTGGCGCGGCGCAGGGTAGCGCCGAAGCCTTTCAGAGGACCGTCCTGGAAGACGTAGTCGATACGCATGTCACGTTCCCACTCAGAGCTGTCGCCAACCGACGCACCGCTGGTCGCCTTGATGTTGGAACCTTTCAGGTAAGCGAATGCGGCTTTCAGGCCAGGAACGCCCAGACGTGCGAAGTCGTAGGAGTATTGACCGAAGTTGGTGGTCTCACCGGCACGGGCGAACTGGTTGATCATCGAGTCAGTGAACAGGTAGAAGCTGGAACCGCCTTCACCGTCGCCACGGCCACGGCCGTCAGCCACGTTACCGTTGCTGATCCAAACCATGCCGCCGTCGTCGCTCACGTCTTGGTGACCGAGCATCAAAGCATGGCCGCCGAGGGTGTACGTGAACATGGCCGACCAGGTTTTGTTGTCGACTTCGCCAGCGTGTTTGGCATAACCACCGTTGTTGTTGAAGCGGTGAGTCGCGTCGCCATTCGCGCCGTCGGAGCTGCTGTCGAAGTAACGCAGGTCAGTCTTGAAGGACTGGTCGTCAGCGATTGGCAGAATGTGCACCAGGCCGAAGAAGTTCTGCTTGTAGTAGTCTTCCAGCTCGGAGTGGTAAGCCTGCAACGTCAGGTCTTTGGTGACTTTGTAGTCGACGCCAGCGAACGTGAAGTTGTTGGAACCCTTGGTACCGCCAGCAGTGGCGAGGCCAGCGTAGTTGCTGGACGCACGGCTTGCGCCTTGGGTGATCTTACCGACGTTGAACGTGAAGTTGTCGATCTCTTTGGACTGAAGAGTCGCGCCCTGGAAGGTCTGCGGCAGCAGACGACCGTCGTTCGACACCAGGATCGGCAGGTTAGGCTGCAGCGCGTTACCTACTTTCAGCTCTGTCTTGGAGAGCTTGACCTTGGCGTTCGCGCCCAGACGCGACCAGCTGTCTACCGACGAACCATCGGTGTCAGTCGGGAAGAAGGTGTTCGAAGTAGCGGCGGTGTGGTGGTCGATGCCGCCACCCAGGTGAATACCGTAGATGCCTTGCACGTCCAGACCGAAGCCTACGGTGCCAGGCGTATAACCCGAGATAAAGTTGAACAGCAGGCCTTCAGCGGTTTCACGCTGGTCAGCAGCGCGAACGCCATCACGAATGTCGTTTTCGAAATACATGGTGCGGGAACTGAGGGTTGCCTTGCTGTCTTCAAGGAAACCAGCTGCACCAGCCTGAGTGGCCATTACACCTACGGATACGGCCAAGGCCAGGGTGGACTTCTTCATTGTGTATCGCTCCTCTTGAATCTAATTTTTGTAGTTCCTTGGTATCGAGACCGAAGGCTCAAGACCGCGGATGCGCGATTAGCGCTGGACCTGACTCGGCGAGTCAATGGCCCCAAGACTAATTGACTAGACCGCGTTAACAGCTGGCTGCAAGGTAAGGGAAATCCTTTAAACCTAAAAAGACTTTGTAGACCTGCTTTTATGCCGCGCAGTTATATGTCACAAGTCGTTTCAGCCGTCCGTTGCGGAGTGTATCGGCGTCTTTACCTAATTCCCAAAAAATATTTACATCCCGTTCGTCAGATCGATTGGTTTCTGCACATCGTACGACCGGAACTCGACTGCCCAGTCATGGTCTCCGTGTGAAACAGGATGAGAATAAGGTAGATAAGCCGTTGAAAATAAAGACCTTGATAACCACGTAGACGCAATTGTTACAGTTGTCACCGTGCTATCTGTCTAATTTTTTTAATATTGCGTTTCTGACTCGTC
This sequence comes from Pseudomonas sp. RC10, assembly GCF_038397775.1. Lineage (NCBI taxonomy): Bacteria > Pseudomonadati > Pseudomonadota > Gammaproteobacteria > Pseudomonadales > Pseudomonadaceae > Pseudomonas > Pseudomonas bambusae. The sequence continues at coordinate 6,508,238 of NZ_CP151650.1, forward strand.
AGTTAACAGGCACACCTGCCACCTGGCGCGCCGCAAGATCACTGACCGCCCTTCCCCCACGTTTCAGCCGGATGCAGGCAAGCGCTCAGCAGCTTCCTTCAGACGAGCGGGCAGATCGTATTTACAGAATGTGACATTTCGATGAACGGTCAAAGCGTATCCGCATCTTTTCCGAATTTCGCTGTGCGGGGTCAACACAGGCTCTACTTTCCTCTCTAAGCTCATGCCAAAAGGTTATTTATTTGGCGTTTCTTAGATCATTTACGCTTCGCCTCATTCAGTCCCTCGGCCTGCCTTGATCCGGAGCCTCACCATGAAACTGCTCAAACCCCTTCGCTTGTTGGCGGCCCTGTCGCTGGCCGGTTCTGCCCTGCTCGCCCAGGCTGCGGATTTCACCGTTGCTTACCAGACCACCGTGGACCCCGCCAAAGTCGCTCAGGCCGATGGCGCGTATGAAAAAGCCACTGGCTCGAAAATCTCCTGGCGCAAATTCGATAACGGCGCCGACGTGATCACAGCCATTGCGTCGGGCGATGTGCAGATTGGCTACCTCGGTTCCAGCCCGTTGACGGCAGCGGCGACGCGCAAGGTTCCGGTGGAAACCTTCCTGATTGCCACCCAGATCGGCGCCGCCGAAGCGCTGGTGGCGCGCAATGGCGCAGGCATCAACAGCCCACAGGATCTGGTCGGGAAGAAGATCGCCGTCCCATTCGTGTCCACCGGGCACTACAGCCTGTTGGCAGCGCTGAAGCACTGGAACATCGACCCAACGAAAGTGACCGTCCTGAACCTTGCGCCACCGGCCATCGCCGCCGCCTGGAAACGCGGTGACATCGACGCCACGTACGTATGGGACCCGGCGCTGGGCGTGGCCAAGGAAACCGGCAAAGTGCTGATCACCTCCGGTGAACTGGCCAAAATTGGCGCACCGACCTTCGACGCCTGGATCGTGCGCAAGGACTTCGCCGACAAGCATCCTGAAATCGTCAAAGCCTTCGCCAAGACCACCCTCGACGCCTACGCCGATTACCGCAAAGACCCGGCTGCCTGGATCGCCAACGCCAGCAACGTTGACAAGCTGGTTAAGCTGTCCGGCGCCAAAGCCACTGACATCCCAGGCCTGCTGGAAGGCAACGTCTACCCGCTGGCGGCGGATCAGGCGAAAGAACTGGGCGCACCGACCACCGAAGCCATTGGCAAGACCGCTGCCTTCCTGAAAGAGCAAGGCAAAGTCGATGCGGTGCTGGCGGATTACACGCCCTATGTCAGCGCGAAGTTCGTGACCCAGTAACGCACATAACCCTGTAGGAGCCGGCTTGCTGGCGAAAGTGTTGGGTCAGTTGGCCCATGAGGTGCTGGTACAGCGCGTTCGCCAGCAAGCCGGCTCCTACAGAAGTGCGCCGTTCCGGCAACACGGATGCAGCCTCAAAACGAACACCTATCTAAAGAAGCGGAGTCATCGCCATGGCCTTGTTAAAGCTGGAGCGCATCTGCGCACAGTATCCCGGTGCGGCCGAGCCGGTACTGTCCGACATTTCCCTGAGCCTCGGCCCGCAACAGCTGCTGGTGGCCCTCGGCCCTTCCGGCAGCGGCAAGACTTCGTTGTTGAACCTGATCGCAGGCTTCGTCGAGCCAAGCGCCGGTCGCATTACCCTCGACAACGTTCCGGTCAAAGGCCCCAGCGCGGAACGTGGCGTGGTGTTTCAGGACGACGCCTTGCTGCCTTGGCAGGACGTACTCGCCAACGTCGCGTTCGGACTGGAGCTGGCAGGCGTTCCTCGCGCACAACGTGAAGCCAAGGCCCGCGACATGCTGGCGCTGGTCGATCTCGCCGGGTTCGAAAATCGCCGCATCTGGCAACTGTCGGGCGGCCAAAAACAGCGCGTAGGCCTGGCCCGCGCCTTGGCCGCCGACCCACGGGTCTTGCTGATGGACGAGCCGTTCGGTGCGCTGGATGCGTTCACCCGTGAACAGATGCAAGAGCTGTTGCTGCAAGTCTGGGAACGCAGCGCCAAACCGGTATTTCTGATCACCCACGACATCGAGGAAGCCGTGTTCCTCGCCACCGACCTGATCCTGTTGGCGCCGAATCCGGGGCAAATCGTCGAGCACCTCAAGCTCGACTTCGGCCAGCGCTACAGCGCAGGCGAGTCGGCACGGGCGATCAAGTCCGATCCCCGTTTTATCGAAACCCGCGAACACGTGTTGGCTCGGGTGTTTTCTCAACGTCAGGCCATTCAGGAGCAACGGGCATGAGCAGATACCAATCCCCGCCGCTGGCCGATGCCCTCACACCGACGTCGCTTCCTGCGAAAGCCGGAGCGTGGCGCTTTTACATCAGCACACGCGCCATCAGCGTCCTGACACTGGTCGCACTGCTCGCCGCCTGGTGGGTGGTCACGGCATTCGAATGGGTCGAGCCGCTGTTCCTGCCGCCGCCCTCTGCGGTGCTGGAAAAAGCCTGGTTGCTGATGACCAAGGGTTACATGGAGTCCACCCTCTGGCAGCACCTCGGCGCCAGCTTGCAGCGCATCGGGCTGGGTCTGGTGTTCGCAGTGCTGACGGCCATTCCGGTCGGCATTGCCATCGGCCATAACCGTATCGCGCAGGGTATTTTCGACCCCCTGATCGAGTTCTACCGCCCGATCCCGCCGCTGGCGTATTTGCCGCTGATCGTGATCTGGTGCGGCATCGGCGAGTTCTCCAAAGTGCTGCTGATTTACCTGGCGATCTTCGCACCGATTGCCATCGCCACGGCCACCGGCGTGCGCACCGTGGACAGCGCCAAACTGCGTGCCGCGCAGTCGTTGGGGGCCACGCGCTGGCAGCTGATTCGGCATGTAATTTTGCCCAGCGCCCTGCCCGACATCCTCACCGGCGTGCGCATCGGGCTGGGTGTGGGCTGGTCAACGCTGGTCGCCGCCGAGCTGATTGCGGCCACCAGCGGCCTGGGTTTCATGGTCCAGTCCGCTGCGCAATTTCTGGTCACGGATGTCGTGGTACTGGGGATTCTGGTGATCGCGTTCATCGCATTCGCTCTGGAAATGGGCTTGCGCGCGTTGCAACGCAAACTCGTGCCGTGGCAAGGCCAGAATCATTGATTACTGACAAGAACAGACACTGACTACGCCGACACTTCGGCGCACATTGTGAGAACCCGCATGAGCCTTCACATCACCCCTATCAGTTCGGCATTGGGCGCGCAGATCAGCGGCGTCGACCTGAGCCGGGACCTGACCGCCGATCAACGGGACGCCATCGAGCAAGCGCTGCTCGACCATCAGGTGCTGTTTTTTCGCGAGCAGCCGATCACGCCTCAACAACAGGTGCGTTTCGCCTCGTTGTTCGGCGACCTGCACGTGCACCCAATCTACCCCAACGTGGCCGAGCAGCCCGAAATCATGGTGCTCGACACGGCGCTGACTGACGTGCGCGACAACGCCATTTGGCACACCGACGTGACCTTCTTGCCGACGCCCGCCCTCGGTGCTGTCCTGAGCGCGAAGCAATTACCCGCCTACGGCGGCGACACTCTCTGGGCCAGTGGCATTGCAGCGTTTGAAGCGCTGTCCAAGCCGCTGCAAACGTTGCTCGATGGGCTGACGGCTACTCACGATTTCACCCGATCCTTTCCTGTGGAACGCTTCGGCAGCACGGCCGAGGACCTCGTCCGCTGGGAAGAAACCCGTCGCAAGAATCCTCCGCTGTCGCACCCGGTGATTCGCACGCACCCGGTGAGCGGGCGCAAGGCGCTGTTCGTCAACGACGGCTTCACCACGCGCATCAACGAGCTGGAAGCGGCGGAAAGCGAGGCGATTCTGAAACTGCTGTTCGCCCACACCACCCGCCCCGAGTTCACTATCCGCTGGCGCTGGCAGGAAAACGACATCGCCATGTGGGACAACCGCGTGACACAGCACTACGCCGTGGACGATTACCGCCCACAGCGCCGGGTCATGCATCGCGCCACGATTCTGGGCGACGCGCCGTTCTAGCTCATCAGCCCTCTTCGAATCCCACGCGGTAGGTCAGCTCACGAATCAGCGCCATTTCCTGTGCCTCATACGCGGCCTTCAACGCCGCGTATTCTGCGCCCAGCTCCTCGATTGCCTGGCCGGGAAAGCGGTCCGGAACGGCCAAGACCCGCGCCAGGTAATCGTCCTTCAGCGTCTGGAAGCGCTCGGCATAGGCCCCGCGTAGGTAATCCACCCAAAAGTCGCGCTGGGCGGCATAGGCCATGAATGGCTCGCCGTATTCCCCTTGCTGTACACGGGCCAGCGCAGCCTCCAGTTCACCGGGACGAATGCTGGCGTGCACCTGATACAACATGTTGCTCGGCGGCAATGGCAGGTCCAGCTCCGAGGCCCAACGCAGGCGATAGGCCAGACGCACTTCGGCCTCGTCGCGACCGGCAGCCTGCTCACGGGCAACGGCGTCGAGCTCGTGCAGTCGGTACAGGCGCCGGGTCAGTCGATACAGTGATTGCCCGCGCAGTTCGGCAGGCACGTTGCTCAGCGACTGCTCGATGAACATCTGAATCTCGATCTGGTTAAACACCAGCCACGCGCCGTCGAAGCAAGTTTGAAAGCCCGTTTCAGGCTGCACGAGGGCCTCAACGGCGATGCCGTTGTACAGCAGTCGGTTTTCGAGATTCCGGTCCGCCGCATCGAGCACGCGCCACACCCGCTCTGCAAACTCGACACGTGTCTGCGCATTACGATAAGGCGCTGATTGCGTGAGGCGCCCGATCAGCGCCATCAGGTTCGGCGCATCGCCTCCTTCCTCAATACGCTGCCACAACGCCTGATGCGACTGGTTTTCATCGACTGAACCCAGGAGCCATTGCTCGACGTCGGGCGCCTCTTCAGGTGGTGGGGGCTCTGGGCTGTACAGACCGCCGGAAGAATCGGAGTCTGATTCGTAGGTGTCGGAATCCGAGTCATGGCGCTCCGGTGATAGCTCAAGAATGTCGTCGGGATAGTCCATCGCAAAGGTATAAGACCCGCGATAGCGTTCAGAAACGTGCGCCCTGCGCATCGTTTCATGGGTCAGCGGATTGCCGCGCAAGGCGATTTCGGTCTGCCCGATGTCATTGCGCGGGTTCCGCAAAACGCGCTCGGGCAGCTCGGTCAGTTGATTGTTGTCCAGCGTCAGTCCTTCCATGGGGAGCAGGACGTCCACCCAGTCAGGCCACTGCGTCAGCCCCGAGTTGTCGAGAGAAAGCCAGGTCAGACGGCCTCGCATCGCGGAAACATCGGAGATCGCGCCCAGTACGTTTCCGCTCAGATCCAGTGCATTGAGATGAGGTAGCCTCGCGAGAAACGTCATGACCTGCTGATCGATAAGACGGCCCTGATCCCGGATGCTCAAGGTGTTCAGTTGCGGCAGGCGCGACAATACGGACGGCAGCGCCGGCAGAGGCTCCACGGCCCCGGTCAACTCCAGATTCGTCAGTTGTGGGAAGCGCGTCAGAAATCGATTCAGCTCAGCCTCGCTGGCCCCGACCCGGATCAATTGCAGGCTGCGCACGCGCACGTCAAAGAACGCTGGCAGTTGCGCAGGAAAGTCCGCCAGCGCAATGCCCTGGAGAGTCAAAACCGTCTGCGTCTGGCCTTCGCCGTAGAGGCGCGAGAACTCCAGCAGGGTTTCACCGATGACCCGCCGAACTTCTACCGCTTCTGCGCTTAGAGGTCGGGTCGAGGTAGAAGCCTGGGTCCAGCTGTCGATGGCCTCTCGCAATTGGGTGCGCTCCTGCCTCATCTGATAGATGTGCGCGGCCAGATGAGGGGGTACGTCGAGCTGGAACCGAAACCGGTTATTCACTCCTTCGTTGAGCCGAATGCGGGTCATCGTCAGGCGGGACAGTGGGTTGCCTTGCAGCGAAATCGTGGTCGATCGATCGGTCGAGGCTTGCAGGCTGGACATGTCCAACGGCACCTCCATGATGCGGTTATTGCGCAACGACAGCTCGGTGATCGACGAGGTCGCCAGCCCGTCCAACCAGGCAGGCCAACGCTCGAGCCCCACGTTGTCCAGCCTAAGTGTGCGCAAACGCAAGCCAGTGAGCGTGCTCGGCTCGATAAAGCTAATGGTGTTACCGCTCAGGTCCAGCGTTTCCAGATGTTCGAGCCGACTGAGAGACTGCACTTCCAGCAGACTGATCGACAGGCTCTGATTGACCAATCGCAAGCTGCGCAAGGCCGGAAACGACTGAGCGACCAGGTACGGCAACTGAAAGACAAGCGGGTCGTTCGCCATCGTCGAACGGCTGATTTCCAGCGATGTGACGTCCGGGAATCGTACGAAAAACGCTTCCAGGGCAAGCCGCTGATCCACCCATCGAGAAACCGGGGGTGCTTGCGTTGATACCGGTCGATTGATGGCGATATCGACCAGGTCCATGCGAGTCACGCGCTGACTGAAAAAGTCAGGAAGCGCTGGCGGGAAATCGCTCAGCACCACGTTTTGCAACCGCAATGTCGAGGCGTTGGGCGCGACCTCGGGCAAGGCTGTTTCGGCCCAATGCCGCCAAATCGCGTCATGAATGCGCGTTCGATTCGCCTGCCGTTCGGCCGCTTCGGGCGCGGACACTGAGCTGTCGCCCCAGGCGTTCAAACTGACGTCCAGGGCAATACGCTCATTAAGCACCCCAATCAGTCGTTGATGAATCTGCAGGCGATCCAGGCCTGCGGCCTCTAACGCAGCCAAAATGTGCTCGGCAGAGGCGTCGCCGTTCGACACGCCGGTGGATCGAATGAGGTCCAGCAAGGTGTCCCGCGCGATAAACCCTTGCATGGCCCCTCTGCCACTCAAGGGATAACCCAAGCGCCCGTCCGCCAGCCGCATCGGCGAGGGCCGACCGGGTATGGCCGGCTGCATTTTCAATAACCTGCGCAGCTCTGGCCGGGAGATGAGCGGGCCGTTTTGAACAGCAAGCTTGAGTTTGGGGCCATCCCAGGTGCCGGGAAAACCCAACGCGGCGCGCGGTGCGTCAGGCAGGGCGTGCAGGACCGAGGCGTAAAAGTCGTCGCGCCCGTGCAGCTCAAGCCCTTGCGCGTCATAGGGTTGATAGCCATCGACGTATCGCACCAGCACTTTGCGAAGCGTTGAGTCTGCAGGGCCGATGGCATCAATCAGTGTTCCGGCGAACCGGTCCTCATGCACCTCCAACCGCAGGTCGGCAGGCCAACCCGGCAGCGTCTCCAGCGAGTGAAGCATCAGGACGTCACTGTCGGCATTCCTCACCGATTTCAGGTAAAGCCCTTCGTAAGCGCGCGCCAATCTGACCTGCTGCTGATAGACACGAATCTCTTCGGCAACGCGCACGGGCACCTGCCCATTGGCCAACGCTGCACGCTCAGCCGCCGACGCAGCGCGGACCACTTCATCCACGATCGGACCTGGCAGGTCGGGGTAGCGGCGGGTGATCAAGCCCCCTTCGGCTTCCTGCGCGGAAGACAGCGCACGATAACGTGACGCAAAGGCCGCCGCCTGGTTGATCCCGGCACCCTCGCCCCGCTGCTCGCGCGACATGTCTTCATCCAACTGGAAACGGCGCATCGTGTCCTCAAGCAAGGCCGGAGGGCGTTGCCCCTCCGCCAACGCTTTGCGCAGCACGGTTTCATGGGTATCGCTGATCTGCAAAATGCGTTGCGCCGTCACGTCGGAAAACGCATCGGCGGTATGACCCAATCGGCGAAACAGTTTCAGACCCTCCCACTCCAAAGGACGATCTGCCGGGTGCAGCCAGGCGCCTGCGTCATTGCTGCGCAGCGGGGGTTCATAGCTGATGGCTTTGGTAGGATGCTCGATCCGCAACGGCTCACTCGCGGACGATCTTTTTACCGAGTACACCTTACCTTCGAGAGAAACCCAGGTTTTGTTCTGGTAGTGATAGACCCCGTAAACGTCAGGCTTCAGCCCAGCGGGCAGCACTGTGTCATGGGCAAAAGGTCTGATATCGGGTTTCCACAATCGGGTTTCACCATTGGGCAATTCGACCTCTTCCAGTTCCTCGATGAACGAAGGCGTCTCCACCGTGAGGGTTTCTACCGCCGGAGTGCCGCTGCCGTGAGCAGCCCCCAGTGCGGCCATGAGTGCTACGTTTTCCGCCACGTCCATGAGGCAACGCCAGCCCTGTTCCCACTCGCCGCGCGTCCAACTGTCCACGCCTTCGAAAACCTCGACCCCCAGCTGCGCGGCCGCGACGGCCATCATCACGGCGCCGACCGGCGGGACGACGAACCCCACCGCGTTCAGCGTCTGTAGCGCGATGTTTTCAAAATAGTGAACACGTTGCTCGAAGGTTTTCTGGTCTTCATCCGCCGTAGGCACTCCATGAAACAGCGCGTCGTCCTTGAGGATCGCGGCATTTTGCTCAGTGACAGCCGTCAGCAGCCCGACCTTGAACTCATGCTCCCGCAGATGGAGCTTCGCGTTCACGTCGACCTGCGGCTCGTACCAGTTTCTGTCGTTGTTCCACACCACAGGCCGCAGGCATGACTCCAGCTTTGCGAACAGTTCTGCTTGGTGACGGGCGGGAACGAAACGCTGGAAAAACGCCGAATAGCCTTCCATCAACAATCTGTCGCGCAGCGCAACGGTGAACACAGCGCTGGATGGGTATTCCTTGAGCGGGCAGACCGGATCATTCGGGATGTAGACCACGACGCTCTGCACGGTGTCTGCGCTGTCGCGGGGTTTGCTGATCGTCACGATGCCTGTCAACTCGACGTCCCACAGGCGCAGGAAGCTGCAGGTCATCGGCTCGCCGTCGAGCGTGGCTTGCGTGAGGTTTGCGGCCACCTCTAATAAAGGAGCGTAAAGACGTTGGCTGATATGCCCCTGCATCAAGGCCAAGTGGACCTGAATGCGAAGGGCCGACTCTTCCACACGCTTGAGCAAGCCCCGTCGATTGAACGTGGCGGCATCGGAAGCATCGCCGGGCACGGAAACAGGGTTCAGGAACGCGCTGATTTTTTGCTGATACTGCCCACCGAGGTCCAGTTCCCGGGACAGGGCCGCGAAGGCTTCAGGCGCAATCGCCAGTGGGGTTGTCGGCAATGCCAGCCCATCGACCGGGTAGCGGTCGTAAACCGCCGCCTTCTGTCGCGCATCGAGGTCCATTCCACCGGGTTCAGTTTCCCAGGCCTCGAAGTTTTGCAACGCGGCATGCAGCAACGTCTGCGTCGCTGCCTTAAGTGATTTCTGGTATTCGACCAGCGGATCTCTGGACACGGCTTCAAATGAATCGTCGATACGAATCCTGCGTGCGTGAAACAGCCAGGTTGTGCGGACGTCCACCTCCAACCCGAATCGCTCTTTAAGCGCGGTAACGAGCAAGGGTTCGGCAAATGCCTCAAGGGAGGGAAAGTCTTTTAATACCTCGTTGAGCTCTGCTTCTCTTGAGCGGTGCAGCACGTAGTCATCCCGCAATGCCTTGACGACCTCAGGCATGGATTGGCGGGCCTGTTCAAACCAGGTGAGTCGCATGGCGCCCGCTTTGCGCAATGTGCTGTGAAGGTCCGACGGGGCGCTCGCCAACCAGTCGGGTATTTTGCTTCGGATGGTTTTCAACTGCTGAGACATCGTTAAAGCCCTGAAACTTATATGGAATTTCTGAGCGTATTCAGAAAAGCGTCCATAAAAAGCTCAAAAACCTGATAGCAATCAGGGGGCTTCACGGCACATTTGGAATGGATAGCAGCTTTAAATACTACCTATTGCAGATTTCCCACAATTGGGTGCAGCGTTGGCGCGGCAGTTGCCGCGACGTGCATCACTTTGGCTCTCTGACCTTCGAAAATGCGCGAATAGCGTGCAAAAACGATCAAGAAATAATCAATCTCGAACACTGTTCAAATAGCGTGTGAATCGTACCGGCCATTTCTGACGTTGGTCGAGAGGCCTGAAAACGGGGCTTCTATGGTTATCTCGAAATTTCCTACAGGCTTTTCTCAAAACTGGCACGCGCTCTGCAATAGGTTAAGCATCACCAGTTTTGGGGACCTTGGTACAGGCAGGCCGGGGATTCCCCTCTTTTATTCCTCTCGGAGACTGACCTCCAGTCTCCAGCGCCCGTCCTGAGTTGCGCCGTGCCACTCACCGCGCAACGGACGGGCCGCCAGAAGGTTCAGCAACAACCCCTTGTCACTCTTCTGAACTCTCCAACGCACATCACGCCCATTGAGCTTCAACTCGCCCCGTTGCGCATCGCCTTTGGCGTTGAAGAGCAAGGCCACGGCGCCGTCGATGATCTCGCCATGCAACTGCGGCTCGCGGTTGAACCACACCGCCACGCCACCGGACAGCACCTCGATACGTTGCAGCTCGATGGGGTCAGGCGTCATCACACGACCGATCATCAATCCGACCATCACGCCAAATATCGCGATAGACCCCAAAAACCGCCGCCATAGCTTCGGCCTCGGGTCTTCTTCGGGGGTAGAATGCATCCCGTCCTTTTGTTCGGAGCCGTGCATGTTTCACGTGATCCTTTTTCAACCAGAAATTCCGCCGAATACCGGCAACGTCATCAGGCTGTGCGCCAACAGTGGCTGCAACCTGCATTTGATCGAGCCGTTGGGCTTCGAGCTGGACGACAAGCGCCTGCGCCGCGCGGGCCTCGATTACCACGAGTACGCCACGCTGCACCGTCACGCCGACTTGGCCAGTTGCCTTGAAAGTATCGGCCAGCCTCGCCTGTTCGCTTTTACCACAAAGGGCTCGCGGCCTTTCCACGACGTGGCGTTTCAGGAAGGCGATGCATTCCTGTTCGGCCCGGAAAGTCGGGGGTTACCGCCAGAAGTGCTGGACCCGTTGACCACCGAGCAACGCCTGCGCCTGCCGATGCGCCCGGACAGCCGAAGCCTGAACCTGTCCAACACCGTGGCCATTGCCGTTTATGAAGGCTGGCGGCAGTTGGGGTTTAAATAACCCGCTCCTACAGGTGATCTGCGCATACCGTACGATCTCCAATAAAAAAGCGCCCATCACAGGCGCTTTTTTCATTCGGTCAGGCCGCAAGGCTTACTGAACGGTCGGGGTCTCGCCCGATTCCTGCATGCGCTGCAGCTCTTGCGCGTACAGGGCATCGAAGTTCACCGGGGCCAGCATCAGCGCCGGGAAAGAACCGCGAACCACCAGGCTGTCGATGGTTTCGCGCGCGTACGGGAACAGGATGTTCGGGCAGAACGCGCCGAGGGTGTGGCTCATCGACGATGCATCCAGCCCCTTGATCAGGAAGATACCGGCTTGCTGGACTTCAGCGATGAAGGCGATTTCGTCGCCGTTCTTCACTTCGACCGACAGGGTCAGCACGACTTCGTAGAAGTCATTTTCCAGCTGCTTCTGGCGAGTGTTCAGGTCCAGGCTGACGCTTGGGGTCCACTCCTGACGGAAGATCGCCGGGCTTTTCGGCGCTTCGAACGACAGGTCACGCACATAGATGCGTTGCAGGGAAAATTGTGGGGCTTCTTCGTTGGAAGTGGCGCCGTTATTCGTTTGATCGCTCATCTCAGATCCTTCTTACTCTTGGGTCTTGTAGGGTTCGAATTCAGGCGCTCAACAGTGTGTCGAGCTTACCGGCACGTTCCAATGCGAACAGATCGTCGCAGCCGCCGACGTGGACCGAACCGATCCAGATCTGCGGGACAGACGTGCGTCCGGCCTTTTTTGTCATTTCAGCGCGAATCTGCGGCTTGCCGTCGACTTTGATTTCCTCGAAATCGACGTTCTTGCTTTCGAGCAGGTACTTGGCTCGCGAGCAGTAAGGGCAATAATCGCTGGAGTAGACGACGACTTCAGCCATGTCACTTCACCAGTGGCAGGTTGTCGCCGCGCCACGACGAGACGCCGCCAGACAGCTTGGCCGCAGTGAAACCGGCCTTGAGCAGCTCGCTGGCCACGTGACCCGCGTGCTGACCGGCGGCATCGACGATGATCAGGGTCTTGGGTTTGTACTTCTCAAGTTCCGAGGTACGGGACATGACCTTGTCCTGAGGGAAGTTCAGGGCGCCCACGATATGGCCGGTGGCGTAGTCCTCCTTGGGACGCACGTCGATGACCACCGCCTCATCACGGTTGACCAGCGCGGTCAGCTCACCCGTGCTCAAGCTCTTGCCGCCCTTGTTCAGCTCTGTCGCGATCAGCAGCGCCAGCAGAATGACAAAAGCGCCAGTGATCAAATAGTGGTTCGTGGCAAATGCAAGCAGGTGATCAACCATCATCAGGTTCCAGGGCGTTAAAATGTCGGCCAGTATACACACCCCCCAAGGTGGGCCAAAGCCCGTACGGCAGTGACGCCGTCGGAACTTCGTCCTAAACTGCTGATCTTTTTTCTACTTCACCTATTAGCCAAGAGTGGGATTCATGACTACCACGCCTAAACCTTTGGTTCTGATCATCCTGGACGGCTTCGGTCACAGCGACAGCCACGACGGCAACGCGGTCTACGAAGCGACCGCCAGCAAGAAAACCCCGACCTTCGATCGCATGTACAAGACCATGCCCAACGGCCTGATCTCCGGTTCCGGGATGGATGTCGGTCTGCCAGACGGTCAGATGGGCAACTCTGAAGTCGGCCACATGAACCTCGGCGCCGGACGCGTGGTGTATCAGGATTTCACTCGGGTGACCAAGGCGATCAAGGACGGCGAGTTCTTCGAGAACGAAGCCATCTGCAAGGCCGTGGATCAAGCCGTGGGTGACGGCAAGGCCGTGCACGTACTCGGCCTGCTCTCCGATGGTGGCGTACACAGTCATGAAGATCATCTGGTGGCCATGGTCGAACTGGCCGCCAAACGTGGCGCCGAAAAGATCTACCTGCACGCGTTCCTCGATGGCCGCGACACACCGCCACGCAGCGCGCATCAATACCTCGACACCATGGAAGCGGCCTATGGCCGGCTGGGCAAAGGTCGTACTGCCACGATCATTGGCCGTTATTTCGCCATGGATCGCGACAATCGCTGGGACCGCGTTGAATCAGCCTACAACCTGATCGTCGACGGCAAATCCGAATTCCAGGCCGACACTGCGAAGGCGGGACTGGACGCCGCGTACGCCCGTGACGAAAACGACGAGTTCGTCAAAGCCACGCGCATTGGCGAGCACGTCAAGGTCGAAGACGGCGACGCTGTTGTCTTCATGAACTTCCGCGCTGACCGCGCCCGCGAACTGACGCGTGTGTTCGTCGAAGACGATTTCAAGGACTTCGCACGTGCCCGCCAGCCAAAACTGGCTGCCTTCGTCATGCTGACCCAATACGCCGCGTCCATTCACGCACCCGCCGCGTTCACCAAAGGCAGCCTGGACAACGTGCTCGGCGAATACCTGGCCAAAAACGGCAAGACTCAGCTGCGCATCGCCGAAACCGAGAAATACGCCCACGTGACGTTTTTCTTCTCCGGTGGCCGTGAAGAGCCGTTCGAGGGCGAACAACGCATCCTGATTCCTTCGCCGAAAGTCGCGACCTATGACCTGCAGCCTGAAATGAGCGCGCCGGAAGTCACCGACAAAATCGTCGATGCCATCGAAAATCAGCGTTTTGACGTGATTATCGTCAACTACGCCAACGGCGACATGGTGGGCCACAGCGGCATCATGGAAGCAGCAGTCAAAGCGGTTGAATGCCTGGACGTGTGCGTGGGTCGCATCACCGAAGCACTGGAGAAAGTCGGCGGCGAAGCGCTGATCACGGCCGACCACGGCAACGTCGAGCAAATGACCGACGAGAAAACGCATCAGCCACACACCGCGCACACCTCTGAGCCGGTGCCGTTTGTCTACGTCGGCAAGCGTGACCTGAAAGTGCGCGAAGGCGGCGTGCTGGCCGACGTGGCGCCGACCATGCTGACCTTGCTGGGCCTGGAAATCCCGAAAGAGATGACCGGCACGTCGATTCTGGTCGCCAAGTAAGCCCCTAAACCGGCGTGTTCATCTCAAACACGCCGGTTTTTGTATGAAATGTCTGAAAGCCGCGCCCGATGAGCGTTTTTTTTGCAGCCTTCGGCGGGCATACTAAGCCCGTCTTCACTCCTGGTATCGCCCAACTCCATGCTCCGCGCCCTGATCGTCCTTGCTTTGATGTGCTTGCTCACTCCGGCTTTTGCCGACGATGACCGCGCACAAACCCAAAAACAGCTGGATGCCACGCGTCAGGACATTGCTGAGCTGAAGAAGACCCTGAGTCAGATCCAGGACGAGAAATCCGGCGTACAAAAAGACCTCCGCACAACCGAAACCCAAATGGGTCAGCTGGAAAAGCAGGTGGAGGCCCTGCAAAAAGAACTAAAAAAGAGCGAAGCCGAGCTCCAACGGCTCGATGAAGAGAAAAAAAAACTCCAAAGCGCACGCGTTGAACAGCAACGACTGATCGCGATTCAAGCCCGCGCCGCTTATCAAAGTGGCCGTCAGGAATACCTCAAACTGCTGCTCAACCAGCAGAACCCCGAAAAATTCGCCCGCACGCTCACCTATTACGATTACGTGAGTCAGGCCCGCCTCAAACAACTGCACGCCTTCAACGAAACCCTGCGCCAACTGGCCGAGGTCCAGAAAGACATCGACCTGCAACAGGCGCAGTTGCTGGTGCAGAAAAGCTCGCTGGACGACCAGAAGTCCCAGCTCGACACCGTTCGCCAAGAGCGCCAGGTTGCACTGGCGAAGCTGAATCAGGACTACAAGGCCCGCGACCAAAAGCTACAGGCTCGCCAGCAGGATCAGGCAGACCTGACTAAAGTCCTCAAGACCATCGAAGAAACCCTCGCCCGTCAGGCCCGAGAAGCCGAAGAAGCGCGTCAGAAAGCGCTTCTGGCCCAGCAGGAAGCCGAGAAGCGTCAGCGTGAGCAACAGGAAGCACTGGCCAAAAACCGCAGCAAAAATGACAGCGATGAGCCGCCTCGCAAACCGGTGAAGGCCCCCGGCGCGATGGTTTCCAGCGCGGGTCAGTCCTACGGCGGACCTTTTGAACAAGCAAAAGGAAAACTTCCTTGGCCTGTCGATGGTCGATTGTTGGCGCGTTTCGGTGAAACCCGTGGCGATGACGAGCGAACCAAGTGGGATGGCGTGATGATCAGCGCTGCCGCAGGCAGTCAGGTACGCGCTGTGCATGGGGGTCGCGTGGTCTTCGCCGACTGGTTGCGCGGGGCTGGCCTTCTGGTCATTCTCGATCACGGCAACGGCTATTTGAGTCTGTACGGTCACAACCAGAGCCTGTTGAAGGAAGCTGGGGACGTTGTAAAAGCCGGGGAAGCGATCGCCACTGTAGGCAACAGTGGTGGTGGTCAGGACACTCCGGCGCTGTATTTCGCTATTCGTCAGCAGGGTCGCCCTAGTGATCCGGCCCAATGGTGTCGCACTCAAGGATAAGTCGACACCTCACTCAGGAGTTCGTAAGACATGCTGTTTTCGTCCCGCCTCACCTCGCTGGCCCTGACTATCGCCGTGGTTATCGGCGCTCCGCATGCATTGGCCGCAGGTGCCGCACCGGCTGCTGCGCCTGCTGCTGCCGCGCCCGCCAACGCCGCGAACATCAAGGCGCCACTGCCGCTCGACGAGCTGCGGACCTTCGCCGAGGTCATGGACCGGATCAAAGCCGCTTATGTCGAGCCTGTGGATGACAAGACCCTGCTGGAAAACGCCATCAAAGGCATGCTCAGCAACCTCGACCCGCACTCTGCCTACCTCGGCCCGGAAGATTTCCAGGAGCTGCAAGAAAGCACCAGCGGCGAGTTCGGCGGTCTGGGCATCGAAGTCGGCGTCGAGGACGGCTTCATCAAAGTCGTTTCGCCCATCGACGACACACCCGCTTCCAAGGCTGGCATCGAGGCAGGCGACCTGATCGTCAAGATCAACGGCGCGCCGACCCAAGGCCAGACCATGCAGGAAGCCGTCGACAAGATGCGCGGCAAGCTGGGCGAGAAAATCACCCTGACGCTGGTGCGCGACGGCGGCAACCCGTTCGACGTGACGCTCGCCCGCGCGACCATTCAGGTCAAGAGCGTGAAATCGCAGATGCTGGAGCCGGGTTATGGCTATATCCGCATCACGCAGTTCCAGGTCAAGACCGGCGAAGAGGTCGGCAAGGCGCTGGCCAAGCTGCGCAAGGACAACGGCAAGAAGATGAACGGTCTGATCCTCGACCTGCGCAACAACCCGGGCGGCGTGCTGCAGGCGGCGGTCGAAGTGGCGGACCATTTCCTGACCAAAGGGCTGATCGTCTACACCAAAGGCCGCATCGCCAACTCCGAACTGCGCTTCTCGGCAGACCCGGCCGACGCCAGCGAAGGCGCGCCACTGGTGGTGCTGATCAACGGCGGCAGCGCCTCGGCCTCGGAAATCGTCGCCGGTGCCTTGCAAGACCAGAAACGCGGCATCCTGATGGGCACGGACACCTTCGGCAAAGGCTCGGTGCAAACCGTGTTGCCACTGGCCAACGACCGCGCGCTCAAGCTGACCACGGCGCTGTATTTCACGCCGAATGGCCGCTCGATTCAGGCCCAGGGCATCAACCCGGACATCGAAGTCAAACGCGCCAAGGTCACGACCGAAGCCGATGGCGAGAACTACAAAGAGGCCGACCTGCTCGGCCACCTGGGCAACGGCAATGGCGGCGCGGACAAACCGACCACCAAATCCAAGGCTGGCAAGGCGCGTCCGCAGGACGACGATTACCAGTTGAACCAGGCCCTCAGTCTGCTCAAGGGATTGAGTGTCACACGCGGCAATTGATATGCGCTTCTGGTTGACCGGGCTCGTCTGGGCCTTTGCAGTGGTGACGGGTGCTGCGTGTGCGGCACCCGCCGAATCCTCCGACACCGACGCCAAACCGGCGAAGGTCGCCTACCTCAGCCTGATCATCGACGACCTTGGACAAAGTGCCGAGAAAGACAGCCGTGCGCTGGCCCTCCCCGGCCCCGTGACAGTGGCGATCATGCCGGACACCCCGCACGCCACGGATTTTGCGCGCCAGGCCCACAAGGCGGGTCGAACGGTGATGCTGCACATGCCGATGGACCCTGCCACCGGGCCGTACGCGTGGCATCCGGACTTGCCGCTGCCTGAGCTTGAAGCCCGCCTTAACGCGGCGCTGCTGAAGGTGCCGTACGCCGCAGGCATCAACAACCACGAAGGCAGCCGCATGACTGCCGAGCCAGTGGCCATGGCCTGGCTGGTGGGCGAGTTGCAGCGGCGTCATCTGTTTCTGGTCGACAGCCGCACCAGCGCCAAGACCGTCGCCGCTGCTGAGGCACAAAAGATTGGTTTGGCGAGCGTGTCGCGGGACGTATTCCTCGACGACACCCGCACCAGCGAAGCGATCTACGGGCAGCTACAGACCGCGATCAAACTGGCGCACAAGCAAGGCTCGGCGATCATGATCGGCCATCCGTATCCGGTGACCATGGACGTGCTGGAGCGGGAACTGCCCAAGCTCAAAGCCCAAGGCATCGAATGGGTGGAACTGCGCCACATGATCAGCATTCGTGGCAATCAGGCCATGGGCGGGCACGGGAAGAATGGGGTTTATCGGTAAGCTGAACGCCACCCTTCGTAGGAGCGCGCTTGCCCGCGATTGCATTGGATCAGCGACACATTTGCCAACAGGCCACACCGCCATCGCGGGCAAGCGCGCTCCTACAAGCGACGTCGTGGCTCAAAGGTATTTCCCGAGAATGCTGTCCACTGTCCCTTCTTTTCGCAGCTGATCCAGCGCGGCCTGTAGCTTGTTGACCACCTCGTCCGGCGTGTCCTTGTTCAGCGCCAGGAACAATTCGGCGCTGTTAAAGCGCAGCACGGTCTTCAGACCGGTCACGCCTTCCTGACGCGCCAGGTACCTTCCCGCCGGATCACCTGTCGCCCACAAATCAATCTGTCCTTCGACCAGCTTTCGAGCGTTGTCCTTGTCGCTGAGCACGGTGATCGGATTCATGCCCTGACGCCCCAACTCTTCGGCAATGGCGTCACCTTTATAGGCGCCGATCCGGTATTGCCTGGCATCTTCGAGGGAATTCAGCTGAAGCGAGCTGTCGGCCTTGGCCAGCATGATCCAGTCGTCCGGGCCAATAGGACCGACCCACTTGAACAACGTCTCGCGCTCGGGCAAACGCGCGGTCACGAACACGCCGTAGCCCGGTTTTTCCAATGCAAGTTTGTAGATGCGATCCCATGGGAAGCGCAAGGTCATGCTGTAGCCGATGCCCGCACGCTTGAAGGTTTCGCGAACGATCTCGACGGCAATGCCCTTGATATTGCTTTCCTGGGCGAAGTTTTTGCCATCAATGGCCATGTTGTAAGGCGGGAAATTCTCGGTGAGGAGCACCATCGAATAGGCCGGCGCATCGTCTGCCCGAGCGACGCCCGAGAGCAGCGTCGCAGCGCTGATCAGCGCAAGAAAAACACCTTTGAACATATCCCTGGCACCCGATCCTGACGACGGCATGAGAGTGCCGTTAACGATAGGCGTTGTCCAGTTCTCGCGCCCGAGAGGTCGCTCTCAGAACACTACATATCTATTACCCCACCCGTGCGCCAATGCTTTCTAATCAATACCGCAGCGATCTGCGCTGCGCTGGCATCAACAACCATCAAGGACGATTAACATGAAATGTAAAACCATCGCCGCAGGCTTGTGCCTGTCCAGCCTTCTGGTCCCCCATGCACTGGCCGACAACCGAGATTACGGTGAAGGCTTGCAGCCGCTTGAACCCTCACGACTGCTCGACAACGCTGACGGTCGCTACGACCACTGGACCGGCATCGGTCACCTTGAAAGTCTCAACAACCTCCGCTGTTCGGCGGTGCTGATCGATCCTCGCCCCGCCCCAGATTCCATCTCCTCGAATAGCCCCGCTTATGTGCTCAGCAGCGGCCATTGCGCGTTCCTTCAAACGGGCCGGGTTGCCAGCAATCTGGAAATCGAAGGTCAGGTCGAGTTCAACTACTTCAAGGACACAGGCAACCAGCGCAAGGTCTTCCCCCTGAAACGAATCGTCTGGAGCAGCGTACAAGGCACCGATCTGGCGCTTCTCGAGCTGCAGGCGCCACTATCGCAAGTCATTGAAAGTGGTGTCCAACCATTGCGATTGAGCCAGTCGTCCCTGGAAGAGTTGCGTGGCAGGGAGATTCTCACCGTTTCCGGGCCGCTGACCCCGACTGGCTACACCATGCGGGTGGCGGCGTGCGCCGTCGACGGGATCGCCAACCTTGTCGAACAGCCTTATGCGTGGACACACAACCTGCGCAATCAATGCACCGACGTGTTGCCCGGCAGCTCGGGCGGCGCGACGCTGGACCGCTACACCAACGAGCTGGTGGGTATCATCGGCACCTCGACTCGTGGCGCCACGCCCGCAAGCCGTTGCTTTGCGCACTCCCCTTGCGAAGTCACCGCCGCCAAACCGACCTGGCTTGCGGAAACAAATTACTCGACCCCGGTCAGCGGGCTCCACGCCTGCTTCGCCAATGGGGTGTTCAGCCCCGATACGCCGAGCTGCCAGCTGTTACCTGCGAACGTGCTGACCCCGGCAAACCCGCACTACCAGAAAATGTATGTGCGCCTGAAGCGCGATGATGAAGGCAACATCATTCCGGCCAAATGGGACTTCAAGTTCACCATCGAGAGCTCTCATTACGCTTTCAAGACTACGCGCGAGCCGCAACGTTGCCAGGCTCCTCACCGGTACAGCCCGCTGATTGCGAAACAGAACGCACACATCGACGCAGAGATCGGCAGCAGGCCAGGTATCTATACCCTGTGCGTCGTGGGCGTGGATCAAGGCCAGAAGCTGACGCCAGCGTTGCGCAACAACGCGTTTATCCACACTGTCGAGCTGATCGAAGAGGTACCCGAGAGCGAACCGGCGGTGAGTGTGACCCTGCTGGACACCGGCCGTCATAGCGTCAACTTCACACGTTCACTGCCAGGCAACGATGGTCATATGTTCAAGTTCGGGCCACCTGAGAGTACCCGATGCGAAGATCCGCAGGGCTACAAGCATGCCTATGGCAACTTCACCATCGGCCCAAGACTGCTTCCGGTGACGCTGTGCACCAAGGCGAAGAACGCAGCGGGTGAGTTATCAGCGCCCCGCACCGACCTGTTGCCGATGCCGGAAAACAGCTGAAGGCTCCTGTAACAGCCCGGCCCGTGGTGGCGGCGATCTCGCAGGCACTCCGCCTGTGGCAGCGCGGCTTGCCGGCGGTAGCGATCTTCAGGACGCCACCGCCGGCAAGCCGGATGCTACAGGGTTGAGAGAAGCCTTCAGCGAACGACGATGCCTTGCTTCGCCATGAACGCCTTGGCTTCGGGCACGGTGTATTCGCCGAAGTGGAAAATACTCGCCGCCAGCACCGCGCTGGCATGGCCTTCCAGCACGCCATCCGCCAGGTGCTGAAGGTTGCCTACGCCACCCGACGCAATCACCGGAATGCCCAGCGCATCACTGATCGCGCGGGTTACGCCCAGATCGAAGCCGTTTTTCATGCCGTCCTGATCCATGCTGGTCAGCAGAATTTCACCCGCGCCCAGGCCTTCCATCTTCTTGGCCCACTCGACCGCGTCCAGACCGGTCGGTTTGCGACCGCCATGGGTGAAGATTTCCCAGCGGGGTGTTTCACCCGGACCGGACACCTTCTTGGCGTCGATCGCCACCACGATGCATTGCGAACCGAACCGCGCAGCAGCCTCGCCGACGAACTCGGGGTTGAACACCGCCGCCGTGTTAATCGAGACCTTGTCAGCCCCGGCATTGAGCAGGTTGCGAATGTCCATCACAGTGCGCACGCCGCCGCCGACGGTCAGCGGGATGAACACCTGGCTGGCCATGCGTTCGACGGTATGCAGTGTGGTGTCGCGGCCATCGACGCTGGCGGTGATGTCGAGAAAGGTGATCTCGTCAGCGCCCTGCTCATCGTAACGACGAGCGATTTCCACCGGATCCCCGGCGTCGCGGATGTTCTCGAACTTCACGCCCTTGACCACGCGACCGTTGTCGACGTCCAGGCAAGGAATAATTCGTTTGGCGAGGGCCATGAGCCTATCCTCTGAAAACGGTTGATAACCTGTAGGAGTGAGCTTGCTCGCGATAGCGATCTATCTGCGCCAATTGCGCTGACTGACACCACGCATCGCGAGCAAGCTCACTCCTACAAAGGCAGGTGCACTCAGGCCTTATAGGAATCGCAAAACGCCTGGGCTTCAGCCACGTCGAGCGTGCCTTCGTAGATCGCGCGGCCAGTAATGGCGCCGATGATCCCTGGTGCCCTGGCATCCAGCAGCGCCTTGATGTCGCCCAGGTTGTGAATGCCGCCTGATGCGATGACCGGGATTTTCGTGGCCGCGGCCAACGCTGCGGTAAACGGCACGTTGCAGCCCTGCATCATGCCGTCTTTGGCGATGTCGGTATAAACGATGGCCGAGACGCCGTCCGCTTCGAAACGCTTGGCCAGGTCGATCACCTGCACCGTGCTGACTTCGGCCCAGCCGTCAGTGGCGACGAAGCCGTCTTTGGCGTCCAGACCGACGATGACCTTGCCAGGGAACGCGCGGCAAGCCTCGGCGACGAACTCAGGCTCTTTGACGGCCTTGGTGCCGATGATCACGTAGCTCACGCCCGCCTTGACGTAATGCTCAATGGTTTCTAGCGAACGAATGCCGCCGCCGATCTGGATCGGCAGGGTCGGGTAGCGCTTGGCGATGGCCGTGACCACTTCGCCGTTGACCGGCTGGCCTTCGAACGCGCCATTCAGGTCGACCAGATGCAGACGGCGGCAGCCACCGTCGACCCACTTGGCAGCCATGCTGACAGGGTCATCGGAGAACACCGTGGAATCTTCCATGCGGCCTTGTCGCAGGCGCACACAAGCGCCGTCCTTAAGGTCGATAGCGGGAATGATCAGCATCTGCTTTTCCTCGTCAAAGCGCAGCGAGTTGCGAGCTATAAGCCGCAAGCAGGCGCGCATAAATCAGTCTTGCAGCTTGAAGCCTGACGCTTGTCACTGCCTTTAATTTTTTTCGAGCGACCACATGTCGCTTTCGAGGCTCTCAAAGCGCTCTTTCAACAGCGTCTGAGCATCGAAGATCGCTCGGTTGTAATAGTGCGGGGCAATTTCGCGGGTGAACAATTCAAGGATTTCAGCCGCTTCGAACGAACCCAGGTCCAGTTCGAAACGGTCTTCCATGAACCGCTTGATCGTGTGGCACGCCTCACTCTCCTGCTCGGGAGTGAGGGTCAGGATCGGCGGCTTGTTCTTTTTGCTCATTACCAGCGACCGTCCCACGCGGCGAAGTTCTGCAGCAATTGCAGGCCATGGGTGTGGCTTTTCTCCGGGTGGAACTGCACGGCGAAGCGCGAACCGTCTGCCAGCGCAGCAGCGAAGTCGTGACCGTAATGACCGCGGCCGACGATCTGCCGAGGGTTCGGCGACTCGATGTAATAGCTGTGCACGAAATAGAACCGCGCCATATCCGGAATGCTGTGCCACAGCGGGTGATCCACCGACTGCGCGACTTCGTTCCAGCCCATGTGCGGGACTTTCAGGTGTTGGCCGTCTTCGTGAAGGTCTTTGCCGAAGAAACGCACCTGGCCGGGGAACACGCCAATGCAGTCCACGCCGTCGTTCTCTTCACTGCGATCCATCAACGCCTGCATGCCGACGCAGATGCCGAGAAACGGACGATCCTGGCTCACTTCACGTACCAGCGCATCGAAACCCAGACGACGGATTTCAGCCATGCAGTCGCGAATTGCGCCCACACCGGGGAAGACAATGCGGTCGGCTTCGCGAATGACGTCAGCGTCGCTGGTAATCAACACACGGCCGGCGCCGACGTGTTCGAGGGCCTTGGCCACCGAGTGCAGATTGCCCATGCCATAGTCGATAACGGCAACGGTCTGCATTACAGCACGCCCTTGGTCGAAGGCATTTGTCCGGCCATGCGATCGTCCAGCTCAACGGCCATGCGCAGCGCGCGACCGAACGCCTTGAACACGGTTTCGATCTGGTGGTGGGTGTTGTGGCCACGCAGGTTGTCGATGTGCAGAGTGACGTTGGCGTGGTTGACGAAGCCCTGGAAGAACTCCTGGAACAGGTCCACGTCGAAGCCGCCGACCGTTGCGCGGGTGTACGGCACGTGCATCTGCAGGCCGGGACGACCCGAGAAATCGATGACCACGCGGGACAGCGCTTCGTCCAGCGGGACATAGGCGTGGCCGTAGCGACGGATGCCTTTTTTGTCGCCAATGGCTTTGCTGAAGGCCTGACCCAGGGTGATACCGACGTCTTCCACGGTGTGGTGGTCGTCGATATGCAGGTCGCCCTTGCTTTCGATATCCAGATCGATCAACCCGTGACGGGCGATCTGGTCGAGCATGTGTTCAAGAAAAGGAACGCCGATATCGAATCGGGCCTTTCCGGTGCCATCCAGGTTGATCGAGGCTTTGATCTGAGTTTCCAGGGTGTCGCGCTCGACGAACGCCTTACGTTCGGCCATCACCAGCTCCGCAAAATCATTGGGCGAAAAGGCGAACATTATAGGCGTGTGGCGGGGAAACAGAAACACGAGACGTGTGATGGTAGACGGGATGACGCAGATAGACATGTCTGTACAAATTACCTGTAGGAGTGAGCTTGCTCGCGATAGAACTCTTGTCCTCAACAACATTGTCGACTATCAGAACGCTATCGCGAGCAAGCTCACTCCTACAGTTACAGCCCCAGTCTGATGACAATCGGACCGGTTCGGTGCCAGCCTGGGAGGCCCAAGGCTGACCCCGACAGCCGCTTAGTGAAACAACACCGCCGTCTTCTGCAAGGTGATCCACACGCCCCACGCCAGCGGAATGCCGACTGCCAGCCAGGCCAGAATCGCCAGAGGCTTGGTGCCTGCGTCCGCTTTCCACTCCAGCGAAGTGGTGTGGTCGGCGCCTGCATCGTGACCAATCGCCTGCTCGGCCTTCAGTTCTTCTTCAGTCATGAAGTACTTGTCGGCCACCGGACGCACGAGCATGTTGCAGATGAAACCCAGCACCAACAGACCTGCGAGGATGTACAGGGTGATGTCGTAGGCGTCGGCACGGGCTACACCGTGGCTCAGCTGATACTCACGCAAGTAGTTCACAAGCACCGGGCCCAACACACCAGCGGCGGCCCACGCGGTCAGCAGACGACCATGGATCGCACCTACCATCTGCGTGCCGAACAGGTCGGCCAGGTAAGCCGGAACGGTCGCAAAGCCGCCGCCGTACATCGACAGCACGACGCAGAATGCCGCCACGAACAGCGCAACACTGCCCAGGTGACCCAGGGTCGGCACCGACGCGTAAAGCAGGAAGCCCAGTGCGAAGAACACAAAGTAGGTGGCTTTACGGCCGATGTAGTCGGAGAACGAGGCCCAGAAGAAGCGACCGCCGATGTTGAACAGGCTCAGCAGACCGGTGAAGCCCGCTGCGATGGCCGCGATGGCCGCCAGTTGCGAAGCGTCCAGTTGCGAGAAGCCTTGATCGGTGCCCAGCAACTTGCCGCCGAACACTTCCTGCAGCAGTGGCGAGGCCATGCCGAGGATGCCGATGCCCGCCGAAACGTTCAGGCACAGCACCAGCCATACCAGACGGAATTGCGGGGTTTTCCACGCCACGCTGACGTGCACGTGACGGTTGGTGATCATCGCGCTGTTGGTTTTCTTCGCTGGCGCTGTCCAGCCTTCAGGTTTCCAGCCGGTTGGCGGAACGCGATAGGACAGTGCACCGCCGATCATGAAGATGAAGTAAATCACCGCCATGGCCACGAAGCTTTGCCATACGCCGACACTGTCAGGCGTTGCGAAGTGGCTCATCAGCGCGGTCGCCAGTGGAGCACCCACCATCGCACCGCCGCCGAAGCCCATGATCGCCATGCCAGTGGCCATGCCGCGTTTGTCCGGGAACCACTTGATCAGGGTCGAAACCGGTGAAATGTAGCCCAGGCCCAGACCGATACCGCCGATCACGCCCGAACCGATCCACATCAGCCAGATCTGGTGGGTGTAGACACCCAGCGCCGAGATCAACAGACCGCCACACCAGCACAGGGCCGAAACGACACCTGCCTTGCGTGGACCTGCGTGCTCCAGCCAGCCACCCCAGATGGCGGCCGAGCAGCCCAGGAAGATGAAGAACAGGGTGTAGATCCAGCCGAGCATCGAGATCGGCCAGTCACAGGCGGACGAGAAAATTTGCTGAAAGAAGCCCATGTCTGCCGGGCAGGCCACGGCGGTCTTGATCCCGATGGCTTTGGACAGCGGCAACCAGAATACGGAGAACCCGTATGCCATGCCGATACACAGGTGAATGGCCAATGCAGCTGGCGGAACCAGCCAACGGTTGAAGCCACGCTTGGCGATAATGCGCTCTTTGGACAAGAACGCAGGCTGAGCGGCAACGCCACCCAGAGCAGTACTCGTAGTCATTATTTTTTTGCCCCTATTTTGTAGTTATGCCACGCAAGAACAGCGACATCGTTCCACCACCCCTCTTAACGCACGCAAGCATTGGGGGTTTTAGAAGTGGAAAGTCTCAGTACGTGGCAATTCGACGCAGCATGTGCCACGAACGCGCTGAGATTAACATTTGCTGCATCAGATAAAGCATTCTGCTATTACCTTTTTTATGCCGTCTGTCACTGCACGAACGCGACGTGCACACTGTGAAGAATGTCCCCGAATGGGCACGACTTCTTGCTGTCCCAGTGCTGCTTACATTTGTCCGGGTAGCGTGCAAGGCCGATCGCAGCCCGGCACCTGCGTGAGAACGCTATACTCGCGGGCTAAATTTTGAACGATTCGATTACAAGGACTCGCCCATGAAAGCGTTCGGCAAAATCCTGGGACTTTTCATTCTCGGGCTGTTGCTGATCATCGTGGCTCTCGGCTTTGCCTTGACCCATCTGTTTGATCCCAACGATTACAAAGACGAGATTCGTAAACTGGTTCGCGACCGGGCCCATGTCGAACTGACCCTCAATGGCGATATCGGCTGGAGCCTCTTCCCGTGGCTTGGCCTTGAACTGCACGACGCCAGCATCGCGACGCTGACCGAGCCGACCAAACCGTTCGCCGACCTGCAAATGCTCGGCCTTTCGGTGCGCGTGCTGCCGCTGCTGCGCAAGGAAGTGCAGATGAGCGACGTGCGCGTCGAAGGCCTGAACCTGATGCTGACCCGCGACGAAAGCGGGCATGGAAACTGGGAAGACATTGGCAAGGCCCCTGCAAAGGCCGCGAATCCTGCTCAGCCCCCGGCGGCCACCCAGCCTTCCAGCGAACCCGCCCCGGCGTCCGCACAGTCGGAAAAAACCTGGCAACCGCTCAAGCTGGACATCGACAGCCTGACCGTGAACAACGCCCGCATCGATTTCAATGACATGCAGAAGGCCCGGCAATTCACCGCCGAGAGCATCCAACTGAGCACTGGCCCGATTCACAATGCGACCGACATTCCGGTCAAGCTGACCGCGTTCCTGAGCACCAATCAGCCCGTCTTGCGCACCAAGACCGAATTGACCGGCAAAGTCCGTTTCGACCGCGCCCTCAAGCGCTACCAGCTCGACGACATGCGTTTCTCGGGCGAAGCGGCGGGCGATCCATTGCAGGGCAAGACGCTGACGTTCTCCGCTCAAGGCCAACTGCTGGCTGACATGTCGGCCAACGTTGCCGAATGGACCAATCTCAAGCTGTCGGCCAACCAACTGCGAGCGCTCGGCGAGCTGCACGTGCGCGACCTGGACAAGGCGCCCCAGCTGAGCGGCGGCATTTCCATCGCCCAATTCAACCTGCGCGAATTCCTCGACAGCGTCGGCCAGACCGCGCCCACACTGGGTGAAAATAGCCTGACGCGGCTGGAAATGGTCAGCCGCATCGCCGCGACGCAGACCAGCGTTTCGCTGGATGATCTGACCTTGAAGGTTGACGACAGCACCTTCACCGGCCACGTCGCGGTAGACGATTTCGCCAAACAAGCCCTGCGCCTGCAACTCAAGGCCGACACCTTCGACGCCGACCGCTATCGTCCGCCGCAAAGCGATCAGGCCAAGGCTGCCGGCGCTGCGCGCAAGTCCGAAGTCCAGAGTGGCGAAGCTGACGCCATGATCGCTTCGGGTACGTCGCCACTGCCAAACCAGCCAACTCAAGGCGCCTGGAGCGATGCGCGACTGCTGCCGCTTGAACGCATGCGCACGCTCGACGTCGATGCCGACCTGAGCTTCGGCAAGCTGACGGTTGAAAAACTGGCGATTCAAAATGCAGCGTTGAAAACCTCGGCACTCGACGGCGTGGTCAAGCTCGACAGCCTGCGCGGCGATCTCTACAACGGCAATTTCGAGGTCAAAGGCAATCTGGATGTGCGTCCGGAAGTGCCGCTGGCCAGCGTGCAGACACGTATCGCCCGCGTACCGGTCGAGCGTTTCATCCAGAGTCAAGGCACCACGCCGCCGCTGCGTGGCTTGCTGACGCTGAACAGCGACGTCACCGCCAAAGGCAATAGCCAGAAAGCGCTGGTCGAAAGCCTTAACGGCACGGCCAATTTCGCACTGAACGACGGTGTGCTGGTCAACGCCAACCTTGAGCAACAGCTGTGTCGCGGAATTTCGGTGCTGAACCGCAAAACGCTGAGCGGCGATCCGCGCGGCAAGGACACCCCGTTCCAGCAGCTCAACGGCAACCTGGTGTTCCGCAACGGCGTGGCCAGCAACCCGGACCTGAAAGTCCGCACGCCGGGCCTGACGGTCAACGGCGACGGCGACATCGACCTGCGCGTGCTGGGCATGAACTACCGCGTCGGTGTGATCATCGAAGGCGACAAGAGCGACATGCCGGACCCGGCCTGCGAAGTGAACCCGCGCTTCGTCGGCATCGAATGGCCAATTCTCTGCCGCGGCCCGCTGGAACTGGGCGCCAAGGCCTGCCGCCTCGATAACGATGGCTTGGGCAAGGTCGCCGCCAAACTGGCGACCGACCGGATCGGCGACAAGATCGATGAAAAGCTGGGGGACAAGGTCAGTCCCGAGCTCAAGGATGCCATCAAGGGATTGTTCAAGCGCTGAGGGTTTTGCCGCCGATCGCAAAGGGCGGCATTTCAAGAATCCGTAGGAGCCGGCTTGCTGGCGAAAGCGGTGTGTCAGCGACCTGATTCGGTACAGGCACACCGTATTCGCCAGCAAGCCGGCTCCTACAATTTCGCGGCCCACAACCCTAATATTTTTCGAACCCCGGAACCACGATGCAACCCGAGCAGTTCTCCTCCGCCGTCCTCGACTGGTATGACCGTCACGGCCGCCACGACCTTCCCTGGCAACACGACATCACCCCCTATCGCGTCTGGGTGTCGGAAATCATGCTGCAACAGACGCAGGTCAGTACCGTGCTCGGCTATTTCGACCGGTTCATGGAAGCGCTGCCCACCGTTCAGGCCTTGGCCGACGCGCCGGAAGACGAAGTGCTGCACCTGTGGACCGGACTCGGTTACTACACCCGGGCCCGCAATCTGCAAAAGGCCGCCAAAATCGTCGTCGCTCAGCATGGCGGCGAATTCCCCCGCGACGTTGAACAGCTCACCGAACTGCCGGGCATCGGTCTATCCACCGCAGGCGCGATCGCCAGCATCAGCATGGGCCTGCGCGCGCCGATCCTCGATGGCAACGTCAAACGCGTTCTGGCGCGCTTTACGGCGCAGGAAGGCTATCCGGGCGAACCCAAGGTCGCCAAACAGATGTGGACGACTGCAGAGCGCTTCACGCCCCATAGCCGCGTCAACCACTACACTCAAGCGATGATGGACTTGGGCGCGACCCTCTGCACCCGTAGCAAACCCAGCTGCCTGCTCTGTCCGCTGGAGCGTGGGTGCGAAGCGCACATGCTCGGACAGGAGACGCGGTACCCGATCCCGAAACCGCGTAAGACCGTTCCGCAGAAACGCACCTTGATGCCCATCTTCGCCAACCGCGACGGCGAGATTCTGCTCTACCGCCGCCCTTCGACTGGATTGTGGGGTGGGCTGTGGAGCCTGCCGGAGCTGGACGCCTTCGATGACATGCGGCATCTGGCCGATCAACATTCGCTGGAGATGGGTGAACATCAGGCGCTTCCCGGGCTGGTCCACACCTTCAGTCACTTTCAGTTGACCATCGAACCCTGGTTGGTCCGGGTCGAGGAGTCCGCCCATCACGTGGCCGAGGACGACTGGCTCTGGTATAACCTCGCCACCCCGCCGCGCCTGGGCCTCGCCGCCCCGGTGAAAAAGCTGCTGAAGCATGCAGCCGACGTTTTGAATGCAGGAGAGTCGTCATGACCCGCACCGTAATGTGCCGCAAATACAAAGAAGAACTGCCAGGCCTTGAGCGCCCGCCGTACCCCGGCGCCAAAGGCGAGGACATCTACAACAACGTCTCGCAGAAAGCCTGGGCCGACTGGCAGAAACACCAGACCCTGCTCATCAACGAGCGTCGTTTGAACATGATGAACGCCGAAGACCGCAAATTCCTCCAGACCGAGATGGACAAGTACCTCTCGGGCGAAGAGTACGCCAAGGCCGAAGGCTACGTTCCACCGTCCGAATAACCCTTTGCAGACGGTGTTCGTCGTAAGCGGAGGAAATAATTCAAATTTTTTTCAACAACACGCTTGACGACCTCCTGAAAAACACGTCTAATGCGCCCCGTTGCCCAGATAGCTCAGTCGGTAGAGCAGGGGATTGAAAATCCCCGTGTCGGCGGTTCGATTCCGTCTCTGGGCACCACTAATACCGAAAAACCCCTGCATCGAAAGATTCAGGGGTTTTTTATTGGGCGCGATTTACTAACATGGCAACCCTGACGCTAAGCGAAGGAGAACCATCGTGCCATCCGCTCAAAAGCAGCAGAAACGCGCCAAGCGTGCGAAGGACAAAGCTAAACAGGCTCGCGTTGCACGCCAGAGTCCTCAGACGCTTGATCCAATCGTTCCGGACTATTTCATGCCCGACCTCCTCCCTGAGGAGTTTGACGAGAAAGACATCGACGATGATCTTCTCCTGAGGGCCTACGTTGAGCCTGAACTCCTGGAGACCATGGACGACGAAGAACGAGAAGCCATGGTCGCGCTACTCAAAGACGACTCGGAAGTGACAATCACCGAAGACGAGTTGCTGCTCCTGGATATTTTCGAGGCTCCAGCGCCCGAGCCCACCGAAGAACAACGTCTGGACCACTTTGCAGCGCTCAAGCTGGCCGAGGAAGACGGTCTCCACGCCCTTCTGCTGACGTTCGCACGAGGCCCTGTCGCTGCACATGCGTTGTACAACATAGATTTCAACCACTACGGCGACATCCTGCAGAACACCATCGGCAGCTACCTTGGATGGGCGCATGGTCTGGATGAGCCAACCGTTCGCACCCGCATAGACAGCGACGACTTCCGCGAGGCCTTACGCGACGCGTACAGCGAAATCGAGGGAGAAATGATCATTCAGCAATACACAAGAGGCGGCAGGAAACAGGACGAATCCGCTCAAGACTGAATACAATGTGCGCCCGCTCATTCCGGGCCATGAAAATGGCTGTACCGCATAAAGGAAATCGCCTCCATGGCCTCTCCAGATAAACAGCAAAAACGCGCCCAACGGGCCAAAGCCAAGGCCAAGCAGAACCGTTCGGGCAAAGGTAAGCCGAGCCCGGTGCATCCGGTGCTGAACCACGCGATCGTCAATGAGCCATTCGATGATGTGACGATTGACCTGAGCACGTTCGACTTCAAGGACATCATGGAAAACGGCTTCGAGCCTGCCGACTACGATGACCTGTTCCAGGCCATGAAAGCCGCCGAGTCGATCAGCCTGCTGGCGATGTGCGTTGTGTTCCTGCAATACCCGGTGCTGGAATTGGTGGTTGCGGAGGAAGAGGAAGACCCGGCCACTGACTTCCTCATGGCGTTGCTGATCGTCTATCGCGGCATCTTTCATGACGAAGAGGAAGACGTGACCGTCGAGTGGCTGGGCAGCGATACCTTCCAGGATGCCTACAATCAGGCGTCGGACATCCTGACCATGAAGAACTCGCGAGACGCGGGTCGCCGGTGACACACGCGCTTTAATTTGCATGACACCGATCAAGACGGTAGCGTTGCGCCCTCACGAGAATGCAACTCCTTCTCAATAAGGCTGCGGTTTTGAAACACCCTCACTCCCCCTCTTCTGTGCTTACAGCGGTAGAAGCGACTGCTTACACCAAGCCCCGAATTTTCCTGCACTGGCTGTCCGCCGCCATTATCCTCTGGGCAACATTCAGTGGCTTCGGCGTCGCGCTGCTGGACACGAATGATCCGTTCCGCCAATGGGTCGAATCGTTCAATCCGCAGATCACCAGTCTGTTCATCCCGTTCTTCGCCTGGCGTCTGTGGCTAGCCATCAAGGCTGATCCCCCTTGCACGCGCACCTCAGTGCACGAACGCTTCGCCTCGATGGCGCACATGGCGATTTACGCCGCGGTTTCAGGTGTGCTGATCACCGGCGTGCTGATGATGAGCCACCCGGTCACGCTCATGGCGGTTGTAACGCTGCCACAGCTGATTCACTCAAAGATCGCGTTGCTGGAACTGCACGAGTTGCATCACGTCTTGTGCGCGATTTTGGCGGGGTTGGTGGCGTTGCATCTGACGGCGGTCGTGCTGCATCAGGTGCGGGGGAAATCGGTGTTGGGGAGGATGCGTTGAAGCCATCCCACATAATTTGTCCCAAAATTACACTTAGCCCATTGCCTGATTTAAGATAAATTTTTTCAGGCCCTGACCAGGGCCCCTTTAAGAAGGGAGTTTCACCAGCTTTTTTATAGATATTAAAATCCCACCCTTGAGATATTTTTCGCATGCCAGCGTTTTCTCACTACGACCTCAACTTGCTGAATCCCACATTTGACTCAGAGTTGGTAGACGTCCTGAGCGAGCTTGAGCACCTGCGCAGGCTCAGACTGGAAGGCGATACCCCTGCCCCTGTGTTCTTCCAACTCAAATCCATATTTCATACATTGGAAAGCTTGGGCTCCGCACGGATCGAAGGCAACCACACCACCCTGGCCGACTACATCGACAGCAAAGTGGATGGGAAAGCCGAGGAGACCGATCAACTTCGTGAAGTCGCCAACATCGAAAAGGCCATGGACTACATTGAAGAGCGAATGAGGCCCGGTACCTCATTGACCGAACACTTCATCCGCGAACTTCATGCGATGACTGTCCATGACCTCGATCGCGAAGGGGATAAGACTCCTGGCGCCTACCGACAAACCCAAGTGCGTATCTCCCAGTCGGAACACCTACCTCCCGATGCCATGCAAGTCCCTGGCTACATGCAGGAATTGGTGGATTTCGTGAATCGGGAAGACTCTCCAAAATATGACCTGATGAAAGTGGCACTGGCTCATCACCGATTTGGCTGGATACACCCTTTTGGCAATGGCAACGGGCGAGTCGTGCGCCTCATTACCTACGCTCTGATGATGAAGTACGGCTTCAACGTCAGCACAGGTGGACGGGTTCTCAACCCTACGGCCGTTTTCTGCAATGACCGCGACCGCTATTACGCAATGCTTACTACCGCAGACTTAGGCACCGGCCAAGGGCTTGAGGCTTGGTGCACTTACGTCTTGGAAGGTGTCCGGGATGAGCTCAAGAAAGTGGACTTGCTCACTCGATACGAATACTTGACCCAATCGATTTTGACACCGGCCATCGCTTTCGCCCGCCAAAGACAGTGGATCACCAATACTGAAGAGGCGGTTCTTGCGTTGGCCGTCAAATCCAAAGTGGTGAAATCCGCAGACCTCGCAAGCGTTTTACCAGGGCTTAAAAGCCCCCAACGTACGTACCTGATACGCAAGCTGGTTGATCAAGGCATGCTCCTTCCCATCAATGAGGGAGCTCGCCAGTACACCATCGGATTCTCGAACAATTACCTGATTCGGGGAGTGATCAAAGCACTTCGCGAAGAGGGATTCATTCCCGCCCCCTTAGAAAACCCCTAAAAAAACGGCCACTCTCACTCCTGAGAGCAGCCGCTTTTTCTCACTGGCAACGCCAGCTCAATCACTCATCAATTCAGCACAACTTTCCCGGCCTTGCTGGCTTTGCGGCGGCTCGACACGATCAAACCCGCTGCGACGACCAGAATGCTCAGCAAGCCGGTGGCGATGATTTCCATGCGGTGGCCTTCCTGGAACAGCATGATGGTCAGGACTGCGACGATGAACACGATGACCGCCCAGGTCAGACCCGGGAACAGCCACATGCGGAAGTCGATGGCCTGGCCTTCTGCTTCGCGCTTACGGCGCATGCGCAGTTGCGAGACGGCGATCACAAGGTACACCAGCAGCGCGATGGCGCCGGAGCTGGCGAGCAGGAAGTCGAACACGGCAGCCGGTGCGACGTAGTTGGCGAACACGGCAACGAAAGCCGCGGCGGTCGACAGCAGCACGGCCCAGTACGGGGTGCCGGCTTTGCTGGTGCGTTGCGAAACGGCTGGCGCGTCGCCGCGCTTGCCCAAGGAGAAGAGCATGCGCGAAGCGGTGTACAGCGCCGAGTTGAGGCAGCTGGTGACAGCAACCAGAACGACCAGGTCTACGATCAGCTTGGCGTTCGGGATGCCCATCAGGTCGAGCACCGTCTGGTAGGAACCGACTTCAGCCAGACGGCTGTCATTCCACGGCACCAATGCGACGACCAGGAAGATCGACACGAGGTAGAACAGGCAAATCCGCCAGATCACCGAGTTGGTGGCCTTGGTGATTTGCTGGCCCGGATTCTTCGATTCCGCCGCCGCGATGGTGACGATTTCGGTGCCCATGAACGAGAACATGGTGGTCAGCATGGCGGCCAACACGGCACCCATGCCGTTTGGCAGGAAACCGTTGGTGTCCCACAGATGGCTGACGCCGCTGACCTGGCTGCTTGGCAGCAGACCGAACATGGCCGCAATGCCCAGAATCACGAAGCCGATGATCGCCAAGACCTTGATCAGCGCGAACCAGAACTCGAATTCACCGTAGTTCTTGACGCTGAACAGGTTGGTCGCAGTCAGCACCAGCGTGATGACCAGGGTGAAAGCCCAGATCGCGATGTTCGGGAACCACGCGTGAAGGATGGTCGCCGCAGCGTTGGCTTCCAACGGAATCACCAACACCCAGAACCACCAGTAGAGCCAGCCGATGGTGAAACCTGCCCAGTGACCGATCGCACGGTCTGCGTAGGTCGAAAACGAACCGGTGTCCGGCGAAGCCACTGCCATTTCGGCCAACATGCGCATCACGAGAACCACCAGCGTACCGGCTGCAGCGTAGGCCAGCAGAACCGCTGGACCCGCTTCGGCAATGGCGTGACCAGAACCGACGAAGAGACCCGCACCGATCACACCTGCAATGGAAAGCATGGTGATGTGACGCGGTTTGAGCCCCTGATCGAGGTTTGAAGAATTTGGGGTACTGCTCATGTAAGCAACCTTCAAGAATTTTTATACGGATCAGAGCGATTTGCGACCCTTCGTAAAAAGATCACAACAGCACTGTTATTTATTTTTTACGCAAGAATTACGCCAAGATATTTCAAAAGCGACGTCGTGCGCGGATATGCCCGTTGCAGAGGCGTTTGATAAGTGCCTGAGACGAATAGCGTTTTGCCATTTCTGTAGGAAACGTTACCAACCGCAACAGGATAGAGACGTTTTGTCGCACCGAAAATACACACTTGGCGACATAAAGCACCAAATTGGCGCAAGCCTACCCGCTCCCGACACTCCATCTGGCCGAAATACCCTTCCCCACGGCGTTTAAAGCTGGCACCATCGCGCCCTTTTTGCGCAGGGCCAGCTCGTTTGCCGTGCGCCATCAGTACCGAACACACGAGGTTTCAACATGGCCCAGGCAACGCCCGCCTTGGAAGTTCGCGATTTGCATAAACGCTACGATCAGCTTGAGGTGCTCAAGGGCATCTCGCTGACTGCACGGGACGGCGACGTGATTTCAATTCTGGGCTCGTCCGGTTCTGGCAAGTCGACGCTGCTGCGCTGCATCAACCTGCTCGAAAACCCGCACAAAGGTGAAATCCTCGTCGCGGGCGAAGCCCTCAAACTCAAAGCTTCGCGCACGGGTGAACTGATCGCTGCCGACACTCGTCAGATCAATCGCCTGCGCAGCGAGATTGGCTTCGTATTTCAGAACTTCAATCTGTGGCCGCACATGACCGTACTCGATAACATCATCGAGGCGCCGCGCCGGGTTTTGGGGCAAACGAAGGCCGAGGCGATCGAAGTGGCAGAAGCGTTGCTCGCCAAAGTGGGCATCGCGGATAAACGTCGTGTGTACCCGGCACAACTGTCGGGCGGCCAGCAGCAAAGAGCGGCCATCGCCCGTACGCTGGCCATGCAACCCAAGGTGATTCTGTTCGACGAGCCAACCTCTGCGCTGGACCCCGAGATGGTGCAGGAAGTGCTCAGTGTGATTCGTGGCCTGGCCGAAGAAGGCCGGACCATGTTGATGGTGACTCACGAAATGAATTTCGCCCGGCAGGTGTCCAGTGAAGTGGTCTTCCTGCACCAGGGGCGCGTGGAAGAACAAGGATCGCCGCAGCAGGTCTTCGATGACCCGCAGTCGGCTCGCTGCAAACAATTCATGTCCAGCAATCGCTAACGGAGCAACATCGATGCAGACCCTGAAAAACATTCTGGTGGCCGCTCTTCTGGTCGTCGCCTCCAGTGCCGTTGCTGCCGACACCCTGAAAATGGGCATCGAGGGCGCATACCCCCCGTTCAACAACAAGGACGCAAGCGGCCAGGTCGTGGGCTTCGACGTCGAAATCGGCAACGCCCTGTGCGCCAAGATGAAAGTCACCTGCGAAGTCGTCACCTCGGATTGGGATGGCATCATCCCGGCGCTGAACGCTCAGAAATTCGATTTCATCATCTCGTCGATGTCGATCACGGAAGAGCGCAGGCAGGCCGTGGATTTCACGAACCCGTACTACTCGAACAAACTGCAATTCATCGCGCCAAAAGCCACCAACCTGACCGGCGACACGGCTGCGATCAAGGAAGCCCTGAAAGGCAAGACCATCGGCGCTCAGCGCGCGACCTTGTCTGGCACCTGGCTGGAAGACAACTGGGGCGACGACGTGACCGTCAAGCTCTACGACTCGCAGGAAAACGCCTTTCTCGACCTCACTTCCGGTCGCGTGGATGCCCTGCTGGGCGACAAATACGCCAGCTATGAGTGGCTGAAGAGCGACGCGGGCAAGAACTTCGAATTCAAGGGCGAGCCGATGTTTGGCGAAGACAAGATCGGTATTGCCGTGCGCAAGGATGATCCGCTGCGCGACAAGCTGAACACGGCCTTGAAAGAAATCATCGAAGACGGCACCTACAAAAAGATCAACGACAAGTATTTCCCGTTCAGCATCCTCTGACCCGCCTGACCAGCATCGCCGCACTCACCCTGCGGCGGTGCCGATCCGTTAACCAAGCAAAGCCATGAACTTCGATCTCCAAGGATTCGGCCCGGCCCTGGCGGCTGGCATGCTGATGACGATTCAACTCGCGCTGTCCGCCCTATGCCTGGGCCTCATCCTGGGACTGCTCGGCGCCCTCGCCAAAACCTCGCCCAACCGTATTCTGCAATGGATCGGCGGAACGTATTCGACGCTAGTGCGCGGCATTCCCGAACTGCTGTGGGTGCTGCTGATCTACTTCGGCACCGTGAGTTCGATGCGCGCCGTCGGGCATGCGTTCGGCATCCCCAACCTGTCGCTCAGCGCCTTCGCGGCAGGCGTCATCGCTCTGGGCCTGTGCTTCGGCGCATACGCGACTGAGGTGTTTCGCGGCGCCATGCTGTCGATCCCGAAAGGGCATCGCGAGGCAGGGCTGGCGTTGGGCATGTCCCGGTCGCGCATCTTCATCAAACTGGTCATGCCGCAGATGTGGCGCATCGCACTGCCAGGCTTGGGCAACCTGTTCATGATCCTGATGAAGGATACGGCGCTGGTATCGGTGATCGGGCTTGAAGAAGTCATGCGACACGCGCAGATCGCCGTCACGACTACCAAACAGCCGTTCACCTTCTATATGGTCGCGGCGTTTATGTACCTGGGCATGACAGCGATGTCGATGATCGGCCTTGCGTGGCTGGAACGTCGGGCATCGGTGGGTTTTGTGAGGAGCGCGTCATGAGTTGGGAGTTCGTCCTCAAGTGGCTGCCCAAATTGCTGCAAGGGGCAACGCTGACACTGGAATTGGTCGCCATCGCCGTTGTGGCGGGGCTGATCCTGGCGATCCCAATGGGCATCGCTCGGGCCTCACGAAACGCGTATGTCCGCGCCCTGCCCTACGCCTACATCTTCTTCTTTCGCGGCACTCCGCTACTCGTCCAACTGTTTCTCGTCTATTACGGCCTCGCCCAGTTCGAAGCCGTGACGCAAAGCGTTTTTTGGCCATATCTGCGTGAACCGTTTTTCTGCGCAGCGCTGACCATGACACTGCACACCACTGCATACATCGCCGAGATTCTGCGCGGCGCGATCCAGGCCGTGCCGCCCGGCGAGATCGAGGCCGCTCGTGCATTGGGCATGTCCAAGGGCAAGGCCCTGCTCTATATCATCCTGCCTCGCGCAGCCCGTATCGGCCTGCCCGCTTACAGCAACGAAGTCATTCTGATGCTCAAAGCCAGCGCCCTCGCCAGTACGGTGACCTTACTCGACATTACCGGGATGGCCCGCACAATCAATGCACGGACATATATGCCAGAGCAGACATTCTTCATTGCGGGCGTGATCTATCTGGTGATGTCGTTCGTTCTGGTGCAGGGCTTCAAACTGCTGGAGCGTTATCTGCGGGTGGATGCGAGCCAAGGACGGTAAGCGAGGTTCGACAACGTTTCTGGTTCACACCGCCCAAAACTGTAGGAGCGAATTTATTCGCGATGCGAGGGTGCATCCGGTACATCCCTATCGGATGTACCGGCGATTCGCGAATGAATTCGCTCCCACGGGAGTGAGCGCCAACCATCAGCTACCTCGCTCCCCAAATACCCCGTAAGCTTTTCCCACGCCCAGCACCGCGCTTTCCGACCATGCCTTTTTCCGCTACCGACCTCAAATCCCGCTTCCTCGCGCTCGACGCCTTCCTGCTCGCGCATCAACACCTGTGGCGGCCAAAACCCTTCACCCATCGCCATTTGCCATGGGAAGCCCAACACCCGGCGTTATCTACATGGCTGCGCCAGCGCTCGCTGGAAGAGGCCGAAGCGGCCCACAACCATCCCGAAACCCTCGACGCGCCAGAGCCCTTCGCGCAGCTCGCCAGAGAATCCAAAGCGCTTAGCGAAATCGACGCCCTGCCGACCCACGCACTCAACGCCATCTCCTCACGCATGAACGTCGACGTGCCCGGTCGCAAATGGCAACAGATCGAAGCCTTCACCAGCAGTCTGAGCTTTCGGGAGGCGCCTACGCACTGGCTCGACTGGTGCTCCGGCAAAGGCCACCTCGGCAGACGACTCGCCCACGATGGCCAAGCCCTGACCTGCCTCGAATACGATGCCACGCTGGTTGAAGCAGGCCGGCAACTCAGCCATAAGCTCGGCGTTCAGGCGGCGCATCTGCATCAAGACGTCATGGCCGAAACGGCGGCCCACCAACTCGCAGCCCACCACACCCCCGTCGCCCTGCATGCCTGCGGCGACCTCCACGTGCGCCTCATGCAACTGGCCAGCGACGCCGAGTGCCAACAGATAGCCATCGCCCCCTGCTGCTACAACCGCATCGCCAGCGAGCACTACCAAGCCCTGTCAAACGAAGGTCAGGCATCAACCCTCAGCTTGTCACTTGACGACCTCGGCCTGCCCCTCAGCGAAACCGTCACCGCAGGCGCCCGCGTCCGTCGCCAGCGCGACACCTCCATGGCCCGCAGGCTGGCATTCGACCTGCTGCAACGCCAACTGCGCGGCATCGACGACTACCTGCCAACTCCCTCACTCCCCAGCGCCTGGCTCGACAAACCCTTCAACGACTACTGCCGCGACCTCGCCGCGCTCAAACAACTGCCCGAGCCTGGCAACCGAGACTGGCCCGCCCTTGAAGCAACCGGCTGGCAACGATTGGCCGAAGTCCGCAACCTCGAACTGCTCCGCAACCTCTTCCGCCGCCCTCTCGAACTCTGGCTCATCCTCGACCGCGCCCTCTACCTGCAACAACGCAGTTACGAAGTGCGGATCGGTACGTTTTGCCCATCACACATCACACCTCGCAACCTGCTCATCCTCGCGGAACGGATATGACCCGCTGAAGGCACGATGCCCTGTGGATAACTCTGTTGACGAAAATCCCACGAACACACAGAAAACCTGATTCTCAAACGATTTACACGATTGGTCATTTTTTGATCACGTGTTAAATTTTTGAAAAAACAGTAGCTTGCGAACGAATGAGAAGAGTTCCACAAAACGGCCTTTCGCCACGAGCTCGATGGACCGCTTGTGAATAACAGTAATCGCGACAGGTCATAAGCTGCGTAAAAAAACTTGAATTAGGGCTTTACTCGCCCGATCAAATCCCTATAATCAGCGCCCACAACGCCGGTATAGCTCAGTTGGTAGAGCAACTGACTTGTAATCAGTAGGTCCCGGGTTCGACTCCTGGTGCCGGCACCATACAAAACAAAGGCTCGCAGAAATGCGGGCCTTTTGTTTTTGTCTCGCGCGTAATAACTAACGTACCAAGTCAGATCACCCGGCCAAGATTTAGCATGGCTGCTTCCTATAAAGGGTTACGTGATAGAAGATAGGCGGGAATGCGCCTTAGCATCGTGCCGTGAGAATTGGAACGGGATGCTGCACCCTGCCTGCCAATCAAATGCGAGACGGATTGTCTCGGGTCTGTACATCGTCGAGGTCGCAGTGCTTCCAGAGCCTAAATATTCTGGTGCCAAAGCCAGGCAAATGTTCCGGTTTCGTGGACGGATAGGTCTCTGTTTCGTTGCCAGTCTTTCGTTCATCGCCGGTATGACGGACTCGATCAGTTTTATGGTCACTGGCGACTTTGTCTCATTCATGAGCGGCAATACGACACGCCTTGCGGCGTCGCTAAGCACGAGCAACTTTGTCTTGGCCCTCCACATCGCCCTGCTCGTAGCAACGTTCGTCGTAGGAAATGCCTTAGGGGTGATAGCTGCAACCTACAGTGGCCGCCGGTCGTGGCCCCTACTTTTTTGCATTGGACTGCTGCTCTGCGTTGGCGGATTTCTTGGGGAAAACACGATAGCGCCTATTTTGGCGGTATTTGCCATGGGGATGATTAACGCGGTCGTCGAGGAAGTGAATGGTTTGCCCATAGGGCTAACTTACGTCACCGGGGCATTATCACGGTTTGGACGAGGTCTGGGCCGTGCGATCTTAGGGCAACAGCGGATCGGATGGCGTGTGCAGCTTGTACCCTGGAGCGGCATGCTTGTTGGTGCAATTGCAGGCGGCACAATGGCGCACACACTTTCTTTCAAGGCCATGGTCATCAGCGGCGTTATCACTTTGGGGGTCGGCATCGCATCGGCAGCGATTCCACGAAGCTGGCAGTCTAAATACATGCCGAAGTGAGCCGCTTACAACGACCCACTCTCTCCACCGAAATAACCATCAGTCTAGACGCGTACTAACGCGCCATCTCCCGCCCATCTCGACAAGCAGCGAAGACGGGTCGCGCCTTCGCCACTCGTCCGATATCAACCTCAACCCAGAACGCTCTGGAACCGAACCCTCCCCCCGCCACTCCAGTAATTAGCGGCTATGCTGCAACCTGACTGATCTGCCACACGTTTTATGGACTGCACCCACGCACATGGCAGTGACGATCCCATTTCCAGCAATGGAAGCCGTTTTGACCGTCTCGGGGAATGTATTCGCTCCATAGCCTGAATTCGCTGGCGCAGGTGCGATTTTCGCAGGTGTGTTGGTGCGCACAGGCTTTTGTGAAGACATGTCAGTCGCCGCAACGACGGGGATGGCGATTCTCTACGGACGGGCAACTGCCTGTCGGCCGTTTCTCGAACAGTTCGATCACTGAAAAAAGGGACTTATCATGAGCATTATCAGCAGCATTCTAGAAAAACTCGGGTTTGGGACGGCTAACGCCAGCACGCAGGCATCGCCAGATGCGCCGACCGCGCCCACGGCGGGGAGCGCGCCGCCCTCCTCCGGAACCCCCACACCCGAACAGCTCAAGGCCAAGCTTGAAGAGTTGAAAAATGCCAATTCCAAGGGCGCCGAGAAGCTGAACCCCGAGTCGTCTATCGTTGACTTGCTCAAGGCATTGGGGCTCGACAGCAGCAAGGAAAATCGGAAGAAGTTGGCCGAGGAGGTCGGGATTTCGTCCTATGACGGCTCGGCGGAGCAGAACATCGCGTTGCATAAAGCCGTGTTGAACAAGGCGACTCAGGGATAACGCCCGAACGACACGATGCGGCCTTATACCTGCACAAAAAGCTGCGCCTGAAGTCAGGCGCAGCTTTCAGGTGTCAGTCGTGATTCTTATCCAACGTCCGCAACTTCTCGGGCAACCCCCACAACAACAAACCTGCCGCAATCACGCTGGTGACGCCGATCACGTACAGCGCTGGCGTGGTGCTGCCTGTCATGTCCTTGATGCTGCCGACCATGATCGGGCTGACGATGCCGCCGAACTGGCCGAGGGTGTTGATCAGCGCGATGCCGCCTGCCGCGCCTGCGCCTGCACCGGCCAGCAGTTTCGGTGGCAGGGTCCAGAATGCCGGGATGGAGGCAACGATGCCGCCACCGAGCATGGCCAGGGAGAGGATCAGCATGCTGGTGTGCTGAGCGAAAATCCCTGCGCTGAAGAAGCCGATGGCACCCAACACGACCAGACCGCAGACAAATTTGCGACGTTCGCCGCTGGCGTCTGACAGGCGACCGATCACGACCATGCTGATCGCGCCACAAATATAAGGAATGGCAGTGAGCAGGCCGATCACGACGGGGCTTTCGACACCTGCGCTGCGAATCAGCTGAGGCGCCCAGAAATTGAGGCCGTAGGATGC
The DNA here is from genome assembly GCF_038397775.1 of Pseudomonas sp. RC10. Lineage (NCBI taxonomy): Bacteria > Pseudomonadati > Pseudomonadota > Gammaproteobacteria > Pseudomonadales > Pseudomonadaceae > Pseudomonas > Pseudomonas bambusae. The sequence continues at coordinate 6,550,315 of NZ_CP151650.1, forward strand.
CACTTGGATCAGGAAGTAGATCAGACCGAGCATCAGGAAACCCGGCATTTTCAGGGCGGTCAGCAACGAGCCATGTTTGTTGGGCTCATGCTGGGCGATGCGGCTGGAAAGATAGGTTTTTTCGGCGTCGGTCAGCCAATGGGCGTCTGAAACGCGGTCCTTGAGGATCTTGAGCACAGCGATACCAAGTGCAATGCAAGGCAGTCCGCCGAGCAGGAACAGCCAGTGCCAGCCGCGCATCTGCATGACCCCGTCCATGTGACCCAATACCAGACCGGAGATCGGCGCACCGAGCAGACCGGCGAAGGCCGAGGCGAGAAACAGGATCGATGTGATGCGCCCACGGTAGGTCTGTGGGAACCACAGCGTCAGATAAAACAGTACGCCGGGTGCGAAACCGGCTTCCATGGCGCCGATGATGAAGCGCAGCACGTAGAACTGCCATTCAGCGTTGACGAACACCATCAGCGCGGTCGCGATGCCCCAGGAAATCATGATCCGGGCAATCCAGCGGCGGGCGCCAACCTTGTAGAGCATGATGTTGCTCGGCACCTCGAACAGCACGTAACCGATGACGAACAGGCTCGCGCCGAGGCCGTACGCGGTGTCGCTCAGGCTCAGGTCGGTTTGCAGCTGAAACTTGGCGAAGCTGATGTTGATGCGGTCAAAGAACGCGAACAGGTAGCAGACCATGATCAACGGCATCAGCCGCCACGCGACTTTGCGGATCAACGCTTTTTCGGCGTTCACAACGTCCACGACGCTGCTATTGGGGTTTAGAACGGAGATAGTCATTGCGGTCACTCCAGTTGGACTTCCCAAAGGGAGCCCTATTGTTTTTGTTGTCTGGACGAATGCGCGGCGAGGCGTATTCGTTCGTATTCGGTAAAGCGTTTGGCTACAGATGTCTCGCGATAAATCAGCCCGGCAAATTTTCAGGCGCGGGATGCAAATCACAGTTACGCCCTGCCTTGGCAACTTGCCCCGGCATTTCATGCCCGAGCAGCGCAGGCAGGCCGCGCGAGAGTTTCAGGAGATGCGGCAGGTCGACACCGGTCTCGATCCCCATTTCTTCGCACATGTTCACAAGGTCTTCAGTGCAGATATTTCCTGATGCGCCAGGCGCGAACGGGCAACCGCCCAAGCCACCCAACGACGCATCAAAACGGCGAGCGCCTGCCTCGTAGGCCGCGAGGACATTGCTGAGCCCCAGCCCACGGGTGTTATGGAAGTGCAGGGTCAGCGCCGACGCCGGTATGCGCGTCAGCACGCGTTGCACCAGCCGATGCACCTGACGCGGGTTGGCCATGCCGGTCGTGTCCGCCAGCGAAATGCCCTGCATGCCCAGTTCCAGGTAGGCATCGACGATCTGCAGCACGCGGTCTTCGTCGATCTTGCCCTCGAATGGACAACCGAACGTCGTGGCGATAGAACCGTTGAGACTCACGGGATGGCCAGCGGCGAAGGAAACGACGTCGCCAAACGCACTGAGCGACTGCTCGCAGCGCATGCGCATGTTCGCCAGGTTGTGGGTCTGGCTGGCGGACATCACCAGATTCAGCTCGTTGGCACCTGCGTCTATCGCACGCTGCGCGCCCTTGAGGTTGGGGATCAGCGCCACGTAAATCACGCCCGGGTGGCGCAAGATTCCACGAAACACCTCGTCGCCATCCCGCAGCGCGGGAATGGCCTTGGGCGAAACAAAAGAGCCGGCCTCGATGCGGCTGAAACCGGCCAGAGAAAGCTGATCAATGAGCTCGATTTTGTCGGGTGTTTCGACCCAAGTGGGCTCGATTTGCAAACCATCGCGCGGCGATACTTCCTGGACGATCAAACGCTCGGAAAAGTCGGTGATCATTGCACCACCCCCTCTGTTTTGAGTTGTGCGATATCGGCAGCGGTCAGGCCCAGATCGCTCAGAACGCTGTCAGTGTGTTGACCCAAGGCAGGCCCTTGCCAGTTCACCGAACCCGGTGTTTCGGAGAGTTTGGGCACGATGCCGGGCATTTTCACGTGGGCGCCGCCGGGCAGTTGCGCGTCGAGGATCATCTCGCGCGCCTGATAGTGAGGGTCGGCCACAATGTCAGCGACGTTATAGATCCGGCCGGCGGGCACTTCCGCCTGTTCAAGCGCCTCAAGAACGTCGTCGATAGGCAAGCTGGACGACCAGGCGCTGATCACCGCATCGAGCATCTCGCTTTGCGCGGCGCGACCATCGTTCTGCGCAAGCTCAGGGGCTTCGGCCAGATCAGGACGGCCAATGGTGTGCATCAAGCGCTTGAAAATCGGATCGCTGTTGCCGGCGATGACGACAAATGCGCCATCAGCGGTCGGATAGGTGTTGGAGGGTGCGATGCCGGGCAGTGCACCGCCAGTGCGCTCACGAACATGGCCAAGCATGTCGTATTCCGGCACCAGGCTTTCCATGAGGTTGAACACGCTTTCGACCAGCGAGACATCGACGATCTGGCCATCGCCTTGCCCGGTTTTCACGCGCAGCAACGACATCAGCGCGCCCATCACAGCGTGCATCGAAGCCAGTGAATCACCGAGGCTGACGCCCACTCGCGCCGGAGGCGAACCGGGGGTGCCGGTGGTGTAACGAATGCCGCCCATGGCCTCGCCGATGGCACCAAAGCCCGGACGATCACGATAAGGACCGGATTGGCCGTAGCCCGAGATACGCACCAGCGTCAGCTTGGGGTTCAAGGCGTGTAGGACATCCCAGCCAAGACCGAGTTTTTCCAGCGCGCCGGGGCGCAAGTTTTCGATCAACACGTCGGCGCTTTCGGCCAGACGCTTGACGATCTCGATGCCTTCGGGGGATTTGAGGTTCAGCGACAAGGATTTTTTGTTCCGAGACTGGAGATACCACCACAGCGAGGTGCCCTCGTGCAGCTTTCGCCATTTACGAAGCGGGTCACCCTGTCCCATGGATTCGATCTTGATCACCTCAGCGCCGAACTCGCCCATCAAGCGTGCGGCGAAGGGCGCTGCGATCAGTGTGCCGATTTCAATTACGCGCACACCGTTCAGGGGGCCTGTCATAGCGGATACCTCAGTGTTTCTTGGAATTTGTAACCAAGACTAGAGGACCGGGGTTTGGCAAATCCAACCGTATGTTGGCAAGCATCGTTCGCGAAACGCGAACGCTAGCGACGGTGCTGCTGAAGGTGATCGAACAGCAAGAGGCTGACCGGGGACAAGGCGGCCTTGTCGCGCACCACCAGAATCAACGTGCGCTTGGCCCACGCATCGCTCAAGCCTACGGCTGTCAGGCCTAATGGTGTGCCCAGTAAATCAAATGCCTTACGCGGCAGGACGCCGATCCCCATGTTCGCCTGCACCATTCGGCACATGGCGTCGAAGCCCGGAACATGAATACGCACGCGTAGAGGTTTGCCATGAGAGCGCGCTGCCGTATGGGTGCGCATGTTGATGGAGCTGGCGGCGTGCAGGCCGATGTGATCACTGCCCAGTGTGTCTTCGAAAGCGACGTGATCCCGTTGAGCCAGCGCGTGGTCGGAGCGCATGACCACGACCAACTCGTCGCGCCTGTACGGCACGCTGTAGAGGCCCTGCACATCGGTGTCTTCTGAACAGATGCCGATGTCGGCAACGCCGTCTATCAAGCCTTGAACCACGCCGGTGCTGGGCCGCTCTTCCAGATCGACCTTGACCAACTCATGGCTGATGGTGAAGTCGTGCAGGTCTTCCGGAAGAAACTGAATGATCGCCGAAAGGTTAGCCAGCATGCGTACATAGCCGCGCATGCCTTGCAGGTGCTCGTCGAGTTCAAGACCCATTTTTTCGAGGTCGAACAGCATGCGTCGCGCGTGGTGCAACAGGGTTTCACCTGCGGCGGTCAGCACCATGCCTTTGGCGTTGCGCACGAACAGCCCAATGCCCAAGACCTCTTCAAGCTCCATCAATCGCTTGCTGGCGGCCGATACAGCAATGGCCTCGCGCGCCGCTGCACGGGTCAGCGTGCCTTCTTCATGCACGGCAACGAACAGCTTGAGGGTGATCAGATCAAGGCGACGAATGAGATTTTTGTGAAGCATGAGCAGGTCTCGGCCACGGGGCCTGCTCAGCATATACGTAAAACGACGGCTGGCTATCAGCGCACCAGAACAGGAATTCGAAAGACAACAGATGGGGGATGTGGATCAATATCGTCTTCTAAACATCTGCAAACTGATTGAATATTTCAGATGTTCGGGAATTTGGTTTGTCCGTGTAATTCGACGGCCAATGTCAGAATCTGTTTTTTTCCGGGCGAATCGAGGCGATAAAAGAGGAGCAGCATTCTGGCCTCTTCATCATCAACGCTATAAAAATAGGCGGGCGGAACATCCAGAGCGGCGGCGATTTGAATGATGGTCAATGAATTGGGCGTGTGTTTATTGTTTTCGTATTGATTCATCCGCGCACTGGCGGAGGCGGGATCGATCCCTGATTCAATGCCCAAACGCTCCTGGGACAGCCCGGCAGCCGTTCGGGCTTCCTTCAATCGTTTGCTAAAAATGCTCATTTATTAGCCGCTAAAAGGCTAAGAGATTCTTAGAATCAGGTTGACCGCGTACTAAGACATACTTAGGATTTGAAATTATCTGTAGGGCCTTTTTTGTAGATCATGAAATTTGGCGAGCAACAACTGCCCGCTTCAGACAAATGCCACACTTCCCTCCACACTCAGAGAGCGTCGCCCATGAATATCGAAGCACGCCTCTGCTCACTTGAGCTTTTGCTTGAAAATAGCGTCCAGGGTAAGGCCCCAATACCTGCGGCCCGCGTACTGGAATGGTTGACTGAGTTGAAAGATGTAAAGAGCCATGTGGGCGCCGTCAGCGCGGCGATGCAGCAGGTCGCGAACGTTAATATGGCGCTGGAGCTGACGACTCGCCTGCTTGAGGCGGCTCACACCGAAAAGTTCGATGCGGATCAGATCTGGTGCTTGATCGATCCGTTACGCGAAAAGCTGGATAGCGCCGTAGAGGAGATGAGACTGTCTCTGTGATAGCACGATTGGGCTGAGGGATGTCGAATCATTGTCCTGCAGCCCCTGATTCTGCCAGACGGTCTCCCGAAACTGACTCAAAACCCTCGTCGCCCCCACCATTCGTCGTCAACGCTGACCAACAAGCCTCGCACACCCGAGCCTCTGCGGCAGCGATCTCACGCGCCCCCTCCCCGATCACGCGCCCATCTAGTAACGTATAGGCATTCCGACTGGCCCGCGCCTTCGCCCACAGCGACAGCGAGCCGTCACCCGAAACACGAGAGAAGGCCCAACCGTGCACAATGTTCGATTGATCAAATACGTCTGGACCCATCAGACCCCCGAAATTTCTTCTGAATGGTCGAAGCTTCTGTATGAGGTCGAGTTGCCGTTCGTGCCCTTCCATGGCCTGAACATTCAGCTGCCCGATCAACGCGCCTGGCGTATCCGGGACGTTGAGTGGAATGTTGAAGAACAGACCTTCCGCTGTCACATCGAAGATCAGTTCATGAACCTGCTGGACGTCGACGATTCCTACGAGGACTGGATCGACATGCTGCTCGAGTGCGGCTGGGAGCTGAGCGGCCGTTACACCAACGAGCACAACAAGACGTGAACGCGTGAGGTTCCTGCGGCCTGAATGTTGTACCTTTCCAGCAAAATCATGAGCGGCGACACGACCGACTTGTGAGCCAGGCAAGAGGCCTGCCCTGACAGGCCCTGTATTTACCTTGAGCGCTGCTGCCATGAAATGGATTTCCCGCTTTACCCCGTTCGCCATGAGCGCGCTATTGGCAGGCCTACCCACGGCATTCGCCACCTCCGCCGTTGACCTTTACGTTCCCGAAGCGCCACCGTTGACCATGCTCAATCAGGCAGAAGCGCACGGTATCGTGGGCGACATTGTGGTACAGGCCATGGCGATGACAGGGTACTCGGGCAATTTTGTCTCTCCACCCTGGCCCCGTGCACAACGGGAAGTCAGCAGTGGCAAAGACATGCTGATCGCCCCGCTCACGCGCACGCAAAGCCGAGAAGGCCTCTTCACCTGGATCGCCCCGGTGATGACCATGGACCGTACGTTTTTCAGCCTCGACCAGCGGGTCGATACCTTCGACGAAGCGAAGAAAGCCTTCAAGCTCATCGCCGTGGGAATCGGCACAGCGCAGGAAACCCGTCTACGCGAAGAAGGCTTCCCCGCCTCGCAAATCTACCCGTTGAAGATCGGTGAAAACCCGGCTCAAATGCTGCTCAAAGGACGTGTGGATGCGTGGTTCAACGGCGTGCCTGAAACCCGCTACATCTGGAAGCAAATCAGCGACCGCCCACTGGTGATGAGCCGAGTGCTGATGACCGCAAACCTCTACCTGGCCTGCTCCAAGGATTGCGACCCGCAGATGGTCGAACGCCTGCGGACGGCCCTCGATACGCTGGAAGCCAATGGCACGTCGGCGAGGATTGAGGCGGGGTATGTGAAAGGGTTGCCGGTTTGGTGACGCGATTTGGCCTGCCGTCGAGCAGCTTGAGGTTGTGAACCAGAAGTTCAGCGCGTAACGTAACGCCAAACGTCATTACAGGTTATATTTCATGGCCTCAATCAACATCCGTATCGACGATGGACTGAAATCTCGCTCATTCGCCGAACTTGAAAAACTGGGCGTATCGCCTTCGGATCTTCTCAGGCAGACGCTTCAATACGTCGCAGATAACGGCAGGCTGCCATTTAAACCCGTACTCATGAATGACGAGGACGAAGCGCTGCTTGCGGAGGTTAGAAAACGCCTCGCGAATCCTCAGCGCGTGAAGGTTTCTCTGGATGACCTATAGCCTTGAGTTTGATCGACGTGCATTGAAGGAATGGAAAAAACTCGGGGATACGATCAGAAGCCAGCTCAAAAAAAAGCTGGCCGAGGTACTGGAAAATCCCAGAACAGAGGCCAATCGGCTACGAAACCTGCCGGACTGCTACAAAATCAAGCTGCAGAACACAGGGTATCGTTTGATTTACCAAGTCATCGACCATGAGGTCGTGGTGTTCGTTGTGGCCATCGGCAAGCGAGAGCGAGAGGCCGCCTATGAGGATGCTCTGCAACGTCTCCGCGATTGATACCCGAATGGCGCCATCTGCACCGAAGTGCGCAGACGACGCCTTTGCCCCATCGGCCATCCGCCCATTTAAGGCAACAGGATAATCTTGTCCGCACTGCCCTCATTCACTTCTGCGTAACCCGCGAGCCCTTCTTCAATTGGCGTCTCGATCAAGTCGGTTGGCAGTGGCAAGGTGCCGTCGTCAAACAGTTTGCCGAACTGCTCCAGCATCCGCGCACAGGCTTCGACGCCGTACAGCAGCGAATTGACGCCCACCACCGAGCCACCTTTTCGGTACAGCGCCAGCGCTGGCAGCTGGACGTGGCCGTCCACCGGGGCGGCGATGATTGCGATGCGGCCGAACTGCGCCAGCGCCTGTACCGAAGCGGGCAGCCAGAAACCGGTGGTGTCGAAGATCACGTCCGCGCCGCCCTGGAAGACTGCGTTCACTTGGGCCGATAGTTCTTCAGGCTTGCCCAGCAAGATGGCGTTGTAGCCTTGGTCCTGAAGGGCTTTGACCTGTTCCGGACGGCGCACGGCAGCCAGCACTTGGGCCCCGCGGACCTTAGCCAACGCGATGGCAGCGCTGCCGACCGCACCATTGGCACCGATCACCAGCAGGCGGGTGTCGGCTTTTACCAGACTTCGCTCCAACGCATCCCATGCGGTGGTGTACGGCACACCCAGACTCGCGGCCTGCACGAAACTCAAGGACTTGGGTTTGAGCGCCACGCCTTTGGCTGACAACGTGATGTAACCCGCGTGGGAGCCATTACGCGAGAAACCGATCTGGTTGCCTGTGCCCCAGACTTCCTCACCGATCAACTCACTTGGGCCCTCGACGACGACGCCTGCGAAGTCGCGACCGGGCACCCGTGGCAGCGTCGTATAAGGGAAACGGCCCAAGACGTTTTTCACGTCGCTTGGGTTCAGCCCTGCCGCTTTGATCTGTACGAGAACCTCATCCGCTGCAGGAACGGGAGTGGGCAGTTCGACGACTTCCAGTGCGGCCAGGTCGCCGGTTCGGGAAAATTGCAGTGCTTTCATGGCGTTCAAATCCAGAGTGGGAATACAGAATTCGTTCTATTCAGGACATCAGGTTGGCGAACAGCTGGCGGCCCATGGGCCACAGCTTTTCCCCCGCCTGCATGCCGAGCAGCCCGACCAATGCCACCAAGGGCGGCGCGGGTGAGCGAAAGTCGAGTGCGCCGTACAGCAAGCCGACGGCGATACCAATGGCGAGTGAAATGATGTAGCTCATGACGAACTCCGGGACCGTGTGTCGTGAAGCACGACAGCGTTGGCGATGGACCAGAGTTTAGGGAAAGGTGGAAATGCCTACCGGCCAAGTGCTTCTGAATTCCGGACAGACTGAGTGCGATGGCTGACCTGTAGGAGTGAGCTTGCTCGCGATAGCGGTGAATCAATCGATTCATTCATGCCTGACACACCGCCATCGCGAGCAAGCTCGCGCCTACAAGATGTCTGGCGATTACGCCATTTCGCCCAACGGATACTGCGATGGCGGCATCCCCAGCTCACGGCGGAACATGTCGCTGAAACTGCTGGGGGAATACCCCATCGAGCGCGCAATGGTGCTGACCGGCACGCCCTGAATGATCTCCGCCACCGCCGTCGCCAATTGCACCTGCCTGCGCCATTCGGCGAAACCCATGCCCAGCGTGCCCTGAAACAACCGGGACAGCGTGCGTACGCTGGCCCCGGCGTTTTCGGCATGTTGCTCGAACGAGATGCCAATGGAGGGTTCGATCATCACCGCCTGACAAATATTCATCAGCCGACGGTCGCTGTCGTCAGGCATCGGCACCTTCAGCAACGAGCGCTTTGCCCGTCGAAGCTCCAGTAACGCCAGACCGACCAACGCGCTGTAATATTCGGAATCCTTGTCCTGTTCGGCCACCAGATTGACGATCAGCTCGCGCAACAGCCGCGCCACTTCGAATACCTGAACGGTCGGCTCCAGCGTCTCGGACAACGCTGGGCGCAGGTAGATGTTGCGCATCTCCAGATCCGACACCACGCGAATGCCATGAGACACCCCCGGCGGCAACCAGACCGCCCGCTGTGGCGGCACCACCAATGCCTCGTTGGGTGTTTCGACCCACATCACCCCCGACATCGCGTAGAGCACCTGCCCCCAGTCATGCTCATGCGGTTCGATGTAAAGCCCACGCGGGTACGTGCGCGAAACACGCTGAACCGGAACGGTGGTGTTGGTGAGATCGCGAGGTGCGGCAAGGGCCATGAGAGCGACCAACAAAAGATCGGGTGTGGGCAATGTTAGCGACGTGGGGTCGAAGATGACCAGCGATTAGCGTATCCAGGCGAGCGCTTGAACAAAAACGCCCCGATCTCTCGACCGGGGCGCTCTTTTGCAGCTTCAGCTCAATCGCCGTTCAACATTAGAAAACGTTGATCGGGTAGGTGATGAAGATGCGGGTTTCGTTACCGCCAACGTTGTAGTTGGAAGCGTTGTCCGACACCCGCAGCCAGGAGTTGCGCAGGCGCAGGGACAGGTCTTTGGCCGGGCCGCTCTGGACCACGTAGGTCATCTGGCTGAACAGTTCGTGCTCTTCGCCATCGCCACGGTTGGTGCCATCGTCGATGTTGTCGCCGCGCACGTAAGCCACTTTGTAGCTCAGGCCTGGAGTCACGAGGGTCGACAGGTTAACGCCGTAGCCCAACTGCCACGAACGCTCGTCCTTGGCGTTGAAGTCCGACCAGTAGGAGTTGGTCAGGTAGATGGAGTTGCCGCCGTCACTGAAGCCGCCGTTGTTGCGATAGCCGCCGTAGTTGTAGCCGGTTTCGCCGGTGCTGCGCTGGTGCGCGATGGTGAAAGAGTGGATGCCCACTGCCCACGTTGCCGCCAAGCTCCAGATTTTGTTGTCACGGGCGTCATCGACCGCCACGTCACGATCCAGCTTGGTCTTGTAGCCGTTGAAGTCGAACGTCAGCGACTGGTCGGTCGGCAGCGCGAGGACGTAGTTCAGGTTGACGTACTGCTTCTTCAGCGTGTCTTCGTCATCGGAGGCGTAATAGGCCGCGCTGAACGCATCGGAGAATTTGTAAGCGCCGCCGTAGACGTTAATGCTTTTCAGATCACCACTGTCGCGGCCTTCGGCGCTCTTGCGGGTCTGAGCAGTGAAGCGGCCTGCAACCAGCGTCAGGTCCTTGATCTCTTTCGAGGTGATCATGGTGCCGGTGTAGGTTTCTGGCAGCAGACGCGAGTTGTCGTAACTCAGCACCGGCAGCTCCGGCATCATGTCGCCGTATTTCAGCTCGGTGTTGGAGATGCGGAATTTGACCGCGCCGCCGAAGCGGGACAGGTCGTCAGCGGCTTTGCCGTTGCTGTCTTGCTTGAAGAAGTCGATGCCGCCGGCGCCGCTTTTGCCGCGACCGCCGTCCAGACGAACGGCGTACAGGCCGAATGCGTCAACGCCGACGCCCACGGTGCCCTGGGTGTAACCGGACGAGTAATTGGCGATGAAGCCCTGGCCCCATTCAGCGCGGTCTTGAGGACCACCTTTGTAATCGCGGTTGATGTAGACGTTACGCAGATTGACGTTGAGGCTGCTGTCTTCGACGAAGCCTTTGGAGTCGGCTTGGCCATCAGCCATGGCCTGAGTGGCCGCCAGGATGCCCAGAGCGAGCAGACCGATACGCTGTTTCATCTTGTTGTCCTTGTAAGCAGATTGATCTCGCGCTGTGGCAAAAACCGGACAGGTAATTGCGTCTCCCCAGACTTACTTTCAGTCCCGGAAGCCCGCACGAAATCATCGCAGTGGACTACTGATGCACGTACATGGCGCTTGGCCACAGGCGGTTGAGGCGCGAATGCTATCGCCAGCACCGATGGGTGTCAATTTGATGAAGGCCGAAACGATGAAGTGCGCCTACTCCAGATTGGAATAGGCGCGCATGATCATTTGTGCCAAATACCGAGCAACGCCTCGATTTCCGCATCATTGATGAGGCCAGAGGGGTAGCGCTCGGAGAGCATGGCCCGGTAATCCGGAGCCTGGTGTTTTGAAGCTTGGGTTATCCGTAACCAGTCCGCCATCATCTGCCGTGCTTCACTGCTCGCAGACAAATTTTCAGTCACGCGTGGCTCATGACCTGCGTTCATAGGGATAACCTCTTACGTCTTGGACTGCGAAATCTACGGAGCTTTTGTTACAGACGAACGACTCGTGTCACCGTCAAGCCTTCGTGGAAACACCCCTTCGCCGAAAAACGAGAAGTCGCTACCCACAAAAAAGCCCGTCGTTCGACAGGCTTTGATGAGAGCAAGAAGTGAACCAACTCAGCGACGGTGTGGTGCCGGTTGCTGCTGAGTCAGGCAATGGATATTGCCGCCGCCCAGCAGCAGCTCACGGCCTGGGACCATGACCACCTCATGTTCCGGAAACAGGCGTTGCAGAATCTGACGTGCCGTTTCGTCGAGCGGATCATTAAAACTCGGGGCAATGATGCCGCCGTTGACGATCAGGAAATTCACATACGAACCGGCCAGGCGCACCGATGGGTTGCGTTCCTGGCTGCCGTGCACCTGATCGACGCCAGCGCACTCTTCCTCCGTGGCGAACAACGGACCGGGAATCGGCATTTTGTGCACGACGAACGGTCGCCCCTTGGCATCACGCGCGTGTTCCAGAATGCCCATGGCGGCCTGACAGCGCGGGTAATTGGGGTCTTTGGGATCATCGGTCCACGCCAACAGCACTTCACCCGGGCGCACGTAACAGCAGAAGTTATCCACATGCCCGTCGGTTTCGTCGTTGTACAAACCGTCCGGCAGCCAAATGATTTTCTCGACCGACAGGTGATCGCGCAGCACGGCTTCAATCTCTTCCCGAGACAGATGCGGGTTGCGGTTGCGATTGAGCAGGCATTCTTCGGTGGTGATCAGCGTGCCTTCGCCGTCGACGTGAATCGAGCCGCCTTCCAACACGAACCCTTCAGTGACGTAACGCGGGCAGCGTTCGATTTCCATTACTTTGCTGGCGAGCTGTTCGTCCAGATTCCACGGCGAGTACAGGCCGCCATCGAAACCGCCCCACGCGTTGAAGCCCCAGTCCACACCGCGCACCTCGCCTTGGTCATTGATGACGAAGGTCGGGCCGGTATCACGCACCCAAGCGTCGTCGTTGCTGATTTCGACGACACGGATGTTCGGCACATCAAGACGCGCGCGGGCGTTGTCGTATTGCGCAGCGGATACGGCGACGGTCACAGGTTCGAAGCGGGCGATTGCCTTGGCCACCGCGACATGGGCGCTCTGCACGGGTTTACCGCCCAGGCGCCAGTTGTCAGGGCGCTCAGGCCACACCATCCAGGTCTGGGTTTGCGGGGCCCATTCGGCAGGCATGTAGAAGCCGTCGGCGCGTGGTGTGCTGTTGAGTGTGGTCATTGATCAGGACTCCAGTGAGCAGCGATGGAAGTAGCGGGACAGGGTCGACTTTATAGCCGATATATATCCGCCTTAAAAGTTTATCTCACATAAAATGCAGAATAATCCGGACTAAAATTCGATATAAATCTGTCAAAAAACAGCCTGTGGGAGCGAATTCATTCGCGAAACGGTGGCACAGCCGACGGAGATGGGTCGAATGTACCGGCCATTCGCGAATGAATTCGCTCCCACAGACGACCGCCCCATGCCTGACAGGGACGCAGGTTCAATTAACCTTCAAGCTCAGCCAGAACCTTCGAAACGCTGTCCACGAAGAAATCCACGCTACGGCGCGTCGTCACCATCGGCGGTTTGATCTTGAGGATGTTCAGGTAATCACCGGTAGGCTGCATGAAGATGCCCAGCTCACGCAGCCGGTCGCACAGGTAAGTGGTCTCTTCTGTGGCGGGTTCCAACGTTTGGCGATTGCGCACCAGCTCCAGGCCCAAATAGAAACCCGAACCGTGGGCCGCGCCCACCAGGGGATGCAGGTCGATCAGCGCCAGCAGCCGTTCCTTGAAATAGCCGCCCACCACCTGCGCGTTCTCCCACAACCGTTCCTCTTCCATGACATCCAGCACCGCCAGACCGATCTGGCAGCTCACCGGACTGCCCCCCGCCGATGAGAAGAAATAGCCCTCGGCTTCCAGCGCCTCAGCAATCTCGCGCCGTGTGATCACCGCGCCAAGCGGGTGTCCGTTGCCCATCCCCTTGGCCATGGTGATGATGTCCGGCACTACGCCCTGCTCTTCAAAGCCCCAGAAATAGTGCCCGAGACGGCCGTACCCCACTTGAATCTCGTCCGCGATGCACACCCCGCCCTGCGCGCGGACTTTCTGATACACCTCGCTCAAGTAACCCGGCGGCAGCGAGATGCCGCCCGCGTTGCCGTACACCGGCTCGCAGATGAAACCTGCGACCTGACGCCCCAGCTCGGCCAGCCGCTGCAGATGCGCATCCACGCTTTTCAGGTAGAACGGCGTGCTGTCCGCACCACGCGCTTCGCCCCGATACGTGTTCGGCGCGACAACCGGATGCACCCAATCCGGACGCGTGCTCAACGCCTGCGGGTTGTCGGCGATGGACGTGGAAATCGCATCGGTCGCCACCGACCAGCCGTGATACGCCTCCAGCACGCTCAAGACATCGCGCCCGCCGCTGTAGGCCCAAGCCAACCGGATTGCCAGATCGTTCGCTTCGGTGCCGCTGTTGACCAGAAACACCCGATCCATCCCTTGCGGCGCCAGCTTGAGCAGACGCTCGGAAAACTCGGCGATGGACGCGTAATGAAAGCGCGAGTTGGAGTTGAATAACGACCATTGCCGCGCCGCGACCTGCACCATGCGCGGATGACCATGACCGAGGACCGCGACGTTATTGAGCATGTCCAGATACGAACGGCCTTGCATGTCGATCAGGTGATTGCGCCAACCGCGTTCGATCTGCGGCGGCGCCTGGTAATAGTGCTTCTGTGAGCGAGCGAAACTGGCGTCGCGACGGGCCAACAACTCGGCAGCGTCCGAGGGGGTCGGGGCGTCGCAATCGAACCCCAGCAACCCGCTTGGCGAGGGGCACAACGTGCGCCAGGCGGCGGCGCGGGAAGGCGGACAAAACAGCGGCGGGCTGACGTTGCGTTCGGAACACAACTGCACGATCAATGAACCGCCGCCCTGCCCGATCACATCGCTGGCCCCGAACTCGACTCCGGAATCGAAATCCGATCGCACGCCCCACAGGCGCAGGTTCGAATGGGCACCGACGAGCATTAACGCGCCGTCGGCGGTGTGTCGCAAGGTGCCGTGAAAAGGCGCGTGCACCGCTGTCCCGTGGGGGATCAGCAGTTCGACGTGCAACGCGAAGGTGTCCGGCTCATGGGCGCTGTCGGGCAACGTTCGGGAGAGCCGGTATTCGCCGTAACGGCTGGCCGCCAGACCGTGCGTGCGCGCAGCGTCTTTAAGGAGCGTCTCGTCGATGCCGCTCTGCTCCCAGTTTCCCGCCTCGAAATGCGCGCTGAGGACACCCAAATCAACGGTTTTGAATGCCTGCCCCTCCAGACTTGGCAACAGGGGCGAAAACGGCGTTTCGCCTTTTGATTCGTGGGTCGTTTCAAGCAGACCCACGGCGTCCAGAATCGCAGCTTCCATCAGCGCCATCGACACCGAAGTCGCCACGTCGAAGATGTTCCATTCGCTGTCGAGGTTGGCCTGAATGTAAGCATTGTCCGGCTCGACGGTGGCGTGTTGCTCGCTGCTGAGCACCAGCACCGCCGAGCGATTGACGATCAATGGCCACAGCGCTTTCAGCTCTTCGATCTGCAAGGGGTTGATTCGGTGATACGCCTGAATCGCCGGCAGGATGTACAGCGGATCGCCTTCGGCATGGTGCAGCAGCGCGGCGCAGGACACCGAGAGGTCCGCGATGCGCCAGGTACGCACCACATCGCCAAAGTCGATCAGGCCCTGCAACTGCCACATATGGTGGGCGTCCCGTTCCCAGACGACGTTGTATTCCGTGATGTCCAGGTGAATGGCTTGCATCGGCAATGCAGCGATCAATGGCAATAACCGGGCATGGGCCTGATCCGTTGCATTGGCGATGCAGACCTGCTCATCTGCATTTTCAATCACCGGCAGCAGGTGCTTGATCAGCGCGCTCGCATGGCGAGGGTCCCATTGCAGAATGCGCTCCAGCCCCGGATGGTCGAAGCCAGCCAGCGCGACATCGACTTTGGCACACAGCTCAGCCAAACGGGTCACCACTTCCCGGCTCAGGTGTTGGACATCGGCCAGCGACTGCCCGTCGATGAACTCCAGCAAGCGCACGTGCACCGCGTTCCCACCCACCTCGACCGATAAGATGTCGTCGCCACTGACCGCAGGCACCACCCCCGGCACCCGCAGATCGGGATGCGCCCCCAGGTGCCGAAGCGTCGCATGCTGGGCCGCCAACTCAGCAGTGGCGTAGTCGCCCCGGCAGATCTTCAACACAAAGCGCCGCCCTTCGTTTGTGTCCAGCAAGAAATTTCGGTCTTGCTGACTGCCCAATTCCTTCAACGACCCCACCAGCCCGTAATGCACCGAAAGCAGTTCGGCCGCCTGATCGGGAGTGACCTCCGGGCAAGGCAGGCTGGATCGATGAATCAGGGTGGCGAGCGGCATGTGAAGGGTCTCGGGGCAGGGATTAACGCGCAATATCGCCAGTTGCTCGTGAAATTCGCAACCCTGCGACAGTGCAACGTAAAGAAATCATTTAGCTGATCGATAGATAGCGTAGTCGTTACACGAATGAAACACTTGCGGCGGTTTTATGACGCTAATCGGGTCTGGCCATCAATTAATTTCATGGCCTTCGGGGCGTTTGTGCCTTGCGCCTGTCACCGCCCGCCCACAAGCTATGCTTCGTAATCTTGACGTCCATCCAGGGAAGAAGGTCTGGCTATGCGAATACTTGTCACCGGTGGCGCCGGATTTATCGGTTCGGCGCTGATCCGCCATCTGATCAATAATACCGACCACGACGTACTGAATTTCGACAAATTGACGTACGCAGGCAACCTCGAATCGCTGCACAGCATCGTGACGAACACCCGCTACGAATTCGTGCAGCAGGACATCGTCAATCAGGCCGAAGTCAGCAAGGTGCTGGCGCGTTTCAAGCCTGACGCGATCATGCACCTGGCGGCGGAATCCCACGTGGACCGCTCCATCGACGGCCCGTCGGAATTCATCCAGACCAATATCGTCGGCACTTACAGCCTGCTGGAAGCGACTCGCGGTTACTGGCTGACCTTGCCTGAGGCCGAGCGCGCCGCGTTCCGCTTCCACCACATTTCCACCGATGAGGTGTACGGCGACCTGCATGGCGTCGATGACCTGTTCACCGAAACCACGCCTTACGCGCCCAGCTCGCCCTATTCGGCCAGCAAGGCGGCGTCCGATCACTTGGTTCGCGCCTGGCAGCGCACCTACGGCCTGCCAGTCGTCGTGACCAACTGCTCGAACAATTACGGGCCGTTCCACTTTCCGGAAAAGCTCATCCCGCTGGTCATCCTCAACGCCCTCGCGGGCAAACCGCTGCCGGTCTACGGCAACGGCCTGCAAGTGCGAGACTGGTTGTTCGTCGAGGATCACGCCCGCGCGCTGCTGAAGGTCGTGACTGAAGGCAAGGTCGGCGAGACCTACAACATCGGCGGCCACAACGAGCAAAAGAACATCGACGTGGTGCGTGGCATTTGCGCCCTGCTTGAAGAACTGGCGCCGGAGCAGCGCAAAGGCGTGGCCAATTACGCGGACCTGATCACTTACGTGACCGACCGCCCCGGCCATGACATGCGCTACGCCATCGACGCGAGCAAGATTGAACGCGAACTGGGCTGGACGCCGGAAGAAACCTTCGAATCCGGGCTGCGCAAAACCGTGCAGTGGTATCTCGACAACCTGGAATGGTGCCGCAACGTGCAGGACGGCAGCTACCAGGGCGAACGCTTGGGCACCAACGTGAAGGATCTGATCGCATGACTAAAGGAATCGTACTGGCAGGCGGGTCGGGCACGCGCCTGCACCCCATCACCCTCGGGGTCTCCAAGCAACTGTTGCCGATCTACGACAAACCGATGATCTACTACCCGATCTCGGTGCTGATGCTGGCGGGCATCAAGGAAATCCTGGTCATTTCCACGCCGCTGGACCTGCCGCAATACAAGGCCCTACTCGGTGATGGCAGCCAATTCGGCGTGCATTTCCACTACGCCGAACAGCCCAAGCCGGACGGTCTCGCGCAGGCGTTCCTGATCGGCGAGGAGTTCATCGGTGACGATTCGGTGTGCTTGATCCTGGGCGACAACATCTTCCATGGTCAGCACTTCAGCGATCAGCTCAAGCGAGCGGCTGAGCACACCTCGGGCGCAACCGTGTTCGGCTATTGGGTCAAGGACCCGGAGCGCTTCGGCGTGATTGATTTCGACGAGAACGGCCACGCACTGTCCATCGAAGAAAAGCCCAAGGCACCGAAGTCCAGCTACGCCGTGACGGGTTTGTATTTCTACGACAACGGCGTCATTCAGATCGCCAAAGACGTGAAACCGTCGCCACGGGGCGAGCTGGAAATCACCGACGTCAACAACGCTTACCTCACACGCGGCGACCTGCGCGTCGAGCGTTTCGGGCGGGGCTTTGCCTGGCTCGACACCGGCACTCACGACAGCCTGCTCGACGCCTCGCAATATGTGCAGACCATCGAGCATCGTCAGGGCCTGAAAGTGGCGTGCCTCGAAGAAATTGCTTATCAGAACGGCTGGATCGATCGCGATCATCTGCTCAAACGGGCTGACTATTTTGGCAAGACCGGCTACGGTCAGTACCTGTTCAAAATTGCCGGGGAAAGCCAGTGAACGTCACTCAAAGCGAGTTGCCAGAAGTGCTCATCATCGAGCCTAAAGTGTTCGGTGATGAGCGCGGTTTCTTCTACGAAAGCTTCAACGCCAAAGCCTTCGCCGAAGCCACCGGGATTACCGATCAGTTCGTGCAAGACAACCACTCGCGTTCGCAGAAAGGCGTGTTGCGCGGTCTGCATTATCAAATCCAGAACCCTCAAGGGAAGCTGGTGCGCGTCACGGCGGGCAAGGTGCTGGACATCGCTGTCGACATCCGCCGCAGCTCGCCGCACTTCGGCAAATGGTTCGGCCTTGAGCTGTCGGCGGAAAACGCTCGCCAGCTCTGGATTCCGCCAGGATTCGCCCACGGCTTCGTGGTGCTCAGCGATCACGCCGAGTTCTTGTACAAGACCACCGACTACTACACGCCGTCCGCCGAACGCTGCATTCGTTGGGACGACGAAGAGCTGGGCATCGACTGGGGCCTGAGCGACGCGCCAACCTTGTCGGCCAAGGACCAGGTCGGCAAAAGCCTCAAAGACGCGGAATTGTTCCCGTGAGTGCGTCACTGCGGATTCTGATCAGCGGGCAACACGGCCAGGTCTCGCAAGCGTTGCAGCACACCCTGAAGGACCTCGGTGAGCTGATCGTGGTGGGTCGCGACCAGCTCGATTTGAGTGCGCCGGAGTCGATCCGCAATGTCGTGCGTGAGGTCAAACCGGACCTGATCATCAACGCTGCCGCGCACACGGCAGTGGATCAGGCCGAAAGCGAACCCGACCTGGCCTACGCGATCAACGCGACGTCTCCCGGCGTATTTGCTGAAGAAGCTGCCGCGCTGGGCATCCCATTCATTCATTACTCCACCGATTACGTGTTCGACGGCAGCAAGGATGGCGCGTGGACCGAAACCGACACGCCAAACCCGCTCGGCGTCTACGGCAGCAGCAAACTCGCCGGGGAGCAGGCCATCGAAAAGGCCGGTGGTCAGTACCTGATCCTGCGCACCAGTTGGGTCTATTCCCTGACCGGCCGCAACTTTCTGCTGACCATGCAACGTCTGCTGCAAGAGCGCGAAAAACTCACCATCGTGGCCGACCAGATCGGCGCACCGACGTGGGCGGGCACCATCGCGCAGAGCACGCGGGCGTTGATACAGCGCTGGCGTGACGGCGAGCCGGGCGCATGGGGCGTGTATCACCTGACGGCCAGCGGTGAGACGTCATGGGCAGGTTTTGCCGGGGCGATTGGTCAGGAGTTGAGCAAGGTCGGAAAGCCGTGCGCGACAATTGAGCCGATCCCTTCCAGCGCCTACCCAACCCCCGCCAAACGCCCGCTCAACTCCCGCCTCGATTGCAGCCGCCTGCAACAGGAATGGGGCGTGAGCCAACCGGATTGGCACGCTGCATTGCTGGAGTGCTTAGCTCAGCAGCGATAGGCATAATGTTGCCTATCAGATGCTGAGTGGCGCTGGCCGACCGATGCTTCGCTTGACCTCACGCCTTCGCGAGCAAGCTCACTCCTACATTCAACGGCTCCCGCCTGTAGGAGTAAGCTTGCTCGCGATAGCGGCGGCATGAGCGACACCAGCCAAATGCCTGTCACACAAGCATCGCAACGGACTCACCGGGCGATTTCATGACCAGCACTTCCTCTCTCCCCCGCCGCCCTCGCTGGCGCAGCCTCGCGTTATTGGCGTTGATCCTCGCGCCGTTGCTGTGGCCGCTGGAACGCCTGGCCGAGCGTTATTACCTCAATGAGCTGCTGAGCCAGAACCGTCAGACGCTGGACCTCTACGTCGCCAACCTGCTCGGCACACTGCACCGTTACGAAGTGCTGCCACAAATCCTTGGTGACCTGCCGGGCTTACGCGCCATGCTGGCCAACCCTCAGGACAAGCAGACCCAGGAGCAGGCCAATCTGCTGTTGATGAACACGGCCCAGCAAACCGGCGCGGAAGTCATTTACCTGATGGCGCCCAACGGCGAAACCCTCGCGGCATCCAACTGGGACAAGCGCGACAGTTTCGTGGGTCGGAATTTCGCCTTCCGCCCGTATTTCAGCAACGCCATGGCCGGCAAACTGGGTCGCTTCTTCGGCTTGGGCACCACGTCGGCCAAACGCGGGTATTTCTTCGCCGCCGCCGTGCATGACGGCAACACTGTCATCGGCGTGCTGGTGGTCAAGGTCGATTTGGACCTGACCGAAACCCTGTGGGGCAAGACGCCTGAGCAATTGCTGGTCACCGACCACAACGGCGTGGTGATCCTGACGTCCAACCCGGCCTGGCGTTTCCGCGCGACACGGCCGCTCAGCGAAGAAGAAAAACAGGCCATCGTTGCGATTCAGCCGTACCCGACCCGCGACCCGCGCCCGCTTCAACTGAATGAAAACGGCTGGCTGACCCAGACCCAGCAGATCGACGAAACCGGCTGGAGCGTGAACATCCTCGCCCCGAAAGTGCTGGTCTCGCGTCCAGTGCGCACGGTGGTCGCCATCGGCGGCGCGACGTTGCTGGTGCTGATGTTGCTGCTCGGCATCATGATGCAGCGGCGGCGTCACTACCTGGACCGCATCAACTTCGAAGGCAAGGCCCGCCGCGAACTGGAAGTGCGGGTGATGGAACGCACCAGCGACCTGGAAGGCTTGAACCAGCGGCTGCGCCAGGAAGTGCTGGAACGGGAACATGCGCAACAGGAGCTGTTTCGTGCGCAGGACGAGCTGGTTCAAGCGGGCAAACTGTCGGCGCTGGGCACCATGTCGGCCAGCATCAGCCATGAGCTCAACCAGCCGTTGGCAGCGATCCGCAGCTACGCGGAAAACGCCGAAGTGCTGCTCGATCACCAGCGCACCGACGATGCACGGGACAACCTCAAGTTGATCAGCGAACTCACGGGGCGCATGGCGTCGATCATCGCGCACTTGCGCGCCTTCGCCCGGCGTGACCGGCACGCGCCTGAAAGCGTGGCCCTGCAACCGGCCTTCGACGACGCGCTGGCCTTGCTCGCCAAACGGCGCCGCGCCATGGACGTCGAGCTGATTCGCGACCTACCCGACGCCACGCTGTGGGTGCAGGCTGGCGAAACCCGCTTGCGGCAGGTGCTCGGCAATTTGCTGGCGAACGCACTGGACGCTCTCACCGAGAAAGGCCCGCCGCGCAAATTGTGGATAAGTGCCGAGTACAACGCCGAGGGCGTCAACCTGTACATTCGCGACAACGGCCCGGGCTTTTCCCGCGAGGCGCTGGAGCATGCGCGCGAACCCTTCTTCACCACCAAGACGCGCACGCAGGGCCTGGGGCTGGGCCTTGCGATCTGCGATACGCTGATGCGCGCGCTGGGCGGCGAACTGCTGTTCGCCAATCACCCCGAGGGCGGCGCGCTGCTGACGCTGCGCATGCGCACTGGGGCTTCAGGGGTCAGTCTTCAACCGCCGGAGGATCTATCTGCATGACCACGGACACCGCCATCGACAGCCGTATTCAGGTTGTGCTGATCGACGACGACCCACACTTGCGTCAGGCCCTGAGTCAGACGCTGGACCTGGCAGGTCTGAAAGTCCTGCCGCTGAGCGACGCCACTGGCCTGCAAGCCCGCATTGAGCGTGACTGGCCGGGGGTGATCGTCAGTGACATCCGCATGCCGGGCATCGACGGCCTCGAACTGCTGAATCAACTCCACGCACAAGACCCGGAACTCCCGGTACTGCTGATCACCGGTCACGGCGATGTACCGCTGGCAGTCCAGGCGATGCGGGCCGGGGCCTATGACTTTCTGGAAAAACCCTTCGCCAGCGACGCGCTGCTCGACAGCGTGCGCCGCGCACTGGCCCTGCGCCGCTTGGTCCTGGACAACCGCAGCCTGCGTCTTGAACTGAGTGATCGCCAGCAACTGAGTGCGCGTCTGGTCGGCCTCTCGCCACAGATGCAGCGCTTGCGCGACCAGATCGGTGCTCTGGCAGCCACGAAGGCCGATGTGCTGATTCTCGGTGAAACCGGCGCGGGCAAAGAAGTCGTGGCCCGCGCGCTGCATGATCTGTCCAACCGTCGCAACGGCCCTTTTGTCGCGATCAACGCGGGCGCGCTGGCGGAGTCGGTGGTCGAGAGCGAGCTGTTCGGCCACG
Source organism: Pseudomonas sp. RC10 (assembly GCF_038397775.1). NCBI lineage: Bacteria > Pseudomonadati > Pseudomonadota > Gammaproteobacteria > Pseudomonadales > Pseudomonadaceae > Pseudomonas > Pseudomonas bambusae. The sequence continues at coordinate 6,572,371 of NZ_CP151650.1, forward strand.
AGCCGGGCGCTTTCACCGGGGCGCAAAAACGGCGCATCGGTAAATTCGAATTCGCCAACGGCGGCACGCTGTTTCTCGATGAGATCGAGAGCATGAGCATGGATGTGCAGGTCAAGCTACTGCGGCTGTTGCAAGAAAGGGTGGTCGAACGGCTGGGCGGCAATCAGCAGATCCCGTTGGACATTCGCATCGTCGCCGCCACCAAGGAAGACCTGCGTCACGCCGCCGATCAAGGCCGTTTCCGGGCCGACCTGTATTACCGCCTGAACGTCGCGCCGCTGCGCATTCCCCCTCTGCGCGAACGGGGCGAGGATGCACTGGTGCTGTTTCAGCATTTCGCGGATGCCGGGAGCCTGCGTCACGGCTTGCCTCGCCACGAACTGCAACCGGGGCAACGGGCAATGCTGTTGCGCCACAGTTGGCCTGGGAATGTGCGCGAGCTGCAAAATGCCGCCGAGCGTTTTGCGCTGGGTCTGGAGTTGGAACTGGAAGGCACGTCGCCGCACATGCCCGCCTCGACCGGTGGCCTGAGTGATCAAGTCGAAGCCTTCGAGCGCGCTCTGATTGCCGCCGAACTGACCCGCCCTCACAACTCCGTTCGCAGCCTCGCCGAAGCACTGGGCATCCCCCGCAAAACCCTGCACGACAAACTGCGCAAACACGGCCTGATCTTCAGTGGTGGCGGTTCCGATGACAACGAATGAATCTGCGGCCAGCTACCTGGAAACCGTGCTGCATCACGACATCCCCCTGACCCGCGACATGGGCATGAAAGTCATCGCCTGGGAAAACCATCAACTGCGCCTGCACTTGCCGTTGGCGCAGAACATCAACCACAAGAGCACGCTGTTTGGCGGCAGCCTGTATTGCGGCGCCGTGCTGGCGGGTTGGGGTTGGCTGTACCTGCGGTTGAAAGAAGCCGGGATCGACGACGGCCACATCGTGATCCAGGACGGCCAGATCAGCTATCCGCTGCCGGTGAGGCGCGACGGCGTGGCAATTTGCGAAGCGCCGGATGACGCGACCTGGGAGAAATTCGTGAAGCTTTATCAGCGTCGCGGGCGTGCGCGATTGGCGCTGAACACCCGAATCGTGGCCGAAGGGTCGGACGACTCAGCGGTGGAGTTTGTTGGGCAGTATGTGTTGCATAAATAAGCGCGGCATCAGCGGACGCAGAGCGTCGAAGGCGGCATTCCCACGCGGAGCGTAGGAACGATCGGAATCGTGTCCGCCGCAGAATGTTGAGTTGGCTGCGATCAGCCTTTTGCCAATTCCACCAACGCCCCGCGCCACGGCGCATTGCCCGGCAACGCCAGAAAAAACCCGTTGAGCAACGACTCACGTGACGGGTACTCGAACGTTTCGCCCATCAGGTCCAGCACCACACCGCCCGCCCCTTCCAGCACGCCCTGCGCAGCGGCGGTGTCCCATTGCGAAGTCGGGGCCAGACGTGGGTAGCAATCAGCCGAACCTTCGGCCAGCAGGCAGAATTTCAACGAGCTGCCGATGTTGGTCAGTTTCAGTTCGCCCACCACTGACGACAGCCCTGCCAACAGCGCCTCCTGCTCCGGGCTGGAATGGCGACGGCTGGCGACCACGGTAAACGCCTCGCCCACACTGGGCTGTTCACGCACGGTAATCGGTTCGACGTGATCAACAGCATCGCTCCGCCAAGCCCCCATGCCCGCTCCGCCAAAGTAACAGCGGTCGTTGGTCGGCATTGATACCACGCCGAACACAACGCGCCCATCCTCGACCAGCGCGACGTTGACAGTGAATTCTTCGCTGCCCGAAATGAACTCCTTGGTCCCGTCGAGTGGATCGACCAGCCACCAGCGCTGCCACTGGCTGCGCTCGCTGAGAGGGATGTTGGCGTCTTCTTCGGACAGGATGTGAATGCTCGGGTCCAGCGCTTTCAGTCCCGCTACCAACAGCTCGTGAGCGGCCAGGTCGGCAGCGGTCACGGGGGAATTGTCGGATTTGGACGTCACTTCAACGCCCGAGCGCCAGAACGGCAGAATGGCTTCTCCCGCGCGACGGCAGAGGTCGATCACCGGGGCCAGCAACGGGTGGGGCAAATCAGCGAACAGATCAGTCATGGCTGAAAGACCCCGCGCTGGGTCAACAGATCGCGGGTCAGGTACAACGCAGCCAGGGCGCGACCTTCTGAGAACTGCGGGTGCTGCGCCAGGCTGGCGAGTTCGCGCAGGTTGATCTTGTCCACGCGCATCGGCTCAGGCTCGTCACCCTCCAGGCGCTCTTCATACAGATCGGTGGCCAGCACCACTTGAATCTTCTGACTCATGTAACCCGGCGACAGCGACAGCTCAGTCAGATGTTCAAGGTTGCGCGCCCCGTAACCCGCTTCTTCCTTGAGCTCACGGTTGGCGGCGGCCAGCACGTCTTCGCCCGGCTCGACCAGCCCTTTGGGCAAGGACAGCTCGTATTCATCGGTGCCGCCACAATACTCTTCCACCAATACGGCGTGCTCGGCGTCGAGCATCGCCACGATCATCACCGCCCCGTAACCGTTGCCGCGTCCGACCAGACGCTCATAAACGCGTTCGACGCCATTGGAAAAGCGCAATTGCACTTCTTCGACTCGGAATAGACGGCTGCTCGCGACGATTTCACGGGCGAGTACGGTGGGTTTCTGGCGCATGACAAGCTCCTTGGCGTAGACGGGTTACTATACCGTGGCTTTTCTGAATGTCTGTGTCGGAAAACCACAGCGACTTATTCAATGCCGAGAGACCCGTATGCCTTCTTTGCCCTGGCGCGACATCGACACCGTTCTGCTGGACATGGACGGAACACTGCTCGACCTGCACTTCGACAATCATTTCTGGCTTGAACACCTGCCTAAACGTTACGCGGAGCTGCATGGCGTGAGCCTCGCGATGGCGAAAATGGAGCTGACGCCGCTGTTTGAGAAGAACGCGGGCACGCTGAACTGGTATTGCACCGATTTCTGGAGCAGCGAACTGAAGCTCTCGGTGAAAGAGCTGAAAGTGGAAATTGCCCACCTGATCGCGCTTCGCCCCGACGCTGAGCTGTTTCTGGAGGCCATCAAACAGGCAGGCAAGCGGGTGATCATGATCACCAACGCACACCGGGATTCGCTGTCTTTGAAAATGGAGCGGCTGGAGCTGGCGCCCTATTTCGAGCGGCTGATCAGCTCACACGATTACGGCTATCCCAAGGAAAACCCGCAGTTCTGGGACGCGCTGCACGCGGACATCGATTTCGATGCGACCCGCAGTCTGTTCATTGACGACACCCTGCCGATCCTGCGCAGCGCCGGGCGTTATGGCGTGAAACACCTACTGGCCGTGCGTGAACCCGACAGCCGAAAGGGGCCGAAGGAGACCGAAGAATTCGACGCCGTTGAAGATTACCGGACCCTGATCCAAGGCCTGTGATCGTTCCCCTGTCACACACCAATCCCTGTGGGAGTGAGCTTGCTCGCGATGGATGCCTGGAACAAACAGGTATGTATCGAGTGTCAGGCCTATCGCGAGCAAGCTCACTCCTACAGGTTGCCCATTGCGCAACTGTTCGTCCCAGTCCCAATCATCACCCCATGCGACATCCTGCCGCGCTAGAATCCCCGAGCCGACCTGTGCCTTGCGGAGTGAAGATGGACATCAAACAGCTGAAATTCCTGATTGCCCTCGACGAAACCCGTCATTTCGGGCAGGCGGCTGCGCGTTGCCACATCACTCAGCCGACCCTCTCCATGCGTCTGCGCAGTCTGGAAGAAGAGCTGGACCTACCGCTGGTCAACCGCGGTCAGCGTTTCGAAGGCTTCACAGCCCCAGGCGAGCGTGTGCTGGCGTGGGCACGTACGGTGTTGGCGGCCTATGACGGTTTGCAGGCCGAAGCCGCTGCCTGTCGCGGGCACCTCGTCGGTACCTTGCGATTGGGTGTCGTGCCACTGTCCAACTTCGATCCGCTGCCGTTGCTGCAACGCCTGCACAACAATCACCCAAGCATGCGCTTCGAATTGTCGTCCCTCAGTTCCGAACAAATCCTCGACCAACTGGCGAGCAACCGGCTCGACCTCGGCGTTTCATACCTGGAACGGCTGGACTCGGAACGCTTCGACTCGCTGGAGCTGGCGGAAACGCGCATGGGCCTAATGTACGATCAGCGCCACTTCAGCTTCGGTGACGCCCCCCTGAGCTGGGAGAGCCTGATCGAATTGCCGTTGGGCATGCTCACCAGCGGCATGCACTTTCGCCAGTCCATTGACCACAACTTCCAGACCCGTGGGCTGGAACCCCAGCCGCTGATCCAGACCGACGCCGTCCATCAACTGCTGCAAGCCGTACAAGCCGGTTTCTGCTGCGCGATCATGCCGCTGGACGGCGGGCTCGAAACGCTGACAGATCACCTGCGTCTGCAGCCCATCGAACAGGCGCAGACACTGGCCCGCCTGGGACTCATCATGCGTCGCTCGGCGCCACGATCCGCGCTGGCCGAGGCGTGCTTTGGCGAGTATCACAAAATGATCGCGGCATCTTGATCGACGTCATCTATTACGGCATCAGTACTAGCGATTAGACGCCATCCGACGAGAGGCCTAGGCTAGGGGCCTGGAAACTCTGCCGGTACGTCCCGATGCATACCAAGCACAAGGAAAGCACGGCGCCCGCAAAACAACTGCCCGCGCCTGCCGCAAGCCAGCCCTACACCTACTCGAATCTGGAGCACGACGCTTCTGAGCCCACCGTGCTCGCAGAGGAAGTGGCGCTGGCCATTGCCTTTAATGGCATCAGCCAGGCGGTGATGCTGGTGACGCCCTCCGATCTGGAAGACTTTATCGTCGGTTTCAGCATCGGCAGCGGCATCATCGAATCCCCCGACGAAATCTACGACATCAAGCTTGGCGGCTGCGGTTCTGCGCAAACGGCGGAAGTCGAAATTGCCAGCCGCGCGTTCTGGAACCTCAAGACTCAGCGTCGACAAATGGCCGGAACCACCGGTTGCGGCCTGTGCGGGGTCGAAGCCGTGGAACAGGCCTTGCCTGAGCTGAACGTACTCCCCGGCGCTCCGCTGCCCCCGGCCGAATGGCTTCACGGCTTGCGTGAGCGCCTGGACGAATTCCAGCCGTTGGGCCAGTACTGCGGTGCCGTCCATGCCGCGATGTTCATGAACGATAAAGGCGAACTGCTGCTCGGTCGCGAAGACATCGGTCGACACAACGCCCTCGACAAACTGATCGGGGCGCTGATCCGCCAAAACATTCCCACGGCGGGCGGCCTGGCGGTCGTGACCAGCCGTTGCAGCCTCGAATTGATCCAGAAAGTCCTGCGTGCCGGGATAAAAACCCTTGTCAGCCTGTCCTCGCCTACCGGCCTGGCGCTGCAATGGGCGCGTCGGCACAACCTCAACCTCATTCATCTGCCAAAACACAGCGCGCCGCGGGTCTACAGCCCGGCCTTGGAGAATTAACGCGTGAGCATGCACAAACAAGCCGACAAGACCCCCGTTCCTCGCTACAAGCCTTATAAAGGTCCGGCCGGCGGATGGGGTGCGCTGATCAGTGTGAGTAAAGCCTGGCTGACCAGTGACAACGCGCTGAAAAACCTGCGCATGATGCTCAAGACCAACCAGAACGGCGGCTTCGACTGCCCGGGCTGTGCTTGGGGCGACTCGCCGGAAAGCGGCCTGGTCAAGTTCTGTGAAAACGGCGCAAAGGCGGTCAACTGGGAAGCCACCAAGCGTCGCGTCGACCCGTCTTTCTTTGCCCGCTACAGCGTCAGTGCGCTGTTGGAGCAGAGCGATTACTGGCTGGAGTATCAAGGCCGCCTGACCGAGCCGATGGTCTACGACGCCCAGACCGATCGTTACAAACCGATCGCCTGGGACGACGCATTTGCGCTGATCGCCAAGCACCTGAACAACCTGCCCAGCCCGAACATGGCCGAGTTTTACACCTCGGGCCGGGCCAGCAACGAAGCCGCCTATCTGTATCAGCTGTTCGTGCGCGCCTACGGGACCAATAACTTCCCTGACTGCTCGAACATGTGCCACGAGGCCAGTGGCGTAGCGCTGTCGCAAAGTGTGGGCGTCGGCAAAGGCACCGTGACCTTCGACGACTTCGAACACGCCGACGCGATCTTCGTGTTGGGCCAGAACCCTGGCACCAACCACCCGCGCATGCTTGAACCGCTGCGTGAAGCCGTACAGCGCGGCGCCCAGGTGGTCAGCGTCAATCCGCTAAAGGAGCGTGGCCTGGAACGTTTCCAGCACCCGCAACATGCACTGGAAATGCTCACCAACGGTTCCGAGCCGACCAACACCGCGTTCTTCCGCCCAGCGCTGGGCGGCGACATGGCCATGATGCGTGGCATGGCCAAGTTCCTGCTGCAATGGGAACGTGAAGCCCAGGCCAAGAATGAGCCAGCGGTGTTCGACCACGCGTTCATCAACGAGCATACCGACGGCGTGCAGGATTACCTCGCCACCGTCGACGCGACCTCATGGGAATTCATCGTCGAGCAATCGGGCCTGACGCTGGACGACATCGAGCTGTCTGCCCGGATGTACGCCCGCGCCAAGAACGTGATCATGTGCTGGGCGATGGGCATCACCCAACATCGCCATTCGGTCCCGACCATCCAGGAAGTCGCCAACCTGATGCTGCTGCGCGGCAACATCGGCAAGCCAGGCGCGGGCCTGTGCCCGGTGCGTGGCCACAGTAACGTGCAGGGCGACCGCACCATGGGGATCAACGAGCGTCCACCGGCGTTCTTCCTCGATGCGCTGGAAAAACGCTTCCAGTTCAAAGTGCCGCGCGAAAACGGCCACAACGTCGTCGAAGCGATCCACGCGATGCTGGAAGGGCGCTCGAAAGTGTTTATCGCCTTGGGCGGCAACTTTGCTCAGGCAACCCCGGACAGCACGCGTACGTTCGAAGCCCTGCGCAATTGCGACCTGACCGTGCAGATCAGCACCAAGCTCAATCGCAGCCACCTGGCCCACGGCAAGGAGGCGCTGATCCTGCCGTGCTTCGGTCGCACCGACATCGATATCCAGGCTGAAGGCCCGCAGGCCGTCACCGTGGAAGACTCCTTCAGCATGGTTCACGCATCCAACGGCCAGTTGAAACCGCTGTCACGTCACATGCGCTCCGAGCCCGCCATTCTGGCAGGCATCGCCAACGCCACCTTGGGCAAGCAGCCTGTGGACTGGCTGTGGCTGGCAGCAGATTACGGGCGCATTCGCGACCTGATCGCCGACACCATCCCGGCGTTCAAAGACTTCAACGAGAAGATCAAGAATCCCGGCGGCTTCTATCTGGGCAGCACGGCCGGTTCGCGCAAATGGAACACGCCAAGCGCACGCGCCAATTTCAAGGCAAACGAGCTGCCGGTGGACCTTGTGCACGAAAGCATTCGTGGGACCGGCATCATTCCGGACCTGATCATGCAGTCGATGCGCTCCCACGATCAGTACAACACCACGATCTATGGATTGGATGACCGCTATCGCGGCGTGAAAGGCCAGCGTGACGTGATGTTCCTCAACGAGGCCGACATCGTGCGCCTGGGCTTCGTACCCGGCCAGAAAGCCGACATCGTGTCGATCTGGGGCGATGACATCGAACGGCGCGTGAAGGGCTTTACCCTGCTGCCGTTCGATATTCCGGCGGGCCAGGCAGCGGCTTACTACCCAGAGGTCAACCCGTTGGTGCCGCTGGAAAGCATTGGCGATGGCAGCCATACGCCAACGTCCAAGTTCGTGGCGATCAAGCTGGAGCGGCACGCCGAGGTGGCGCGGATTATTTAACCCGCGCTGCTATCCCCCCTGTAGGAGCGAATTCATTCGCGAGAGGGCTTTGAAGTCGATAGAGAGACGTCGATTGAAATGACGTCTCGCGAATGAATTCGCTCCTACAGATGATCCTCGTACACCGAAGTCAACCTAGGCTCGCTAGCACAGTCCTGACCACAAAAAAGGCCCAAATCGCATGATTTGGGCCTTTGGGAAGTAATCTAGGACTCGTCAAACTTCAGTAAGTTCCGCATCAAAAACAATAACTTAGGCTTTTGTATACAAGTCGTGTTATTCGTCGGATTTCGATTGTGACATTTTCTTCATGATTGCAGGATCGCGTCGTCATCCCTACGAGCATCCCTACATGAAGTATTCCTCGATTCTGTTGTTGTCCCTCTCGCTGGCCACCGGTTTCGCCTCAGCAGGCGATAACCTGAACGCTGGCGTGGGCGGCGCATTGGGTGGGGTACTGGGTTCAGTTGTCGGCCAACAAATCGGCGGCAGCACCGGTTCTGCCATCGGCGCAGGACTGGGCGGCGCGGCTGGTGGCGCAGTGGGCGCCAACCGTCACAACCGTACTGAAGCCGCCATCGGCGGCGGTTTAGGCGCGGCAGGCGGCAACGTGATTGGTCGCAGCGTCGGCGGCAGCACTGGCAGCCTGATCGGCGCAGCAGCAGGTGGCGGTGCCGGTGGCGCGCTGGGTAACTATATGGGCGAAGAGAGCCGTCGTGACGACAATCGTCGCGGCTATCGCGGTGACCGTCGCGACTACCACGGCGGTCATGGCAAGCGTCACTACGACCACGGCCGTCATCGCGGCTGGCGTCATCGCTGACAGCAGCGCAACGCCTTCGACAGGGACATTCACCGGCCGCCGATAACGCGGCCGGTTTGCGTTTCCAGGCGCTTCAGAGCACCAGACGCTCCATCGCCGCGCGCAACGCCACAGGAATCGGCACGGGCTGATTCGAGGCCCGATCCACGAACACGTGCACGAACCGCCCCGCCGCACACGCCTCTTCTTCACCCACCTTGAACACTGCCAGCTCGTACTGCACTGAACTGTTCCCCAGTTTTCCGACGCGCAACCCCACCTCAATCAGGTCAGGGTAAGCGACTGACGCAAAGTAATCACAGGACGAACTGACCACGAACCCCACCACCGCCCCATCGTGGATATCCAGCCCGCCCTGCTCAATCAGGTAGCTGTTCACGGTGCTGTCGAAGAAGCTGTAGTAGGTGACGTTGTTCACATGGCCGTAAATGTCGTTGTCATGCCAGCGTGTGGTGATGGGCTGAAAGTGGCGGTAGTCGGCGCGTATCGGAGTTTCGCTCATGCGTTGTCCTCGGTGGGCAAGTGCGGACCTGACACTATGACGATTTAGGGTATCCATGAAACCTGTGGGAGCGAATTCATTCGCGATGGCGGCGTAACAACACCATCATCTGCGCCTCAGAATACGCATCGTGAATGAATTCGCTCCCACAGGAGACTGCATCTGCAGCCCCTACTGAAGTTGGCCCTGAACCCAAGCCCTCACTTCGCCATAGGGGTAATCCTCCAGCACCGCGAAACCAGGAATGCCCCGGGCCTTGAGTTTGGTAAACACCGGCACGCTGATTCCGCATAAAAACCGGGTCACGCATTCAAGGCTGGGATCATGCCCCAACGCCTGCAAATGCTTGCTGACAAACTCGCTGCACAAATCCCCCAGATCCCGCTCATCGAGCGGCCTCAGCTCGGGAGGCTCCGGCAACACCGCGACATGCCCTGCACACACCGAGCAATGCCCGCAGCGCTCAGGCGCCCGCTCATCGCCAAAGTACTGAGCAAGGCGATGACTCAGGCACTGTTCACTCGCGAATAGATCCAGCATCGCGTGAATACGCGCCACTTCGGTCGTCTCATGATGCACGAAGTAAGCGTGAAGCTCTTCGCTCAGCACGTCGGTATCGAAGTCAGTCACCAGAACGTTGTACACGTCGGTCATCTGCTTGGTCTCTAGCTCGATCCAGCCCTTTTCCTGAAAGAAATCCAGGGCTGTCACCACACGCCCGCGCTCCGCCGTGTATTGCTGATAAACCGCGTCGAAGTCCACGGTCGCCCAGGTTCGCGCACGGCGTGAAGTCTCGACCAATGCCTGCACGAACTGCTGCCGCTCTCCTTGGAACTGCTGCACCAACGCGTCTGGCTCGATCAAATATTTGAAGCGGTACTCCGCGAAATACGAGTAACGAGGGGCAATGATCCCGCGCAGTTCAAGCTGAACAAGCAACGTTTTCAACGGCAGCTGGCGGATGTTGCTCATGTCGGAAAGATGCAGCAGCAAGAATTCCCACTGGCCGTCATGGCGCGCACTGAGCAAATCCTCCAGCACCCGACGAATCCCCTCGCGCTCGGGCGTGTCCCCGTACACAAAATTTTCCAGCACGTTGAGGCTGTCGCGATTGGCCAGCACCAGACACTCGGAGACGGCACCGTCGCGCCCTGCCCGGCCAATCTCCTGGCTGTAGTTCTCGACCGATTTGGGAAGATCGAAATGCACGACATTGCGGATGTCGCTTTTGTCGATGCCCATCCCGAACGCAATGGTAGCGACGATGCAGTTCAGGCGCCCCGCCATGAACTGGCGCTGGATCGACTCGCGTCTGTCGTGGGGTAATCCGGCGTGATAGGCCTGCGCCGGAATGCCCTGCTCCGCCAAATGCGCTGCCACGAATTCGGCGGTTTTCTGCAACGTGACATACACGATGCTCGGCTGCCCCGCCCGTTCGCCGAACCATTGCGTGAGGCGTCTGCGTTTGTCGCGCCCCGGCGTGGGTTCGACCAACAGCGTGAGATTCGGCCGATAAAACCCGGTCGTCACCACGTCTTTGGGCGCGATGGCGAATTTGCTCTGCATGTCTTCGATGACGTGTGGAGTGGCAGTGGCGGTCAGCAACAGCGCTTGCGGGATATTGAATTCGCGCTGGTAGTCCGGAAGCTTGAGATAGTCCGGGCGGAAGTTGTGCCCCCATTCCGAGATGCAATGCGCCTCGTCGATCACCAACAGCGAGATCGGCACCTGCGCGATGAAGTGCCGGAATCGCTCATTTTTTAGACGCTCTACCGAAATCATCAGAATTTTCAGTTCGCCGGAGCGGGCGCGGTTCATCACGTCTGTCACGTCTTCACGACTCTGTGCCGAATCGATACTCGCCGCTGAGATGCCGTGGCGCTGCAAAAAGGTCAACTGGTCCTGAATCAGGGCCAGCAAGGGTGAGACCACCAGCGTGAGATGGGGCAACAACAAGGCTGGCAGCTGATAGCACAGCGATTTTCCGGAGCCGGTGGGAAAGATCGCGGCAACGGAACGACCCGCCAGTACCGCGCTGATCGCTGCCTCTTGTCCGGCGCGGAACTGCCGATAACCGAAAACCTGCTCAAGCGTTTGATGCATGTGCCGCCCTCCATGAACCGTCGCAAAGGCCTGAACCTTAGCGCGGCAGGTTCGGGCGACGAACACCTAAACCGTTACAGAAATGCCAAACAGGATACATCTCTGATAAGCGAGGGATGTGCACGACTAGCAAAACGACATCGCGCCGTTTAACCTCGCCGCAACTTTTACTCACATCTGATTTCACTCGCTGAAGAGGGCCTAGGGGCCCCATTGCAGCACGAAAATCGCCAAGGAGAGGCCATGCAACCCACCCTGCCGCCTGAGGATGACGGCCAGATCGTCATACAGCGTCTGACGCCAGACCAGTTCGACGTCGTGCTCGGTTCGCACCCCGCAAAAAGAAAACTCCCACCTGCCAAAAGTACGTGGCCGCTCAGCAGCGTGTTGATCTGTCTGGCGCTAGTGATGGCGATTCTCTACCTCGTCGCTGAGATGTTTCATACGCAGAAACCCGCTCCGATGCCCGTCGCCACGTTACCGGCGGCTGACGTCATCGAAGCACCTGAACCCGAGGCTCAAACACCCGAAATGCGGACGACCGAGCAAGTGGTCTACGTCGCTCCCAAGCTAGATACCACCCAACCTGCGACGTCAAAGCCGCTCGACGACTGCATGAAGCAAGGCAATGTGATCGACCGAGACGTCATCAATTGCCGGTTTGGCGATATTCAACCGACGGACTACAACGCACCCCGACCACAGGGCATGGTGTCTGACCGTTACATGGCGCAGTACAAGGCGACCGCCGCCAAGCCTCAGGCTGAAACGGGCCGTCGCTATGAAGTCGCGGGCGTACTCATCAGGGAAGTGGATGGGCGCAATCGGTACGAAGCGCGCTACCGCATCTACAACAATCACGTCGAAAACAATAGCGTGTGCATGAACTTCAAAGCAGACAGCGTCGAATATCGCGAATGCCGTCGCGCCGCTGCACCGTACTTCAAAGACATGTGCAGCGACTGGACAAAGCGCGCTGCCAAAGACAGGGACGAGAAAAACAAACTCGCACAGGAACAGTTCTGTGAGGCGGCTAATACTTATCGACCCTGATGCGGACTGACACACTTTGGAGCCTTTTGACAGGCTCATATTGCGAAACAGTTACGCTTTTGCCAAATGAATATCCTCAACCTACCTTTTGGAGACCTATCAACCCAAAGGGTAATTAATCATGAGTGTTTTAACAGTATTCTTTTGCGGTACCGGCTCTAACAGTTTTGACCCATTCAATAAAAGCTATTGGGACGGCGAGCTGGTATCCACACTGGCTTCAAACATGAACAACCGAGAGTTTGCCGACTGGATCATTATTGATGGCCCTGGCAGTGGCAACTTGCAAGCCGATAACCTGTTCACTGAGCCCGGCGGCTATGGCATGACCGGAACGCTGTTTGGCAAAGGCTGGGAAGAAAATGTCGGTCATGCATTGGCAATGATCAAGGGCAAAACCGACTGGCAGCGCACGAAGCTGACCAAAGAGGAATACGACCGGCTGAAAAAATCCAACATTCCCATTGAAGACCTGGATCGCACCGGGTGCTGGATGTGGCGAAACTTCGACTATGGTGATCGCAAAGTCACCCCCCAGCAGCTTCAGGAAAAAATCATCCAGATCTTCCGCAAGAAAGATGAAAAAGGCCGCCCGATTCCCAAACAAGTCAATCTGGTGGGCTGGAGCCGCGGCGGCATCAGCTGCCATATGTTGGCCAATGCCATGCTGGCAGACCCTGAGCTGAAGCACATTGCCGTCAATATTTTCGCCATCGATCCTGTGCCGGGTGCGCTGAACTTCCAGGCTCACCGCGTCACGCTCGGTGCCAACGTCAAACAGTACATTGGCTTTTACGCACGTGATGAACGCTCCAAAGGTTTCGCCTGCGTAGCGCCGCGCACCGCGCCAGGCACCCAGGTGCATATCTTCCCAATGGCAGGTCGCCACGCAACGTTAGTGGGCAACGCGGCCGATGATGGCGCCAATGGCAGAAATGCTTTTACGGAACCGGGTTTGATCATCCGTCATTACGCCGAGCAAAGTCTGACTCGCTGGGGGGCTACGCTGAATAAAATGCTCAAGCTGACTTCCGCCAGAATTGATGAGTATTTGAAAGTGATTGCACGGAACGATAAGAGTTTTATCGGTATGCGCAGCAAATCTTATACCGCCATTACGGAAGCGGACGCCGGAGAGCGCCGCGTCTCGTGGGGCGATAAGGGTGTGAAGTTTTCAGCCGTGAACGGCAATGCATTCTTTCCCAACGCAGGCTTGTCCGCCCCTGTTGCGCCAACGTCGAGTTTTCACAAGCCCATTGTTTGAAATTTCACTTCCATTTTATTGAATGTGATTTACAACACCGTTCAAGCTGTATCGCTTCACATTATGCGTAAAACTGAAAGACCGATTGACACCCTGCCATGACATAAACGAAGCGGCAATACGTCATCAAGAATTCCAGGCAACTGTCTCGCTCTTGACCGGGATCATGAATCACCGTCGAGGGCGAGCTTGCCAACAAAGACCTCGGCAACATTTTTCAGTCACTGGCTCGACAAAACGCGATTTCAGCGGTCATACCTTCCGCCAAGCAGAGGCTTTCAGCCGATCACTTCAGGAAAACCCCATGACCCACACTCGCTACCTTCCGCTCATGTTCGCCGCCCTGATTGCCACCCTCGCAGGCTGCGGCGATAAAAACCCCGAGAAAGCCAGCAGCGCCTCTGCCGACGCTCGCGGCCTCTCGAAGTCGATGACGGTAGACGTGAGCGGTGCCATGAATCTGCACTACGAAGCCAAAGGCGATGCCGTCAGCGTCGGCTTCCTGCCCGGCAAGCTGCCCGGCGCGAACTGGCTGACGCTCAGTGCGGACCAGGAAGCAGACGGTGATCGCAACGAAGTCAGCATCGGGCCCATCCTCGGTTTCTCTTTCGAGGACCCGGACCAACAGAAACAGGCGATCATGTTTCAGGGTGGCCGCGTAGAAGTCGCCCATGATGAAAACAGCGCGTCCTACGACACCGGCTCGTACTACCAGTATTTCGACACAGACAAGGACGGCGCGAACAGCAACGTCAAACTCGACTTCAGCAAGATCGAGAAGCTGGCCTCATCCAACAAGCTGTTGGACCGTTATAGATTGGTAGGCACGTTTCAGTTCAACGCCGCACTCTCCCCCGAACAGCCCACCGACGAATGCACCAAAGAAGCCGCCGCCTTCGCGGCCCAACACGGCGAACGCCACCCCGGTTTCGACGCGAAACTGTGCAACGCGAAGAACGTCGTTGCCAAGGGCAGTTTCGACATCACGCAGGATTTTCCGGTGACGGGGAAATCAGGCTGAGCCATAAGATCGGGCAAGACTGACGCCGAAAGATATCCATAAAAAAACCGCCCCTGGAGGCGGTTTTTTGGTCAGCAAAGCCCGGTCTTACAACTTCGGACCCGCTGCCTTGATCGCATCGCTCACGTCGAACTTCTTGAAGTTCTCGATGAACAGACCGGCCAGTGCCTTGGCCGCTTCGTCGTACGCTGCTTTGTCGGCCCAGGTGTTGCGTGGGTTGAGCAGCCCGGTGTCGACGCCTGGAACGGATTTCGGCACGTCCAGGTTAACGGTGTCGAGGTGCTCGGTTTCTGCACCGATCAGCGCGCCGCTCTGGATCGCGGCAATAACGCCACGGGTGGTCGGGATGTTGAAGCGTTTGCCAACACCGTAGCCGCCGCCGGTCCAGCCGGTGTTGACCAGGTAAACCTTCGAGCCGAAGCCGCGGATACGCTTGATCAGCAACTCAGCGTATTCGCCGGCCGGACGCGGGAAGAACGGTGCGCCGAAGCAAGTGGAGAAGGTCGACTTGATGCCAGCGCCCGAACCCATTTCGGTCGAACCGACCAGCGCGGTGTAGCCCGACAGGAAGTGGTAGGCCGCTTGTTCTTCGCTGAGGATCGACACGGGCGGGAGAACGCCGGTCAGGTCGCAGGTCAGGAAGATCACAGCGTTTGGCTCGCCACCGAAGTTTTTCTCGGAGCGCTTTTCAACGTGTTCCAGCGGGTATGCAGCGCGGCTGTTCTGGGTCAGGCTGCTGTCTGCGTAGTCGGCGTGCTGGTTGGCGTCGAGAACGACGTTTTCCAGCACAGCGCCATGCTTGATGGCCTTCCAGATGACCGGCTCGTTCTTCTCCGACAGGTCGATGCACTTGGCGTAGCAACCGCCCTCAATGTTGAACACAACACCTTCGCCCCAGCCGTGCTCATCGTCACCGATCAGGTAACGGCTCTCGTCTGCGGACAAGGTGGTTTTGCCAGTGCCCGACAGACCGAAGAACAGGGTCACATCGCCTTCTTCGCCGATGTTGGCGGCGCAGTGCATTGGCAGCACGTCAGCGGCCGGCAGCAGGAAGTTCTGCACGGAGAACATGGCTTTTTTCATCTCGCCGGCGTAACGCATGCCTGCGATCAGCACCTTCTTCTGTGCGAAGTTGAGGATGACGCAGCCGTCGGAGTTGGTGCCGTCGCGTTCTGGCTCGCAGATGAAGTTGGCAACGTTCAGCACCTGCCACTCCTGGCGACCAGCAGGGTTGTACTGGGCCGGATTAATGAACAGGCAACGACCGAACAGATTCTGCCAGGCAGTCTGAGTGGTCATCTTGACGGCCAGGTAGTGGTCGGATGCCGAGCCTACGTGGACGTGAGAAACGAAATGTTCCTGAGCGTTGTTGAACGACTCCACACGCGCCCACAGGGCATCGAACTTGTCAGCAGGGAATTTGCGGTTGATCGGGCCCCAGGCGATGGCCGACGACGTGCTCGGCTCATCGACGATGAAACGGTCCGCTGGCGAGCGACCTGTACGGTGACCGGTTTCGACGACGAGCGCGCCGGTGTCGGACAGTACGCCTTCTTCGCGTTTGAGGGCTTCTTGAACCAGTTCGTCGACACTGAGATCGGTGTAAACGGCGTTGTTGGCTTGCGTCATGAGATTCCCCGTCGGCCCGCTGGCCGAGTGCTCCAAACGTTTTGTAGTAGAAAAACCCAAACTACTACAGCTGAAAAGTGGGCCGGATTATGCCAGAAAAGGCCAAAAAAGGTAGGGGCCAACTGTCAGAACTACATAATCCAGAGCCAAGCAGGCCGGGCGGAAACCATTCAGCCCGACCTTGGCACTACATCGACACTACATTAATGACGGGTGTCAGAAGGGGTATCGATCCCACCGCCTGCAAACAGCTGCGCCACGTCAGCGGCATCGAACAGGTAACGCTGATTACAGAACTGGCAATCGATCTCGACCATGCCGTTGTGTTCGATCACCAACTGCTGCGCATCCTCAAGGCCCAGGCTGACCAGCGCGTTAGCGGAGCGCTCGCGGGAGCAGCTGCAACGGAACACCAGCGGCTGAATGTCGAACATGCGCACGGCGTCCTCATGGAAGAGACGATGCAGCACGGTTTCGTTGTTCAGGCTCAGCAGCTCTTCGGCGGTAAGGGTATCGACGAGGGTATTGACGTGCTGCCAGCTGGCTTCGCGCTCTTCCGCGTCAGTGAGACGTGCGGGAGGGAGCTGCTGAAGCAGAAGACCGCGCGCTCGCTTGCCGTCAGCCTTGATCCAGAAGCGCGTAGGCAATTGCTCGGACATCACGAAGTAGCTGGAGAGGCACGCCGACAGGTCGACGCCGTCCAGCCCCACGATCCCTTGGTAGCGTTTACCTTGGCGAGGATCGATGGTCATGGTCAGGTCGCCGTCTGGCATCAGCTCCTGCAACGTGGCTCCCGGGGTGATGAGGCTTTCGTCATAACGGGCGATGCCGCGGATTTCGCGGTCGCTGGAGCACTCGACCATCAGCAGCGAAACCGGCCCCAGCGACCGCGCCTGCAAGACCAGCAAGCCGTCGAATTTCAGCGTGCCGACCAGCAAGGCAGCTGCAGCGAGCATTTCGCCGAGCAGTTGCGCAACCGGCTCAGGGTAAGGGTGCTTGGCAAGTACCTCAGCGTAGCTACGCTCCAGTGCCACAAGCTCACCGCGAACGTCGCTCTCGTCGAAGATGAAACGTTGGGTGTAATCGATGTCCGGGAAATTTTGCATATGAAGAAAGGTATCTGAGTAATGACAAAGTGATGACAAGCGCTTATAAAACGCCGTTTAGCACCGATGGGTGCACTGTCATGCCGATGGGGGCATCTTATGGACTATCCCGCGTTGTTCCAAGCCAAGTGGAACGCCAAAAAATTCCTGCTGTGTAATCTGATCGCGCTAGCACTGCTACTGGTGTGGATCTGGCCCACAGGCCACGCCGCTTTCACCCAATTCGACGAATGGTTTTTCCATGTGCTGAACCGCCCACTTGAGCAAAACAAAATGTGGTTGTGGATCTGGACGATTGCCAGTATGCGCCCGTTCGATATCGTCGTCGGGCTGATCTTGCTGGTGCTGCTGATCAAGGGCGACTGGGTATTCAAAGCGGTACAAACCCGCGCCGCGCTGATCGGCTTCGTACTGACGTTGATTCTGTTGCTGATCATTCGCACGGTGTTCTCCAAAATCATTGATCACACCTCCCTGCAACATGACAGCGCCTCCATGGTGATCCCGGACGCGATCAAGCTCAGCGAAATCTTCCCCACACTGGAAGACAAATGGCAGTTGAAGGACCGCTCAAGCCAGAGCTTTCCCGGCGACCACGCTTCGGTGCTGCTTATCTGGGCGATGTTCATGACTGTGTTCAGCCGTACGGTGGGTCAGCGCGTGATCATCTGGGTGCTGGCGCTGCTGTTCATGATGCCCCGCCTGGTGGCTGGCGCTCATTGGGGTCAGGACGATTACATTGGCGGCGTGATGATCGCCCTGCTCGCGTTGGCCTGGAGTTGTTACACGCCGTTCGTGGCAGTGGCCACACGCTTTCTGTTGCACGTCATGGCGCCGATTTTCAACCTGTTCGCCAAGGTGCCGCTGCTGGGCTGTCTTAGCATCATGAAGCCAGGCGCACGATTGTAAGAGATCCACATTGGCAGGGGCCGCCGGGGGTGGCTCCTACACACCGCGACCAGACGTTCACCCCGCGAGCACGTACTCAGTCATCCCCCGACCGAAAATGAAACAGCTGGCGTCGCTGCTTTTTGGTCGGTTTGCCGTCCGTGGTCACACCAAGGCTTCCGGCCTTGCGCATCTCGGCCGCCTGTTCCCGCTTCGCGAGGCTTTCCGGTGTTTCGCTGTACAACAACTGAGCTTCCGGCGCCCCCCGACGAACGATGGACAGCGCCTGAACCACCACCGTGCGCTCATCGAACCCCGCTCGAATCTGAAACTCGTCACCAATGCGCGGCTCCTTCCCGGGCTTGCAACGCTCGCCTCGGCAATGCACCTTGCCGCTTTCAATCGCTGCTTTCGCCAGCGCGCGAGTCTTGAAGAAACGCGCTGCCCAGAGCCATTTGTCCAGACGAACCTTGTCGTCCTCTTCTGCTTTTTGTGCCATCTGAATTCCTCAATCGGGTAATAGTCAGAACTGTACTACGCAACGCCGGGCGCGCAGTAATCTCAAACCTTGATTAGAATTCCCCGCACATGCGTAGGGGTATGCGCTTTATCGCTCGTGCGGCTATCGTTCCCGGATTGTCACACAGCAGACCGCGTTGGCCGTTAGAGTCATCGGCGCTGGCATTGAGCAGCCTGCATTTCAAGCCTTGGCCCCGGCTTTTCGGGTGTCAGGGAGAACGCGCAACTTGACGGAATCGCTTTGAAAACATTCGACCATCTCACAGTCATCGGCCTTCGCGAATGGGTGGCGCTGCCCAATTTGGGGGTGGCAGGCTTGCGCGCGAAAATCGACACCGGGGCCAGCACATCCAGCCTGCATGCCACGGAAATCGAACCTTTCGAACGCGACGGCGAAAAGTGGGTGCGCTTCAACGCTCACTTGGGGACCGTCGTGCAGTTACGACATCGCCGTTGCGAAGCGCAGTTGGTAGCGATGAAGACCATCAAGAGCTCCAACGGCCAGGCGCAGGTGCGATACGTGATTCGCACCACCCTTGCCTTGGGAGATCGGGTCTGGCCAGTGGAATTCACCCTCGCCTGCCGCAAGGCCATGCGTTACCGGTTGTTATTGGGTTCCAAGGCTTTGATTGACGGCCAACTGGTGGTCAATCCGGGCATTACTTACGTTCAGGACAAACCGGTCTTTCCGGCCTCCAATCCCTCTGCCACAGGTGTTGCATGAAGATCGCTGTGCTTTCGCGAAACCCGCGTCTGTATTCAACTCGCCGTCTGGTCGAAGCTGGCATTCAGCGTGGCCATGAGGTTGTGGTGATCGATACCCTGCGCGCCTATATGAACATCGCCAGTCATAAGCCGCAGATTCACTATCGAGGAAAACCCCTGGAAGGCTTTGACGCGGTCATACCGCGCATTGGCGCTTCCGTGACCTTCTACGGCTGCGCCGTGCTGCGTCAATTCGAGATGATGGGCGTGTTCCCGCTCAACGAATCCGTCGCCATCGCGCGCTCTCGGGACAAATTGCGTTCGTTGCAATTGTTGTCGCGGCGCGGAATCGGCCTGCCGGTGACGGGTTTCGCTCACTCCCCTGACGACATCCCCGACCTGATCCAGATGGTCAACGGCGCACCGTTGGTGATCAAGGTGCTGGAAGGCACCCAAGGCATCGGCGTCGTGCTCTGCGAAACGGCAACGGCAGCGGAATCGGTGATCGAA
Organism: Pseudomonas sp. RC10; assembly: GCF_038397775.1. Classification (NCBI taxonomy): domain Bacteria; kingdom Pseudomonadati; phylum Pseudomonadota; class Gammaproteobacteria; order Pseudomonadales; family Pseudomonadaceae; genus Pseudomonas; species Pseudomonas bambusae. The sequence continues at coordinate 6,592,291 of NZ_CP151650.1, forward strand.
GCCTTCATGGGCCTCAAGCAGGACATCATGGTGCAGGAGTACATCAAGGAAGCCGGAGGCGCTGACATTCGCTGCTTCTTGGTGGGCGACAAGGTGATTGCTTCGATGATGCGTCAGGCCAAACCCGGTGAATTCCGCTCCAACCTGCACCGGGGCGGCACCGCCAGCCTGATCAAGATCACGCCGGAAGAACGCATGACTGCCATCCGCGCCGCCAAGGTCATGGGCCTGAGCGTCGCAGGTGTGGACATCCTGCGCTCGAACCACGGGCCACTGGTGATGGAAGTGAACTCATCGCCGGGCCTGGAAGGCATCGAAGCCACGACCGGCAAGGACGTGGCAGGGATGATCATCCAATACATCGAGAAAAACGGCGGCCCGCACATGACGCGGACGAAGGGGAAAGGGTGACGCCTAAATTGACCCCGTCCAGGGTTTCCAATACCATCAGCCCTGTCGAAGCGACTGACCGGATGAGATCGAGCGCTTCCCAGCGGTGAAAACCGTAGTCGCGCAAGGCGGCTCGCAAGTGGTGTCCGGATCTGCTTTACCGTTAACAAAAAAAAGACGCCTTGTGCGTCTTTTTTCGTTTCTTGATGCTTAACGTCTGGTCGCAATAGCTCTGCGCAAGTAAACCTTGCTGCACAAGAGCTGAAACCCGATGCGGCCAAACAGCTTGGGCGAGCGCCAGCTCGAATCAGTCCGCATCCCTCGGCAGCATCAACCCCAACGGCAGCCGAACCCTCGCTTCCAGCCCGCCTCCCGATCGATTGCGCAGTTCGACGTTGCCGCCGTGCATGGCAGCGATGCGTTTGACGATGGCAAGGCCCAGCCCGGTGCCTTTGCCACTGCGGGCACGGTCGCCGCGGATGAAGGGGTTGAAGATGCCTTCCAGCTCGGAGGGGTCAATGCCCATGCCTCGGTCCAGCACGCTGAGCACGACATAAGGCGCGCCGCTGTCACCTGACACATAAGCTGCCACTTCAACGCCATCTCCCGCATGGTGCATGGCGTTCCCGATGAGATTGGCGAGCAAGCGCTTCATCGAGACGCGACGCAGCGGAAACGGCGGGATGGATTCCAGGCATAAACGCACCTGCTCGACCGGGCTGTTGTACGGCGCCACCACTTCGTGAACCAGTTCGACCAGATCGACTTCCTCGACTTCTTCGTCGCGTCCATCACGAATGAACGCCAGGAACTGATCGAGAATCGCGTCCATGTCTTCGATGTCCCGGACCATGCCATCCATGAATTCGTTGTCCTTGGGCATCAATTCCAGCGACAGGCGCAATCGCGTGAGCGGCGTGCGCAAGTCGTGGGAAACCCCGGCCAGCATCAGCTCCCGCTCCTGCCCTGCCTGTTCGACGTCCTCCGCCATCTGATTGAAGGCGCGGTACACCTCGGTCATTTCGCTGGGGGTGTCGCTGACGGGCAAACGGACGCTACGCCCCTGCCCCAATTGGCGAGCCGCGAACACCAGACGTTTGAGTGGCCGATTCAGCTGGCTGACGAAAATCCAGGCCGACGCCGTGGACAGCAAACCGATGGCGAGGAACCAGCCGAGTACGCTCCAGATTTTCTGACCGCGTAACGGGTGAGGATACAAAGGGACCTTGAGCCAGCCATCGCCCAGACTCGGCGCGCGAACCCACAGCGCAGGCGGCGCGTGGACCCGCAGCCGTACTTCGGTGTCGGCTCCCAACTCGGCCTGCATCTGGCGTTGATAAATTTCCGAGTAAGGCCAGTGCTGCTCGCCTTCCGGTACGCCACCGCCGACGACGCGAATCAGCCCCGCCGCATCGGCGATCGTCTGCCGGTCGCTTTCATCTGCCGCCCAATACGCCCGCAAGGTCAGCGCGACGCCGTGGCTGTACTGACGGTCGACCAGCACGTCTTCGTTCATCAGCAGATACACCAGCGTCAGCGCCTTGGAAAACAGCACGACGATGAGCACCAGCCACAGGGTGCGGGAAAAGAAGCTTTGCGGGAACCAGAGCGGAGTCTTCATAACGGTGGCTATACACTTTGCAGGAGCGAGGCAAACTCGCGAGATGTCGCGAATGGCAAGAGACAGCAAAACCAGCCACCTCGACACCCCCTCTTGGGAGGCGCGAAATGACTGGCTGGCGTAAGCAGGCGATCAAAGCGCCCGACAGGCAACCTGTCGATGTGCTTACTGCTTGTTGGCACCGTCGGGCACGAACACATAACCCACACCCCAGACGGTCTGGATATAACGCGGTTTGGCGGCATCGACTTCGATCAAACGGCGCAGGCGTGAAATCTGTACATCGATGGATCGCTCCAACGCGTCCCACTCGCGTCCTCGGGCAAGATTCATCAATTTGTCGCGGGTCAGCGGCTCCCGAGCGTGCATGACCAACGCCTTGAGAACAGCGAACTCGCCGGTGGTGAGCATGTGAACCTGATCACCCTTTTTCAGCTCGCGAGTGGCGAGCGACAGCTCGTATTCACCGAACGTGACGGTTTCGTCTTCACTGGCAGGCGCACCGGGCACCGGCGCGGACTGGCGTCGCAGGACCGCTTTGACACGGGCCATCAGTTCATCGGGGTTGAACGGCTTGGCCAGGTAATCGTCGGCGCCCAGTTCCAACCCTTTGATGCGGCTCAACTCGTCGCCCTTGGCCGTCAGCATAATGATTGGCACCTGGTTGTTCGCGGCACGCAGTCTGCGGCAGGCAGACAAGCCGTCTTCGCCGGGCAGCATCAAATCCAGCACGACGAGATGGAACACTTCCCGAGCCAGCAGACGATCCATGTGCTCGACATTGGGCACAGCACGGGCGCGGTAGCCCTTGCTGGTAAAAAAACGTTCTAACAGGCTGCTCAGACCCGGGTCATCATCAACGATGAGGATTTTCTCGCCTTCAGCCGTTTGTGCAGTGCTGCTCATTGGAAGCTCCTTTGATCTCGGCGCGCATTATGGCGTAGCTGCTGTTATGTGCACCGTGTGCATTGTTAGCAGATTTTTCCTGGGGTCACACGGATGCTCTGCACGGGGCATTACACATATCTACAGAGTAGCTGTGCAGTCCTGACAAGCCCTCCGACGAGGCAATCCCCTAATCCGGGTTCACTGGGTATAATGCGCCGCCCTCAAGATCAGGCACCACTCGCTCAAGGCCTTCGCCAGCAGCCGGATTTTTTGCACACACATTTGCCAGGTGGTTTTATGGACAGCATCAACAGCCGCATCGCCGAGGAACTCGGCGTCCGCCCGCAACAGGTCGCAGCGGCCGTCGCGTTACTGGATGAAGGCTCTACCGTGCCGTTCATCGCTCGCTACCGTAAAGAGGTGACTGGCAGCCTCGATGACACGCAACTGCGTCATCTGGAAGAGCGTCTGCGCTATCTGCGTGAACTGGACGAACGTCGCATCAGCATCCTTGCGAGCATCGAAGAGCAAGGCAAGTTGACCCCGGAACTGGCGCGCGACATCAAGCTCGCCGACACCAAGACCCGCCTCGAAGACTTGTACCTGCCTTATAAACAGAAGCGCCGTACCAAAGGCCAGATCGCTCTCGAAGCAGGTCTCGGCGAGTTGGCGGATGGCCTGTTCAACGACCCGAGCCTGACGCCGGACACCGAAGCCGCGCGCTTTGTCGATGCCGAAAAAGGCTTCGCTGACGTCAAGGCCGTGCTGGAAGGTGCCAAATACATCCTGATGGAGCGTTTTGCCGAAGACGCCACGCTGCTGGAGAAGTTGCGCAGCTTCCTCAAGCAGGAAGCCGTGATCAGCGCGCGCGTCGTGGCCGGCAAGGAAGAAGAAGGCGCCAAGTTCCGCGACTACTTCGAACACGACGAGCCCTTGAAAAGCATGCCGTCCCACCGTGCGCTGGCCATTTTCCGCGGCCGCAACGAAGGCATTCTCAGCTCCGCGCTAAAAGTGGGTGAAGAGCTGCCAGGCACGCTGCACCCGTGCGAGATGATGATCAGCGAGCGCTTCGGCCTGCAGAATCAGAACCGCCCGGCGGACAAATGGCTGGGTGAAGTCGTGCGCTGGACTTGGAAGGTCAAGCTGTATTCCCATCTGGAAACCGACCTGCTGGGCGAGCTGCGCGATGGCGCTGAAACCGAAGCGATCAATGTCTTCGCCCACAATCTTCACGACCTGCTGCTGGCCGCCCCCGCTGGCCCGCGCGCCACACTGGGTCTCGACCCAGGCCTGCGCACCGGTTGCAAGGTGGCCGTCGTGGACAACACTGGCAAGCTGCTGGACCACGCCACGGTGTACCCGCACGTGCCAAAAAACCAATGGGATCAGACCATCGCCGTATTGGCCGCCTTGTGCGCCAAACATTCGGTCGACCTGATCGCCATCGGCAACGGCACCGCCAGCCGCGAAACCGACAAACTGGCCGCTGAGTTGATCAAAAAATACCCAGGACTGAAAATGACCAAGGTCATGGTCTCCGAGGCCGGTGCATCGGTGTACTCGGCGTCGGAACTGGCCGCCAAGGAATTCCCGGATCTGGACGTGTCGATCCGTGGCGCGGTGTCCATCGCCCGTCGCCTGCAGGACCCACTGGCCGAGCTAGTGAAAATCGATCCGAAATCCATCGGGGTTGGCCAGTACCAACACGACGTGTCGCAGCTCAAGCTGGCACGCGGTCTGGACGCCGTGGTCGAAGACTGCGTGAACGCCGTGGGCGTCGACGTGAACACAGCGTCGGTCGCCCTGCTCGCCCGAATTTCCGGTCTGAACACGACACTGGCGCAAAACATCGTGACCCACCGTGACGAGAACGGCGCCTTCAAGACCCGCGCCGCGCTGAAGAAAGTCGCGCGCCTGGGCGAGAAAACCTTCGAACAGGCCGCAGGCTTCCTGCGCGTCATGAACGGCGACAACCCGCTGGATTCGTCCGCCGTTCACCCTGAGGCGTACCCGTTGGTACAACGCATCGCTGCCGAAACCGACCGCGACATTCGCTCGCTGATCGGCGACGCCAGCTTCCTCAAGCGTCTGGACCCGAAGAAATTCACCGACGAGACCTTCGGCCTGCCAACCGTCACCGACATTCTTCAGGAGCTTGAGAAACCAGGCCGCGACCCGCGCCCGGAATTCAAGACCGCCGAGTTCCAGGACGGCGTCGAAGACCTGAAAGACTTGCAACTGGGCATGATCCTCGAAGGTGTCGTCACCAACGTGACCAACTTCGGCGCGTTCGTTGATATTGGCGTTCACCAGGACGGTCTGGTGCATATCTCTGCGCTGTCGGAGAAATTCATCAAGGACCCTCGCGAAGCCGTCAAAGCCGGTGACGTGGTGAAAGTGAAGGTCATGGAAGTCGACATCCCGCGCAAACGCGTCGGTCTGTCGATGCGCATGAGCGACACGCCGGGCGAGAAAATCGACGGCGCCCGTGGTGCACGGCCTGGGGCAGCACCACGGCAGCAACAAACCAGCGCGCCGCGCAAAGAAACCGCGACAGCCGCCCCGGCCAATAACGCCATGGCTTCGCTGTTCGCCAACGCCAAGCAACTGAAGAAACGCTGATGGATATCCCGGACGAGCTGACACAAAGCGCTTACTTCAAGACCCTGGGCTGCCGTGTCGTGCGGCTCAGTGAGGAAGGCGTCGCAGAGGTGGCGTTGGCGCTGGAGCCACACCTGCGCAATCGCGGCAATGTCATGCACGGCGGCGCGCTGTTCAGTCTGGTCGATATCGCCATGGGGCTGGCCTGCTCCAGCGCCCATGGCTTCGACAAGCAAAGCGTGACGGTCGAGTGCAAGATCAACTACATGCGCGGCGTGGCGGATGGCGAAGTCATCTGTGTCGCAACAGTGCTGCACGCCGGTCGTCGCACACTGGTGGTCGAAGCTGCCGTGCATCAGGCCGAAAAACTGGTCGCGAAAGCACAAGGCACATTCGCGATCGTGTAGCTGTCCGATAGGGATATGGGTTAATTTCGGCGCTGTGTATCAGTGTCGAAATTTTCTGGTCGTTCCCACGTGACAGCTTGTGGGAATGATCAGTGACGGGCATCGGCGTTCGGACCGAAAACGAGGCGAAAACGCCAGTTCCTTTCTTCACCCTTGTAGATCGCCATATCGCCCCCATATAGGGCCGACTGACGCGTGAAGGAATCCAACTTGAGCGAACTTCTCAATCGCCGCCTGGCTCTGCTCGGCGAGCAATCTCACCTCTCCCTTCTGGAGAAGTGCCTGCACGGTATCGAGCGTGAATGCCTGCGCGTTACGGGCGAGGGCCGCCTGGCCCAGACGCCACACCCTGAAAGCCTGGGTTCTGCACTGACTAACGAGCAGATCACCACCGACTATTCGGAGTCGTTGCTGGAGTTCATCACGCCAGCACTGGCCAATCCTGCCGACACCCTCGACAGCCTCGAAAAGATCCACCGCTTCGCCTATAGCAAGCTGGGGAACGAGTACATCTGGAGCCCTTCGATGCCGTGCCCGCTGCCGGCCGAGGAAGACATCCCGATCGCCTATTACGGCACCTCGAACATCGGCAAGCTCAAGTACGTATACCGCCAAGGCCTCGCCTTGCGTTACGGCAAGACGATGCAATGCATCGCAGGGATCCATTACAACTTCTCGCTGCCTGAAGACATCTGGTCCGTTCTGCGGCAGACCGAGGATTTCGACGGCACCGATCGCGACTTCCAGTCCGAAAGCTATATCGGCCTGATCCGCAATTTCCGTCGTTACAGCTGGCTGCTGATGTATCTGTTCGGCGCCTCGCCTGCATTGGATGCCAGCTTCCTGCGCGGTCGCTCGCACCAGCTGGAACAGTTCGACGCCGACACGCTCTACCTGCCTTACGCCACCAGCCTGCGCATGAGCGATCTGGGTTATCAGAGCAACGCCCAAGCCGACCTGACGCCGTGCTACAACGATTTGCTGACCTACACCGACAGCCTGCGCAAAGCGGTGGCAACGCCCTACGCGCCGTACACCGAAATCGGCACGCACAAGGATGGCGAGTGGATTCAGCTCAACACCAACGTGTTGCAGATCGAAAACGAGTACTACTCGACGATCCGTCCGAAGCGCGTGACTTACTCCGGCGAGCGTCCGATTCAGGCCTTGATGGCTCGTGGCGTTCAGTACGTCGAAGTCCGTTGCCTGGACATCAACCCGTTCCTGCCGGTCGGGATCGACCTGCAACAGTCGCGCTTCATCGACGCCTTCATTCTGTTCTGTGCCCTGCAGGAAAGCCCACAACTGGCTGACTGCGAATGCGGAAATGCCAGCAGCAACTTCCTCACCGTGGTCAAGGAAGGCCGTCGTCCTGGCCTGCAACTGAGCCGCAACACGTCCACCATCGACCTGAAAGTCTGGGCGGATGAGTTGCTGGACAAGATCGAACCGATCATCGCACTGCTGGACAAGAGCCAAGGGATCGCTGAACACGCAGAATCGCTGGCCGTTCAACGGGCCAAGGTCGCGGACGCGTCACTGACGCCGTCGGCACAAGTACTGGCTGCCATGACGGAGCGCAAGGAAGGCTTTACGGCGTTCTCGCTGCGTCAGGCGCAGGTTCACGCGGAATACTTCCGCAGCCGCCCGCTGAGCGTCGACGACCAAACGGATTTCGAAACCCGCGCCCGCGAATCCCTAGCCCAGCAATCCGAGCTGGAACAGGCCGAAGAGCCGGTGGATTTCGACACCTTCGTCGGGGCGTATCAGGCGAGTATTCTGGCGATCAGTAACTAAAAGAGCTGGCGCCTAATCATCCACTAGGCGCAGCTGCTTTTGATTCTGGCCGGAGGCCGTGGGAGCAAGCTTGCTCGCGATCTGGCGCGAAGCGACAGTGAAACCAGACGACCTCGTGGTGTCAGGATGGTCGCGGTTGCAGATATTGCTGCCGCTGCGCGTCAGATCGCAGGCAAGCCAGCTCCTACGGCCTCCGGCCAGAATCAAAAGCGCATCGCATGCAGAACTAAATCGCCTTCTCGAAAATCTTCGAATTACGCTGATAGTTGTACAGCGACGCACGGGCGCTCGGCAGGCGATCAACGCTGCTCGGCTCGAAACCGCGCTCGCGGAACCAGTGGGCCGTACGGGTCGTGAGGACGAACAACGTCTTCAAACCCTGAGCCTTTGCCCGCTCTTCGATGCGCTCAAGCAGCTCGTCGCCGCGCCCGCCGTGACGGTATTCGGGATTCACCGCCAGACACGCCAGCTCGCCCGCTTCGGAATCGGCAATCGGGTACAACGCCGCACAGGCAATGATCAGCCCTTCACGCTCGACCACGCTGAACTGCTCTATCTCGCGCTCCAGCACTTCGCGGGAACGGCGCACCAGAATGCCTTGCTCTTCTAGCGGCGTGATCAGATCGATCAGGCCGCCAACGTCGCCAATCGACGCCTCGCGCACCAGCTCGAACTGTTCCTGCGCCACGAGCGTACCGCCGCCCGCGCGGGTGAAGAGTTCGGAGAGCAGCGCACCATCCTCGGCATAACTGACGATATGACTGCGCGCCACGCCGCCACGGCAAGCCTGTGCAGCGGCGTCCAGCAATTCCGCCTGATAGTTGCTGCCAAGGCGCTGCAAGTGGGCCGGGACTTGTTGAGGCCGCAGTTCACGCACCAGACGCCCCTGCTCGTCCATCAGGCCGGATTCAGCGCCGAACAGCAGCAGCTTTTCAGCACCCAAGTCGATGGCGGCGCGGGTGGCGACGTCTTCGCAGGCGAGGTTGAAGATTTCTCCCGTCGGCGAGTAGCCCAGAGGCGACAGCAGCACAATGGAGCGTTCGTCGAGCAGGCGATTGATCCCTTTGCGGTCGATCCGACGGACTTCGCCGGTGTGTTGATAGTCGACGCCTTCCAGCACGCCAATCGGGCGGGCCGTGACGAAATTGCCGCCAGTGACGCGCAGCCGCGAGCCCTGCATCGGCGACGCGGCCATGTCCATCGACAGGCGCGCTTCGATCGCAATCCGCAACGCTCCCACGGCGTCGATCACGCATTCCAGGGTGGCAGCGTCGGTGACACGCAATTCGCGGTGAAAATGCGGCGTGATACCGCGCGCTTCAAGGCGACTTTCGATTTGCGGACGAGAGCCGTGAACCAGCACAAGACGTACGCCCAGGCTGTGCAAGAGCACCAGGTCGTGGACGATGTTGCCGAAGTTCGGGTGTTCAACGCCGTCGCCGGGCAGCATGACGATGAAGGTGCAATCCCGGTGGGCATTGATGTAGGGAGACGCGTGGCGGAGCCAATTGACGTAATCGGGCATATCCGAATGAGCCTGTAATAAAGAGGGACGAAGGGTGAAAACACTCACAGCGGCATGAGCTTTATCGTCGGAACAGGCATCGCAACACGCGTACTCTCCTTCTGGATGGGTTTGGGCTGTAGTGCCAACTCACATCGGAGTCAGGCAGTAATGTTCGATCAATTGACGCAATAGACGCACTGTAGGCTGCAAACGTGACATTTCGAGATATTCGCCCGGCTGGTGCGCGCAAGCAATGTCGCCCGGCCCCAGCACGATCGTTTCGCAACCAAGGCGCTGAAGATAAGGCGCTTCGGTGCCAAATGCCACTGCTTCAGCCGTATGACCCGTCAGACGCTCGGCGACCCTTACCAGTTCCGCATCGGCGCTCTGTTCGAACGGCGCGCATTCCGAGAACAGCGGCGCGTAGTCGATCTTCACGTGATGCTGCTCGGCCAGCGGTTGCAGCTTCTGGCGAATCGCGGCGCGGAGCATTTCCGGGTCCATGCCCGGCAGCGGGCGAAGGTCGAACTCCAGCGAACACTGGCCACAAATGCGGTTGGGGTTGTCGCCACCGTGGATGCAGCCGAAGTTCATGGTCGGCTGCGGCACGCTGAATTGGGGATTGTTGAACTGGGTTTGCCATTGCTGGCGCAGGCCTTTGAGCGCGCCAATCGCGTCGTGCATCGCTTCGAGAGCGCTGTGTCCCAGGCTGGGGTCCGACGAATGGCCACTGCGCCCGAGAATGTCGATGCGCTCCATCATCACACCTTTGTGCAGGCGAATCGGCTTGAGGCCGGTCGGCTCGCCAATCACTGCGGCACGCCCCAACACGCCTCCCGCTGCCGCGAGGGCCTTGGCGCCCGCCATTGAGCTTTCCTCGTCACAGGTCGCGAGGATGATCAGCGGTTGCTTGAAGGGTTTGTCGAGCAAAGGCTGCAACGCTTCGATGGCCAGCGCGAAAAAGCCTTTCATGTCGCAGCTGCCGAGTCCCACCCAACTGCCGTCCACTTCTGTCAGCTTCAGCGGATCGGTCTTCCACAGCGCGTCGTCATACGGGACGGTGTCGCTGTGGCCCGATAGCACGAGACCGCCAGGGCCAGTGCCGTAGGTCGCCAGCAGATTGAATTTGCCGGGGCTGACTTGCTGGATGTCACACGCGAAACCCAGATCGCCCAACCACGTAGCCAACAGGTCGATGACGGTGCGGTTGGATTGGTCTAGCGCGGGCTGCGTGCAGCTCACAGAAGGCGCGGCGATCAGGGCCGCGAACTGGTCTTTCATGGACGGCAACGGCATAGGCGTGTCCTCTAATGCAGGCGCAATGTGCGAACCATCATAGGGTGATTGGGCCGCTGGAATAAACTGTCACGGGTGATGTCCTGTACACTGCACGACCCGCGCAGCTGTGTCGATTCCGGCTGCGTCCCCTTGTTCAAGAGATAGAGCGCCTATCCGCGATAGCGCGCCTGGATTCCCGGCCATGCAGAAAGAAACCGAAATCAAACTCCGCGTCAGCCGAGAAACCCTGACTGCCCTGCGCGATCACCCGCTGCTGAAAAAACGCAACAAAAGTGGCTGGGAGCGGCTGGAGCTGTTCAACCAGTACTTCGACACCCCCGAGCGCGAGCTGGCCCATGCCAAAGTGGCCCTGCGCCTGCGCCGTGATGGCGACGCGATCATCCAGACGTTGAAGACCCGTGGCCAGAGCGTGGCCGGGCTGTCCGAGCGCAACGAGTACAACTGGGATCTGCCCAAGGCCAAGCTGGACCTGAAAAAACTCGACGGCGAATGCTGGCCCGAGCAACTCGCCGATCTGGACAAAAAAACCATCAAACCGCTGTTCACCACCGATTTCGTGCGTGAGAAAGCCGAGATTGCTTGGGGCCGTGGCAAATCCAAGGTCGTGATCGAAGCGGCGCTGGACTTGGGCAACGTCATCGTCGGCAAGCAGAAGGAAGAAATCTGCGAGCTGGAACTCGAGCTGCGCGAAGGTGAGCCTGCCGCGTTGTTGGAACTGGCCGCCGAGCTGGCTGAAAAACTGGCGCTGATGCCGTGTGACATCAGCAAGGCCGAGCGCGGCTATCGCCTGTTCGATGCCGGCAGCTACTCGGTCAAATTGCCGCTGCCAGAGTTGCATGCCGAAACATCCGTGGACGACGCCTATAGCGCGCTGGCCTGGTATCTGTTGGGCAGCAGCCAGCGTCTGGCCGAGCAATATCGCTTCAATGGCCACTGGAGCCTGTTGCAGGAGTGGGTGGAAGTGCTCGCCGAACTGCGCGCCTTGACCGGCAGCCTCGGCCAGGCCGCCCCACGCGCCAGTACCCATGACCTGCGCGCCGCGCTGGACGCCCTGCTCGAAGACTGGCGCACGCTGGTTCAGGCCGGTCAGGAAGACGCGGATGTTCGCGCCGCTGCCCACGAGCAATTCATCGAAGAGCTGGAAGACCCGCGTTGGGGCCTGTTCTCGCTGACGACCTCGCGCTGGCTGATGGAACGCAGTTGGACCGCCGAGCGCAACAACCGCGGCAATCGTCAGGGCAACGCGATGCTGAGCAGCTGGGTCCCGCGCTTCCTCGGTGACGAGGCCATTGCGTTGAATCTCGCGCGTTATCAGCAGCAGCCGGAAGACCTGGCCGAGCAACTGCCGCGCATCGAGCGCATTCAAGTCTGGCTGCACTACGCCCGCCAGACCGTTGAACTGCCTGAGCTGGACCGTTTATACGGCGAGCTGAACAAGCTGGAGCAACTGGCACACCTGGACATCAGCGACGAAATCCTCGACGCCCGCGTGCAACAGACCATCACCGTGCTGCAAAGCCGGGCATGGAAGACGCTGTTGAAGCTTTAAGCAACATCGCAATCCCTACTGTAGGAGTGAGCTTGCTCGCGATAGCTATATGTCAGCTATGGAGATGCTGAATGGCATACCGCAATCGCGAGCAAGCTCACTACTACAGGATCTGCGTCATCGGACGATCGGCAAACTCGTCGTCGATTTGATTTCCGACAAGGCCACCGTCGAATTCACCTCCTGAATCCCCGGCACCAGTGACAGTTTCTCGAAGAAAAACCGCTCATACGCCTCGATGTCTGGCGTCACAATGCGCAGCAAGAAGTCCACCGACCCCATTAACACGTAACACTCCAACACCTCCGGAAACCCGCGAATCGCTTCGGTGAATTCCGTGAAGTTCGAGCGGCCGTGGGCGTTGAGTTTCACCTCGGCGAAAATCTGCGTGTTCAACCCGATTTTCTTGCGGTCCAGCAGTGTGACCTGCCGCCGGATCACGCCCTCGTCCTTGAGTCGCTGAATCCTGCGCCAACACGGCGATTGCGACAGTCCGACCGCTTCGGCGATCTGCGCACTGGAGAGCGACGCGTCCTCTTGAAGCAGGGCCAGAATCTTACGGTCGTAGGCATCCAACTCGATTTGCATAATTTATTCTCAGAAACTTTTGATGGCGCATTAACAAGTCGAAATAAGTTTAATACGGCCCAAGACCGACCAGATATTTCTTTTTCCGCATGTAAAACTCTCTTCCACTCGTCAGCCCACCCATTTCATAGACGAAACAGGAGAGTTCAGCATGCCGCACCTCGAAGCCGTTCCTACCCCGCATCGTCATGACGCCTGGTCGGCCAACAACGCGCACTGCCGCTCGCGTTACCAGATTCTTGCCGAAGCCGAGCCAGACCTGATCTGCCGGGTGCTGAATTACTTCGCGATGCAGTACCTGACTCCACAACAGGTCAGCGTCTTGCAGCAGGAAGGCATGCTGATGATCGAAGTGGAAGTGGACGGCATGACGTGGCATCGCGCGCAGGTGATTGGCGAAAAAATGCGCAATTTGATCAATGTTTGTTCAGTGGAGCTGGAACCCATCGGCGATTTTCACGTCCTATCCGAGCCCGTCTCACTGGCTGTCGGTTGAGAACGCCGAAAATATTGGCAACGCTTCACTACCTGCAGGACGCAACAACTGGCACGCTTGGGACTACTCTTGCTTACCTACGAAGTAAGCCGTCTCGTCCAAAGGAGCCCGCATGTCCGTCCTTGCCCCCTCGTCCCAGGACCGCTGGCTGGATCTCAATGAAGTTCTGCGCGATCTGGTCGCACAGGGTTATCTCGATCAGGACAATGCCGAATACGCACTGACCTTGCGCCGCACCGCGCAGAACCTGCAAACCCATCCTCTTGAATTCATCGCCGCTCAGCAGTTTGAGAACCTCAAGCGCCCCGGCAAAAAACTCGACCTCGAATCCCTCACCGCCTGGCTCGCCGAGCAGGCGGGTCAGCCCTACCTGCGCATTGACCCGCTGAAAATCAACGTGGCCGCCGTTACGCCGCTGATGTCCTACGCCTTCGCCCAGCGCCACAAGATTCTCGCCGTCGCCGTAGACCGGGAATGCGTGACCATCGCCAGCGCCCAGCCGTACGTGAAGGCGTGGGAAGCCGACCTGATGCACGTGCTGAAAATGCCGATCAAGCGCGTGGTCGCCAACCCGGTCGATGTGCAGAAACTGGCCGTGGAGTTTTACCGGCTGGCGAAATCGGTCAGTGGCGCCAGTGCGACTGATCAAAAAGTGAGCAATCTGGGCAACTTCGAACAGTTGCTCAAGCTCGGTGCCAGCGATCAGGAGCCAGACGCCAACGATGCGCACATCGTCAATATCGTGGATTGGCTGTTCCAGTACGCCTATCAACAGCGCGCGAGCGATATTCACATCGAGCCCCGTCGCGAAGCGGGCACCGTGCGCTTTCGCATCGATGGCGTGTTGCACAACGTCTATCAATTCCCGCCACAGGTGACGATGGCGGTCACCAGCCGCCTGAAAAGTCTGGGCCGGATGAACGTTGCCGAGAAGCGCAAACCTCAGGACGGCCGCGTCAAAACCAAGACCCCCGATGGCGGCGAAGTGGAGTTGCGTCTCTCGACCTTGCCCACCGCGTTCGGCGAGAAAATGGTGATGCGGATTTTCGACCCGGAGGTGCTGCTCAAGGACTTCGACCAACTGGGCTTTTCCGGTGATGACCTGCGGCGCTGGGAAGGCATGACCCACCAGCCTAACGGCATCATTCTGGTGACCGGGCCGACGGGTTCCGGCAAGACCACGACGCTGTACACGACACTGAAAAAACTGGCGACCTCGGAGGTAAACCTCTGCACCATCGAGGACCCGATCGAGATGGTCGAGCCTGCGTTCAACCAGATGCAGGTGCAGCACAACATCGATCTGTCCTTCGCCAGTGGCGTACGCGCACTGATGCGGCAAGACCCGGACATCATCATGATCGGCGAGATTCGCGACCTGGAGACCGCTGAAATGGCAATTCAGGCCGCGCTCACCGGTCACTTGGTGCTCTCGACCCTGCACACCAACGATGCGCCGAGTGCCATCAGCCGTCTGTTGGAACTGGGCGTGCCGCATTACCTGCTCAAAGCCACGATTCTGGGGGTTATGGCGCAACGTCTGGTGCGAACGCTGTGCCCGCACTGCAAAGCGCCGGTGGAAATCGACGAAGCGGACTGGCAGGCCCTGACCCGGCCTTGGCAAGCAGGTGTGCCGAGCGGTGCGCACCGGGCGGTGGGGTGCGCAGAGTGTCGAGACACGGGCTACAGAGGACGTGCGGGGGTGTACGAAATCATGCTGATGTCGGACGCCGTCAAGACGCTGATCACGGCCGACCTCGACCTCACCGCGTTGCGTCGGCAGGGCTTCAAGGACGGCATGCGCAGCCTGCGTCTCTCAGGCGCACAAAAAGTCGCGGCGGGACTGACCACCATCGAAGAAGTGCTGCGCGTGACGCCGCAGAGCGAACAGCGATAGCACCGGGATGAGCGCCCCCCCTCCCTGTGGGAGCGAATTTATTCGCGAAAGGTAGAACATCCACTGCATCTCCGTCGTCTGTACTGGCCAATCGCGAATGAATTCGCTCCTACAGAGGTTTGTCTGTGCCGCCAGGTCTGAGTCAGACGCGCATCCCTCTGTAGGAGCGAATTTATTCGCGAGGCGGCAGACCAGACGATAAAGCCGTATCGGTCATGCCATTTCTCGCGAATAACTCGCTCCCACAACAGGTGTTCACAGATCCTTGACCCCAAAATCCAGCACCACTTTCATTGCTTGCTGCTTGTCCCCCGCCAATTCGAACGCCTGAACCGCGTCGTTGAACGGGATCGTGTGAGAAATCACCGGGTTCACATCGATCACCTTGCGGTTCAATAAATCCACCGCCTGCGCGAATTCAGGGTGAAAGCGGAAGGTGCCGCGCAGGTCGATCTCTTTGCCGACCACCAGATTCAACGGGATCGACACATCGCCACCAAGCCCGACCGTCACGACCACGCCTCGGGGCCGTACGCAAGTCAGGCCGTCGCGCAAGGCCTGAGCGCTTCCGGAGGCTTCGAACATCACGTCGAAATGCCCTTTCTCGGCGGTGTAACGGGTCAGTGCTTCAGGTTCGTCTTTCAGATTGTGCGCCTCACTGGCGCCCATTTGACGAGCGCACGCCAAGGCGCTGTCGCTGAGGTCCGCCGCCACAATCTGCAACGCACCGGCAGCGCGTAGGCCGCCAATCAACAGGTTGCCGATCGGTCCGCAGCCGGTCACCAGCACGCGCTTGCCGAACACACCGCCCGCACGCTGGATCGCGTGTAATCCTACTGACAACGGCTCGGCCAGCGCGCCCTCGGCCAGGGTCGTCGTCGGCGCCAACAGGTGCGCCTGGCTGCTGTCGATCACCAGGGTTTCGCGAAAGGCACCCTGAATGTGAGGGAATGGCATCGCGCTGCCGTAAAAACGCATGTTCAGGCAGTGGTTGGGCAGCCCTTCGTGACAGTATTTGCAGCCGCCACAGGGGCGCGAAGGCGATACCGAAACGCGCTGGCCGACACTGAAACCGCTCTGCGCGTCGCCCACTTCTTCGACGACCGCGGAGATTTCATGGCCCAGCACCATGGGCTCTTTCAGGCGCACGGCCCCAAAACCGCCGTGCTGGTAGTAATGCAGATCCGAACCGCAGATGCCGCCCCGGGCGACGCGCACGCGCAACTGGCCAGAGGTCAGCGCGGAGGTTTGCTCCTCGGCTTCGACGCGCAGGTCTTTCGGGGCGTGGCAGACAATGGCTTGCATGGAAGCTCTCCGAATCACAACGACGCCGTGATGGCGCCATCGACATAAAGAATGTGGCCGTTGACGAAGCTGGAGGCATCGGACGCGAGGAAGACCGCAGCCCCTGCGAGCTCAGAGAGTTCACCCCAGCGACGACTCGGCGTGCGCTGCACCAGCCAGTCGCTGAACTCAGGGTTCGCGACCAGCGCCGCATTGAGCTCGGTTTTGAAATACCCCGGCCCGATCCCGTTGACGCTCAGCCCGTGCGGACCCCAATCGATCGCCATGCCCTTGGTCAGCATTTTCAGCGCGCCCTTGCTCGCAGCGTAAGGGGCGATGTTCGGGCGTCCCAGCTCACTCTGGACCGAACAGATATTGATGATCCGCCCCCGCCCGCGAGGAATCATGCACCGGGCGACGGCCTGCCCGACGAAAAAAGCGCTGTCGAGGTTGGTCCGCATCAGCTCGCTCCAGTTCGCTTCGCTGAATTCGGCCAATGGCGCACGACGCTGAATGCCTGCGTTGTTGACTAGAATTTCCAGCGGGCCGACGCGCTGTTCGATGTCCTGAACCGCCGCGCTCACTGCTGTGCTGTCAGTGACGTCGAAAGACTGAGTGTGGACCTCGTGCCCCTCAGCAGCCAGCGCCGCAGCCGCCGATTGCAGCGTTTCGACGTTGCGCCCATTGAGGACGACGCGCGCGCCCGCCTCTGCCAGCCCCCGCGCAATCGCCAAGCCGATACCCGCACTGGACCCGGTGATGAGCGCCACTCTTCCATCAAGGCGAAAGCTTTCCAGAACGGCCATGGTGTCTCCTCGTGTCGGACCGATATCGAATCATCCGTTGTGATGAGTCGCGTCAACGTCCATCATCCGTAAAAGTCGATACTTCAGCGCATCCTTCGTACCGGGTCCAATGGTCGTTGATGATCGGCTGATCATTATTTTTGATCACCAACGGAGTCGCCTTGGAACTCAAGCATCTACGGGCCTTTGTGACGCTGGCGGAGGAGCTGCATTTTGGTCGAGCTGCCCAGCGGCTGGCCATTGTTCAGCCCGCCTTGAGCATGCAGATCAAGTCACTGGAGACGTGGCTGGGCGTTCGCCTGCTCGACCGCAATCGGCATTCGGTGACGCTGACCGAGACCGGACAGCTGTTCCTCGACGAAGCCCGGGCAACGCTGCATCAGGCGCAGCATTCAGCCGATGTGGCGCGCGGATTGGGGCGTGGCGAGACGGGGCGCATTCGGTTGGGGTTCGTCTCCTCAGTGCTGCCTGAGCTGCTGCCCACGCTTATCCGGCAGTCGCATCAGCGTTATCCCGGCATTCAGCTGGAACTCAAGGACATGCCGGGGCCGGAACAGGTGCACGCCCTCAAAAGCGGACAGCTCGACTTCGGCCTGATGCGCCTGCCCGCCCCCCATGCCGGTGTGCAGACGCAGGTGGTGCTGCACGAACCCATCATCGTCGCCCTGCCCGCCGATCATCCGCTGACGGCGTTGGAAAGCCTCGATGTGCAAGCCTTGGCGCATCTGCCGGTCCTGATGCTTGCCCGGCGCTACGCAGCCGGTTTTCACGACGGGCTGTTGCGGGCGATTGCTCATGAGGGCGGCAAGCTTGAGGTGGCGGAAGAGTTGGGTGAATTCACGACGATGCTCGCCCTCGTGTCCGCTGGGCTGGGCATCGGCCTGCTGCCCTATCACGCGGGACGGGCGCTGCCGCCCAACGTCGTGTCGCGACCTTTGCAGCTTGGCGATTACCGTGCCGTGACCGGGCTTGCGTGGACCTCGCTCGACACCGCCGTGAAGACCACGGTCTTCAACCTGATGCGCGAGCTATTCTTCAATGAGTCGCTTGCGTGACCCATACGCTGGCGCCTTGAGCGGGGCTGTTACAAGAAATATTCGCAGAACGGATTCCGATCCCCGTACTCTTCGCCGCATTCTTCACTCAGCAATCGACAGGGACAGGTTATGCAAATTGGTAGTGTGGTTTTACTCTTCGTCGCGTTGGCCATCGCCATCGTGTTCATGGGGTTCAAGGTCGTGCCGCAGGGGTATCAGTGGACCGTCGAGCGTTTCGGTCGCTACACCAACACCCTGAAGCCGGGTTTGAACATCATCGTGCCGGTGGTGGATCGCATCGGGCACAAGATCAATATGATGGAAACCGTGCTCGACATCCCGCCGCAGGAAGTCATCACGTCCGACAACGCGACGGTGCAAATCGACGCGGTGTGCTTCTATCAGGTGGTCAACTGCGCCCAGGCGGCGTACGAGGTCAACAACCTGCAGCATGCGATCCGCAACTTGCTGCAGACCAACATCCGCACCGTGCTCGGCTCAATGGAATTGGACGCCATGCTCAGCCAGCGCGATGGCATCAACGAACGCCTGCTGCGCATCGTCGATGAGGCGACCGCGCCGTGGGGCATCAAAATCACACGAATCGAGATCAAGGACATCAGCCCGCCCGCCGACTTGATGGCGGCCATGTCCGGGCAGATGAAGGCCGAGCGGATCAAGCGCGCACAGATTCTTGAAGCCGAGGGCCTGCGCGCGTCGGCCATTCTGACTGCCGAAGGCAAGAAACAGGCGCAAATCCTCGAAGCCGAAGGTGAGCGTCAGGCCGCGTTTCTCGAATCCGAGGCCCGGGAACGTCAGGCAGAAGCCGAGGCCCGTGCGACGCAAGTGGTGTCCGAGGCCATTGCCGCCGGTGACGTGCAAGCCATCAATTATTTCGTCGCGCAAAAATACATCGACGCGCTGGGCAGGCTGTCGTCGGCGAACAACAGCAAGGTCATCCTGATGCCTCTGGAGGCGAGCCAAATGATCGGCGCCATTGGCGGAATCGGGGAAATCGTCAAAGCGACGTTCGACAAGGGACCGCTCGACAAGAGCAGACCCGACACCGGCAAGCGGGTCTGAGCCATGTGGGATTACCTGCAAAATCTGTCGTTCTGGGACTGGCTGGGACTGGGCACGGTGCTGCTGATTCTGGAAGTCTTCGGTGCGGGCGGCTATCTGCTCTGGATCGGCGTGGCAGCGGCAGGTGTCGGCATTCTCACGTACATCATCCCGGCCATGAGCTGGGAAGTGCAGTTTCTGCTGTTCGCCGTGCTGTCGGTGCTCACGGCGCTGTACTGGTGGCGGCGACAGCGTAACGTGTTGCGCAAATCTGACCAGCCAGGCCTGAACATGCGGGGCTCGGAGCTGATTGGCCGGACCTTCGTCGTGCATGACGCGATCGTCGGCGGGCGCGGCAAGATCAAGGTCGGTGACGGGGTGTGGATGGTGGTCGGGCCAGATACGCCTGCTGGGGATCATGTGCGCGTGATTGCGCAGGAAGGCGCGATTTTGAAGGTCGAAGCAGCGTGATTTGTCGAATCGAGAAGGCGCTAGAGGAGTGACTGCCGCGAGGTTTTAACGGAGGTTGTGGAACTAGATCAGGACGCGGCGTATCAAATCGTTTCAGAACAACCAAAGTCGGAGTACCCCCGTCATGCGTCTAAAACTTGCTGTAGCCACGTTAGCTTTGCTTTCCCTGCCGGTCGGTTCAGCAATGGCTGACGGTTTCCTGCGCGACGTTCTGTCGTCTGGCGCCACCACCGGTTCGACCTACCTGACCTTCCGGCATCACAAACTGATCGTCGCAGCGCAGGACGATGCAGGCAGCTTCGTCGCCAGCAACGGCGCCATTCGTGGCCCGTATCTGGAAGCGGCGCTGAATCAGGTGCGTCAGGACAATCCGAGCCTGAATGCGTCGGACATGGATCTGGCCAACGCGATTCTGGCGAAGAATCTGGTGGCTGAGCAGTAAGCCTGTGCAGGAGCGTGCTTGGTCACGTACGACCCGGACCAAGCGCGCGCCTACAAACGCCTTTGCGGTGGCTTATTCGCCGATGGCAGCCTTGTAACCGGCAGCGTCCAGCAGTTTGGCGAGATCGCCTTGGGCATTGCTTGGCTTGACCTTGAAGATCCATGCGCCGTAAGAGTCGGAGTTCAGCGATTCCGGGGCGTCGCCCAGCGCTTCGTTCACTTCTACCACTTCACCGGCAACCGGCGAGTAGATGTCAGAAGCCGCTTTGACTGACTCGACCACACCCGCCGCGTCGCCGGCAGCGAACACCTTGCCAATTTCCGGCAGCTCGACGAACACCACGTCACCCAGCGCTTCCTGCGCATGATCGGAAATACCGACAACAATCAGATCACCCTCTTGCTTGGCCCATTCGTGGCTTTCGGCAAAACGCAGCTCGGCGGGAACGTTGCTCATAGTCTTTGTCCTCTCTACATCATCAGGTCAGCGGAAAGCCCGCCAAAGGGAATTGTTCTTGAAAACCGGGTTAAACCAGGGTCTTGCCGTGTCGCACAAAGGTCGGCTGAACCACGCGAACCGGGTACCACTTGCCGCGAATCTCCACCTCGGCGCGGTCACCTGTCGCAACCGGCACACGCGCCAAGGCAATCGACTTGCTTAGCGTAGGAGAGAAACTACCACTGGTGATCTCTCCTTCGCCAACTTCCGCTATTCGGACGACCTGATGTGCGCGCAAAACACCACGCTCCTCCAGGACAAGCCCTACAAGCTTTGAGGCAGCCCCTTTCGCTCGTTCAGCCGCCAACGCGGCGCGTCCGATGAAATCGCGATCCTCTGGGGTCCATGCGACTGTCCAGGCCATATTGGAGATTAACGGTGAGACCTGTTCGTCGATTTCCTGACCGTAGAGATTCATCCCCGCTTCGAGACGCAGCGTGTCACGAGCGCCCAGACCAATTGGCGGAATGCCCGCGCCCACCATGTCGTTGAAAAAGCTGCAGGCCTGATCGCCTGGCAGGATGATTTCCAGCCCGTCTTCCCCGGTGTATCCGGTGCGCGCGATAAACCAGTCACCTTCCTGCTGACCTTCGAACGGTCGCAAGGTGTGGATCAGTTCAGTGCGGGCTTGTGTGACGAGTTCGGCGATCTTCTGTCGGGCGTGCGGCCCCTGAATGGCCAGCATGGCCAACTCGGAACGGTGCGTCAGGTGCACGTCGAAACCGGAAAGGTGGGCGTTCATCCAGGCCAGGTCCTTGGCGCCGGTGGCTGCGTTGACCACCAATCGATAACCCGAGTCGGTGAGGTAGACGATCATGTCGTCGACGATCCCACCTTGGGTGTCGAGCATCGCGCTGTAGAGCGCGCGCCCGGTGTGCTGCAACCTGCCGACGTCATTGGCCAGCAGGTGTTGCAGCCAGGCCTTGGCTTGGCTGCCGGTGATGTCGATGACGTGCATATGCGACACGTCGAAAATCCCACAGTCGCGGCGCACCTGATGGTGTTCTTCGACCTGTGATCCGTAGTGCAACGGCATATCCCAACCACCAAAATCGACCAGCTTCGCGCCGAGGGCGAGGTGCAGGTCAAACAGGGGCGTACGCTGTCCCATGGGTGTCTCCTTCCGGGCTTGGCGAAGACGCGGCGTCTCACAATTACCGCAAATCCCCCGTAATTTGGGGTCTGAAGCCTTTGCGAATATGCGGAATTGTCTGACAGACCGCGTCGATTGCGGCGCATTGTAGCCGCAAGGTCGTGCCCCCGCACCTAGCCGATGGGTCTGGCCGAACGTCTGATCAGGCCAATCACCGGGAGTAAACCGACAAGGACCAATGTCAGCGCCGGTAAAGCCGCTCGCGCCCACTCGCCTTCGCTGGTCATTTCAAAGATGCGCACCGCCAGCGTGTCCCAGCCAAACGGGCGCATCAGCAACGTGGCGGGCATTTCCTTAAGGACGTCGACGAACACCAGCAATGCAGCGCTCAAGGTGCCGGGAATCAACAACGGCAGATAAATCTTGAAAAACAAACGTGGCCCACTGACACCCAAGCTGCGGGCCGCCTCGGGGAGCGACGGGCGAATCCGCGACAGGCTGTTTTCCAGGGGGCCGTACGCGACGGCAATGAAACGCACCAGATACGCCAGCACCAACGCTGCCAGGCTGCCGAGCAACAGTGGCTTGCCCGCGCCCCCCAGCCAGCTGGACAGCGGCACCACCAGCTCACGGTCCAGATAACTGAATGCCAGCATGATCGACACCGCCAGCACGGAACCCGGCAGCGCATAGCCGATGTTGGCCAGGCTGACACCCGAACGAATCGCACGGGTCGGCGCCAGTCGGCGAGCAAATACCAGCACCATCGCCACGCTGACCGTCACCAGCGCCGCGATACCGCCGAGATACAGCGTGTGCAGGATCAGCCCGGTGTAACGCTCGTCCAGATCAAAACGCCCGCGCTGCCAGACCCACACGATCAATTGCAACAGCGGCACCACAAACGCGCAGGCAAAGACCAGCCCACACCAAGTGGATGCCGCAACCGCCTTGAGGCCGTGCAAGTGATAGAGGGCTTGGACTCGGGGCCGCTCGTTGCTGGTGCGACTGGCGCCCCGCGCACGATGCTCGCCGTACAACAGCAGCATCACCGCCAGCAGCAGAAGACTCGCAAGCTGAGCTGCACTCGACAGGCTGAAGAACCCATACCAAGTCTTGTAAATGGCGGTGGTGAAGGTGTCGAAATTAAAAACGGAAACCGCACCGAAATCTGCGAGGGTTTCCATCAGGGCTAACGCGACGCCCGCGCCGATTGCCGGTCGTGCCATCGGTAGCGCCACGCGCCAGAACGCCTGCCAGGGAGACTGTCCGAGAATCCGCGCCGCCTCCATCAAGCCCTTCCCTTGAGCGAGGAACGCCGTGCGCGCCAGCAGGTAAACGTAGGGATAGAAGACCAGCACCAGCACGACGATCACCCCGCCGGTGGAGCGTACGCGAGGAAAGCGGATGCCGGTGCCAAACCATTCGCGCATCAGCGTTTGTACGGGGCCCGCGAAGTCGAGCAGGCCGACGAACACGAAGGCCAATACATAAGCAGGGATGGCAAACGGCAGCATCAAGGCCCAATCGAGCCAGCGACGGCCGGGGAATTCGCACAGGGCCGTAAGCCACGCCAGACTGACGCCCAAAATCGTCACGCCCACGCCCACACCGATCACCAGCGTGAGTGTGTTGCCAAGCAGGCGCGGCATCTGGGTTTCCCACAGGTGGGACCAGATTTCATGATCCACGGTGTCCCACGAGAGCAGCAAAACGCTCAGCGGCAGAAGGACGAGCGCAGCGATGGCAAAAACGAGGGGATACCAGCGGCGCTGGGCGGGATGGGCCAAAGGGGGTCTCAGAAAGTCTGTGAGTCGTAGAGAATCACTGTGGGAGCGAATTCATTCGCGATGCGGCGCCAAGCGCATATACCTGCATCGCCTGACGCATATTTCGCGAATGAATTCGCTCTCACAGAAACGTGTGTTGGCTGCGGTGTCGATGATCGATCAGATGTCGATGCGGCGCAGAATCAATTCCAACCCGCACGATCCATCATGCGAATCGCCTCGGCCTGGCGGCGTCCGGCAATTTCCACAGGAATGGTGTCGGCCTTGAACTCGCCCCAGCTCGCCACTTCTTCCGACGGTGCCACTTTCGGGTTTGCAGGGAATTCCTGGTTGGTGCCCGAGAAAATCTTTTGCGCGTCAGGCCCTGTCATCCACTCCACCAACGCTTTCGCAGCTTCGGGGTGTGGCGCGTGTTTAGTCAGGCCGATGCCCGACAGGTTGACGTGAACGCCACGGTCCGTCTGGTTGGGCCAGAACAGGCGCACGGCCAGATCCGGGTTTTGCTTGTGCAGGCGGCCGTAGTAATAGGTGTTGACGATCCCCACATCGCATTGCCCAGCGTTGATCGCTTCCAATACGGCGATGTCATCCGAAAACACGTCGGTGGAAAGGTTGTTGACCCAGCCCTTGAGCACTTTTTCTGAAGCCTCGGCGCCGTGGGTTTCGATCAGCGTGGCGGTCAGCGACTGGTTGTAAACCTTCTTCGCCGTGCGCAGGCACAGGCGGCCTTCCCACTGTTTGTCAGCCAACGCCTCGTAGGTGGTCAGTTCCGCTGGCTTAACCCGGTCGGTCGAATACGCGATGGTCCGCGCGCGCAGGCTCAAGCCGGTCCAGGCGTGACTGGCAGCGCGGTATTGCGGGGGAATGTTTTCGTCGATCACCGGCGAGGTGAAGGGCTGGAGAATGCCCATCTGCTCAGCCTGCCAGAGGTTGCCGGCATCGACCGTGAGCAGCAGGTCCGCCGTCGCGTTCTGCCCCTCGGCCTTGATGCGCTGCATCAGCGGCGCTTCCTTGTCGGTGATGAACTTGACCTTCACACCGGTTTTGGCGGTGTAGGCATCGAAGACCGGTTTGATCAGCTCGTCGATTCGGGAGGAATACACCACCACTTCATCAGCGGCCTGGGCGGTGCTGCCGAGCACGGACAATGCCAGGACAGCCAGAAGACGCTTGCTCGCCTGCATGCTGAAATCTCACGTTTTCAAAATGAGGCGAAATGGTAGTGAATCGCATCCACGAAGTCCGGATCGAGCAGTTACCAGATGTTGCAGCGTGAGATGATGCCGAGACGTCTGAAAGGAGCGGTCATCTGTAGGAGCGAATTTATTCGCGAGGGGCGTATGAAGACCGACACACCTCTGGCGCCTGACGCATCTTCGCGAATGAATTCGCTCCTACAGAGAGTCCCGTTCCCAACGCGAAACAGGCGGGATCAGATCTTCGCCAGCTCCGGCAAATCACCGGTCAACCCCAACGCCTGGCGAACGAACATCGCCTTGGCTTCAGATGACTGATCGACCATCTTCAAACCGGTATTGCGCAACCAACGCACTGGCAACGGATCGGCCTGGAACAGACGCTCAAAGCCCTCCATCGCGGCCATCAGCGCCAGGTTATGAGGCATGCGACGGCGCTCAAAGCGACTCAACACCTTTTGGTCCGCCAGACGCTCGCCGCGCTCTACGGCGTTGTGAAGTACTTCGGCCAGCACGGCCGCATCAAGGAACCCCAGGTTTACGCCCTGGCCTGCCAATGGGTGAATGGTGTGCGCCGCATCGCCGATCAACGCCAGCCCGTCCGCCACGTACCGCTTGGCATGACGCTGACGCAGCGGGACACACAAACGCGGATCGGCTGAAATAACTTGACCCAAACAGCCTTCGAACGCCTTCTCAAGCTCGCGACAGAACGCGTCATCTTCCAGCCTCATCAAGCGCTCGGACTCTTCGGGCGTGACCGACCAGACGATGGAGCACCAATGCTCGCCTTCACGCTCAAGCGGCAAGAACGCGAGAGGGCCTTCGTCGGTGAAACGCTGCCACGCCGTCCTTTGGTGGGATTGTGCCGTGCGCACGCTGGTGACAATGGCGTGATGCATGTAGTCCCATTCGCGGGTGGCCATGCCGGTCATGCGTCGAACCGTGGAGTTGGCGCCGTCGGCTGCGACCACCAGTGGCGCACGCAGGGTGCGACCATCGGACAGGGTCAGCAGCCAGTCATCCCCGGAATGCCGGATCTGTTCCAGGCGCGCATTGGCCAGCAGGCCAATGTCGGAATCGTGCAAACGCTCGACCAACGCATCCTGAACCACACGGTTTTCGACGATATGACCCAGCACCTGCGCGTGCACGCTGGATGCGGAGAAATGCACCTTGCCCGTGCCGCTGCCGTCCCACACGTGCATGTCGCTGTAAGGGCTGACGCGCCGCGAGACCATGCCTTCCCAGACATTCAGACGCTCAAGAATCCGCTGGCTCGCCGCCGACAACGCGCTGACACGCGGTTCGAAGGGCGTGCTCGCGTCGAACGGTTTGACGCTCAACGGGCTGCCATCGACCACCAGAATGTTCAACCCGCTGTTTTGCAGCGCCAGCGCGAGTGCGCTACCGACCATTCCGGCCCCGACAATCAGCAGATCTGCGCGCGTTTCCATGCTTTGAATCGTCTCGTTGGTGGCTGGCGCCACGGAATGAAGTGCGGCATTAGCCACGAATAAAAGAAGGGGTCAAACATCGGCCCGCGTTCCCAGCCCCATGGCCTGACGAGCAAACCAGCTTTTGGCCGACGGCAGCAGGTCGAGACCGAGCAGGCCGATATTGCGCCCTGCCGTGATCGCCGCCTGCTGGCTCCCAAACAGGCGCGTGACCTGATCGGAAAAGCCCACGGTCAGTTTCTGGTCCAGAAATTGGCGGTCGCGGTAGGCCTGCAAGGTCGTCAGATCCCCCGGCGTCGCATCGCTGGCGAGCAGCGCTTCGGCCAATGACGCGGCATCGCGCAGGGACAGGTTGAAGCCCTGCCCGGCAATCGGGTGCAGGCTGTGCGCGGCGTTGCCCAACACCACCAGATGCGAGCGCACTTGCTCTTCCGCTTCGATCAACGACAGCGGGTAAGTGTGGCGTACGCCGACCTGCTTCAGCGCGCCGAGTCGGTAACCGAACACGCTCTGTAATTCGCTGAGGAAACTGCGGTCGTCCAATGCCATCAGCCGTTTGATTTCGTCCGGTTTGCGAGTCCAGACCAACGCACAGCGATTTTCCGGCAACGGCAGTAGCGCCATCGGGCCTTCTTCGGTGAAGCGCTCGAACGCCTGACCGCAATGGGCCTCGCCGGGGGTGATGTTGGCGATCAACGCGCTCTGATCGTATGGCGTGGCGCGCACGCCGATGCCGAGCTGTTCGCGCAGATTCGAGCGGCCGCCATCCGCAAGGATCGCCAGGTCGCAGTCCAACTGGGTGTCGTCGTTCAGGGTCAGGCGATAGCCTTCGGGCTGCGCCTGCATCTGTTTGACTTCAGCGGGCACGCGCCAGGTAATCACATCTTTATCAAGACCCTGCCAGAGGCATTGCCCGAGCCAGGCGTTTTCCACCACATAGCCCAGCGCGGGTACGCCTTCCTGCATCGAGGACAGACGCGCTGCGCCAAAACGGCCTTTGTCGGAAACCTGGATTTGCAGGATTGGCTCGGCGCGGCGGCTGATCTGCTGCCACAGGCCCAGGCGTTCGTAAATTTGCCGAGCGCCGAAGGACAGCGCCGATGAACGCGCGTCGTAACTCGGTTGATAGGTATCGCCCGGCGCGAAGGGTTCGATCATGACGATCTTCCAGCCCCGCGCCTTGGCACCCGCCTGCAACGCCAGCGCCAGACTCGCGCCGACCAGCCCGCCACCCACAATCGCCAGATTGAAACGGCTCATGCAGCTTCGGTTCGCGCAGCGGCCATCAGGGCCTCGATGTCAGCCACCGTCTTGGGCACGCCACCGGTGAGGATTTCACAGCCTTTTTTGGTCACCACGACATCGTCCTCGATTCGTACACCAATTCCGCGCCATTTCTTCGCGACGTTCTGATTGTCCGGCGACACGTAAATACCCGGTTCAACGGTCAGCGCCATGCCGACTTCCAGCACACGCCATTCGCCGCCGACCTTGTATTCGCCGACGTCATGCACATCCATGCCTAGCCAGTGCCCGGCGCGGTGCATATAAAAAGCTTTGTACGCCTCGCTGGCGATCAGTTCACTGACCTCGCCTTGCAACAGGCCCAGTTCGACCAGCCCGGCAGTGATCACGTGCACCGTGGCCTCGTGGGCCTGGTTCCAGTGGTTGCCCGGTTTGATCGCCGCGAACGCCGCTTCCTGGGATTTGAGCACCAGTTCGTAGATCGCTTTCTGCTCCGCTGAAAACTTCCCGCTGACTGGAAACGTCCGCGTGATGTCGCTGGCGTAGCAATCGATCTCGCAGCCCGCGTCGATCAACACCAGATCGCCGTCCTTCAACGGCGCGTCGTTTTCCTGGTAGTGAAGAATGCAGCCGTTGCGGCCCGACGCGACGATGGAACCGTAAGCCGGCATCTTCGCCCCGCCCTTGCGAAATTCGTAATCCAGCTCGGCTTCGAGGCTGAACTCGTACAGACCGGCACGACTGGCCTGCATGGCCCGAACGTGGGCGCGAGCAGAAATTTGCGCCGCTTCGCGCATCACCTTCACTTCCGCTGCCGATTTATACAGGCGCATGTCGTGGAGCAGGTGATCCAGCGCAACGAATTCTTTCGGCGGCTGCGCGCCCAAGTGCGCCTTCGAGCGGATCACGTTGATCCACTCCATGACATGGCGATCAAACTCGGGGTTGCTGCCCATCGAGGAATACACCCGGTCGCGCCCTTCAATCAGGCCCGGCAGGATGTCGTCGATGTCCGTGATGGGGAATGCGTCGTCGGCGCCGTACTCGCTGATCGCGCCGTCCTGCCCAGCACGCAAGCCATCCCACAGCTCTCGCTCGGCATTGCGCTCGCGGCAGAACAGCACGTACTCGCCATATTCCCGACCGGGGATCAGTACGATCACCGCTTCCGGCTCGGGGAAGCCGCTCAAGTATTGAAAGTCGCTGTCCTGGCGGTACACATGTTCGACATCACGATTTCGAATGGCCACAGCGGCTGCCGGGAGGATGGCGATGCTGTTGGGCTCCATCTGCGCCATCAAGGCTTTGCGGCGACGGGCGTATTCGGCTTTCGGGATATGGATCATGGGCAAGTGCGGTCCTCCGGGTGGGCGCTCCGGTCATCAGCGCACGCAGGCCAATGACCGAACGACAACGATGGCAATCAGTGCAGGGAAGGCTTCGCTTCAGGCTCCGCTTTCTTGTTGAACTCGGTGAACAGGAGCAGCGGGGCGACACGCAGGTATTCCATGACTTCCATGTAGTCGCTTTCACCGTCTTCGGACTCGTCCAGCGAGTCCTGAATCTGGGCGATGGCGGCCAGGTCCTGCAAGACGTCCTTGGCATCGTCGCTCATCGGCTGTCCACCGACGCGCGCGAAGCCGTGGAGGAAGCCTTGGCACCATTGGCCAATCGCCGTGGTGCGGGCGGTCAGCGATTCATCGTCGCCAGGCAACAGCAGCACGACAGCCATGTCGTCGCCGGTCAGCTCGCTCTTGACCATCTCCTGCAAGCCGATCAAAGCCTGACGGACATTGGCCTCAGGCTCGGTCTGCAGCAGCTCGTGTGCGTCGTCGAACCAGCCTTCGGCATCGAAGCCGGCGCCCGCGCAGCTGCGGCCTAGCAACAGGCCGTGCAACTCGGCGGGAGAGACAGGATGACCACCGTTGGTGAGCAGGGTGGCGAATGCGTTGTACGGGGAATTCTGATTAGGCATGGGCAACTAGGCGCCAAGCGGCGCAATGTCTAGAATGGAGGCCTTGTATCGTAGCACCGGCAGACGCGCCCTAGCTATCCAGGCGACATTCAAGGCAGTTCCTGAGGCCAGCTCCTGCACCACTCATCAGAAAATAATCAGTGGAAAACGATGGAAGACAACGACCTGCAAGCGTTGATGGCCCGACTGGAATTATTGATCAATCGGGTCGAGCAACTAAAAAGTCAAAACGGACTCCTATTAGCTCAGGAAAAAACCTGGCGCGAGGAACGCGCTCACCTCATTGAAAAGAACGAAATCGCCCGGCAAAAGGTCGAGTCGATGATTTCGCGCCTCAAGGCCCTGGAGCAAGACTCATGAGTAATGGCAACAGCATCACTGTGCAAATCCTCGACAAAGAATATTCGATCATCTGCCCGCAAGAGGAGCGCACCAATCTGGTTAGCGCCGCGCGTTATCTGGACGGCAAGATGCGTGAGATCCGCAGCAGCGGCAAAGTCATCGGTGCCGACCGCATTGCCGTGATGGCCGCGCTGAACATTACTCATGACCTGCTGCACAAACAGGAACTGCCCGAGACTCAAACCAGCGGCTCGACTCGCGAGCAAGTGCGTGACCTGCTGGACCGCGTGGACCTCGTCCTTGCCACGGATGAGCCAAAAGCACAAGGCTGATTGTTCGAGCATCATTCGTTATACTGGCGACCGCTCCCTGGAGTGCTTGCCAGTCGGTCATGTCCCTGAGCCGATACGCACAACCACGGGGGTTGCACGTTGGGGTTGGTGTGCATGTCCGCTCGACGGAAAGCCTTAAAGCCTCCTGCAATCTCCACCTTGAACTTTCGGGTTCAAGGGCTACACCGACAGCGGTTCGTCGGGGAGTCTCAAATTCTCAAGCCATTGCCAGACGTCCTGTCTGGCGGTGGAACCGGGGACCATCGTGAATCGCCCTGATTCCAGACAGTCCCTCTCCTACTCTCTCGGACCCGCCTGCATGACCTCTTCTGGCGCCGCTTCCCTGAACGATCCCTCGACCCTTTCCCGTCCTCAATTGCGCCGTCTCTTGCGCAAGGCACGTCGCTCGCTTAATCGAGCCGAACAGCGACAGGCGGCACGCGGTTTGTACAACCAATTGGCGCAAAACCCGCTTTTTCGTCGCGCACGGCATGTTTCGCTGTACCTTCCGATGGACGGTGAAATCGACCCACGACTGCTGCTGCGCGAAGCACAACGCCGGGGCAAGGCGACCTATCTGCCGGTGCTCAGTGCATGGCCTCGGACCAAGATGGTGTTTCAGCGGGTTCGACCGGGAGATAAATTCAGGCCCAACCGGTTTCGCATCCCCGAGCCGCACATCAACCCCCGCCAGCAGCGCAAAATCTGGGCGCTCGACCTGATCCTGATGCCGCTGGTGGGGTTCGACGATCAGGGTGGTCGGCTGGGCATGGGAGGGGGATTCTACGACCGCAGCCTGGCGTATCAGGCACGTCGGAAAGCTTGGCAGAAACCGGTGTTGCTGGGTTTAGCGCATGAGTGTCAGAAGGTTGGAAAACTGGCAGTGGCCAGTTGGGATGTGCCGTTGCAGGGAACGGTGTCTGACAAGCGTTGGTATATGGCGTGACACGTATGTCGATGATGTAGGAGCGCGCTTGCCCGCGATTGCGATTTGACTCTGATACAGCAGCCAACTGACATGCCGCCATCGCGGGCAAGCGCGCTCCTACATTTACCCGCAATCCGAAAAAACAGGTTATCGGCGAGCCTGTTGAGCCTGTTGCTGAGTGACTTCAACCGGTGCATCCGGCTTCGCGGACCACAAACTTTGCGCATAACCCGTGGTGACAATGCCCAAGCCGAACAAAATGACCAAAATCCATAGTAAATCCGGCTTGCGTTGCATTGATTGCCCCCCTTTGGCAAATCAAAAGCTGTCGTTCACGACATGTTTCTATAGGCCGCGAAACGGTGTAGCGCTGAAAATGGCGGCATTCTGCGTTAACGTGATGCAACACGCAAATGCTGGCGTCAACCGACCGTCGGTTTGTCATAAAAGCGTCGGACAACCTGTCTATTACGTCTTCAGGAGCCCCAATCCATGGCCTATTGGCTGATGAAATCCGAGCCCGACGAGCTGTCGATCACTGGCCTGCAAACTCTCGGCCAAGCCCGCTGGGATGGCGTTCGAAATTACCAGGCGCGCAACTTTCTTCGGGCCATGGCTGAAGGCGATGAGTTTTTCTTTTACCACTCCAGCTGCCCTGAACCGGGGATCGCGGGCATCGGGAAAATCACCAGGACGGCGTATCCCGATCCCACGGCGCTAGACAAAGACAGCCACTACTTCGACGCCAAAGCCACTGACGAGAAAAATCCATGGAGCGCCATTGATGTGGCGTTCGTAGAGACGTTTCCGAAAGTGTTGGGCCTGGGGTATTTGAAACAGCAGACCGCGCTGGAACAACTGCCGCTGGTTCAAAAGGGCAGTCGGCTTTCCGTCATGTCCGTCACGCCCGAACAGTGGGCAGCGGTGTTGGCGTTGCGTTGAATTCACGACCGCCGACTACTCTTGTAGGAGTGAGCTTGCTCGCGATTGCACTGTGTCAGCGATAGATTTGCTAACTGACTCGCCGCAATCGCGAGCAAGCTCACGCCTACAGATTCAGGCCAATATTTACTGGGCGATGAAGTTGTTGAACAGCAGGTCATCCACTACAGGCTTGCCGGTTTCCTGGCTCAATACCTGCTGGGTCTGCTTCAAGGCTTCCTGACGCAGTTTTTCTTTAGCGTCGACGTTGCTCATGCTTTCGAGGGTTTGCTGAGTGAACAGCGCCACCAACTGATTGCGGATCAACGGCTCGTTCGCCTTGACCAGCTTCTGCGCTTCGGCACCGGTCACACGCAATGCCACGTCGGCCTTGTACACGTGAAGTTTTGGGCTGCCATCCAGCGCGTAGTTGCCCACGAACGGCGGCGTTAACGCCACATATGAGACCTTGTTCGGGTCATCTTTCTCGCCGCCTTCTTCATTGGCCAGCACAGGCGCCGACAGCGCCAACAACATCAGAATCCACGCTTTCACAGTCCCACTCCTCGTCCGGTTCGCGCCATAGCTTACTCCAGCTTATGCACGCCTATCAGGCCGGGGCATGCTCATTGACCCCACACCCCCTCTACCTACACTTATCGGCCATCACTGGAAAAGGAATAGTCCCCGATGAAAGCCGTGCTCTGTAAAGCCTTCGGCCCTGCCGAAAACCTTGTGCTGGAAGACGTTCCGACGCCAGAACCCAAGAAAAACGAGATTCTGTTGGACGTGCACGCCGCCGGGGTCAACTTCCCCGACACGCTGATCATCGAGGGCAAATATCAGTTCAAACCGCCCTTCCCCTTCTCGCCAGGGGGCGAAGCGTCGGGTGTCGTCGCAGCCGTCGGTGAAAAAGTCAGTCACCTCAAAGTCGGCGATCGGGTGATGGCCCTCACCGGCTGGGGCAGCTTCGCGGAGCAGATCGCCGTCGCCGGGTACAACGTCCTGCCGATTCCCGAGGCCATGGATTTCACCACCGCTGCGGCGTTCAGCATGACCTACGGCACCTCCATGCACGCGCTCAAACAGCGCGCCAACCTGCAACCCGGCGAAACCCTGCTCGTCCTCGGGGCGTCCGGCGGCGTCGGCTTGGCTGCGGTTGAAATCGGCAAAGCCCTGGGCGCCCGCGTCATCGCCGCCGCCAGCAGCGCCGACAAACTCGAAGTCGCCAAAAAAGCTGGCGCCGACGACCTCATCAACTACAGCGAAACCAACCTCAAGGACGAACTCAAACGCCTCACCAACGGCAACGGCGTCGACGTCATCTACGACCCCGTCGGCGGCGACCTCTTCGACCAGGCCGTCCGCTCCATCGCCTGGAACGGCCGCCTCCTCGTCGTCGGCTTCGCCAGCGGCCGCATTCCCGAACTGCCCGTGAACCTCGCCCTACTAAAAGGCGCCTCGGTCGTTGGCGTGTTCTGGGGCTCGTTTGCACAGCGCCAGCCCCAAGATAATGCGGCGAACTTTCAGCAGCTGTTCAAATGGTTCGGCGAAGGGAAGTTGAAACCGCTGGTGTCGAAGGTTTATCCATTGGAACAGGCAGGTGAAGCGATTGATTCGTTGGGGCTGAGGAAGGCGGTTGGGAAGGTGGTGGTTGGCATTAAATAATTTTAATCTCCTGTCTCACATGATGCCCGTCGCAACGACGGGCTTTTTATCGCACAGCTGAGCCCCTCCCTTCTTCGCGCCTAATTCATTACTTCAATACCCGCGCATAACACACCAGACATTAAAAAAATAATATTTATATATCTCTTTTTTGCAAAAAACTCGTATTGATTGAACGCCATACAGCTAACAAGGAGAAACTGTATGGCCACACGTAGCAGACGACAAATCAATTATTACCCCGACAGTACTACGGGCACCATTAATATTACCCACGGCAGTCCTCAGCGCCCAAGTAACAATGGTTTTTTTGGCAGTGGGTTTACCAATACCACCAGTAGCAAATCCAGCAAAAAGCGGCGTCGACGCAGAAAAGAAGCTGAAAGGCGCCGACGTGAAGAAGCAGCACGGGCGCGAGCGGAAGCTCAGGCGGCAGCGGAAGCCCAAGCAAGAACTCAAGCGCAGCTTCAAGCCGAAGCAAACGCACGTGCTCAAGCGGAGGCACATGCGCGGGCCCAAGCCGCTGCAGCTGCAGCTGAAGCTGAAGCCAAAGCAGAACGGGAGCGTGTGATCGCGGCTCACCAGCAAGCATTAGAAACGCTTCCTCATTCACAGACCGCAACAAAGGCAGAACTGGATCAGAAACATATTGATGCGATGGCAACGCTACCTGCGACATTGGCGACGGATGCACAATTCGCGACAGATTTGAACGGGTTATCGGGCAAGCCGCTGCTGGACGCGATCATCCATGAAAAGGCTCATATCAATTACCTGATTTCCCAACGATCAGACCTTTCAAATCAAAAACGCCAAACAGCGTATACCTTTGCAAATCAAGACCCACCAGAGATCACTGGCGAACAATATAAAGCGATCTTAGGGTCGCGGAGTGTAAACGCAGACCAAGCGCATCAAGTACATCGAGCCTGGACACAGGCCTACAAGGATGCACTTGAAGCAAACCTGCACATCCGCGCCTCGGAACATCTTGGTCAGTTGTCGGACACGCTCACAAATCGATATGCAGAGCAAACCAACTCGTTAGACCGTGATTCAGAGCGTGCGGCACTCAAGCATCTAGCCGAAGCCAACCGATTTTGGTCGGTCGTTGCCGGACCTACTGCACCTAGCCACGAGCTGCCTTCTATTGGGCAAAAAGCGAGAGCACTCGCAGAAAAGCTATTTACCCAGCAAGCTTCCAAATTATTGGGTCGAGCGTTGCCTCATTTGGCTTTGCTGTATCCGACTGAGGTCGCTGATGGCGAGATTGGCCCTTCGATCCTCGCGACAGCGGCATCTGGGCTGGGCGTGGCGAAGGATGTAGATCTCGGCTTTATCGCGGGCCGCAATGGGACCATTGACGTCACGCATCGTATGACGTTTGAGGAAATGGAGGGGGAGTTAACCACTGCTTGGACCGTAGCTGATGGGATTTCTGTAGGTACGCAAGTTCCTGTTCGCTCGTTTGTATATAACCCTGGCACCAGCAGGTATGAGTTCACTCGTGACGGCGATACGAAACCGACGCTGGTCTGGACGCCTAGCGTCACCCCAGGGAATAGCTCTACCTATCTTCCAAGCGAAACTTCGGGGGTAGGTCAATATTCCGGAGCTCCGTTAACGCCTGCTTTGGAGGCTTTAGGGGATTATCCGACTTACGACATCGAGGAGATTGAAGATTACGTACTGGTGTTCCCTGCTGAATCAGGGCTGGATCCAGTTTATGTAATGTTCAAGAGCCCCAGGTATTTGCCTGGAATAGTGAGCGGTGTCGGTGGGCCTATTGACTCAAATTGGGAAGCCGCTGCGTCTAAGGGTCTAGGTTCACCAATACCGTCGGTCGTAGCGGATGCACTTCGCGACAAAAGATATTCCGAATTCCGAAACCTGAAGAAGGCTATTTGGAGAGAAATGTCTAAGCTCCCAGAAGTCGTCGAAAATATGAGCCAGAAAAATATCGCCCTGATTCGCAAAGGCAATTCTCCGATCGCACCTTATGCAGAACAAAAAGGCGGCAGGGTTTGGTATGAAATTCATCACACCCTTCCCATCTCAGAAGGGGGGGCTGTTTATGAAATAGACAACTTAATGTTAAATAGCCCTGTGAATCACGACAAAATTCACCATGAGCTTCGTACAGGACAGAGAAAACCATGAACGGCAAAAATATTGAAGATGTCACCGAAACAGAGTTTCTCGAATTCGTTAGAAAAATATGCACCGGAGATTATAAAACCGAGGCTCAACATGGAAGAGCTGTCTTCCAATTCAACCAAATGAGCGAACACCCATCTGGCTCTGACTTGATTTACTATCCTGAGGCCTCTGCAGATGATTCACCAGAAGGTATCACTCGCGAGGTAAAAGAATGGCGCGCCGCTAACGGAAAGCCCGGTTTCAAAACTGAAAACTGAAAACTGAAAACTGAAAACTGAAAATTTAATCAAGATTACCTACCCGGAACACCCATATAAGGATATTTTAAGTGACTCACTACTCGACTCTATTCAGCCAACTTCCACAAAGACTTCAATCCGAAATCTCAGCCCATCTGGGGTCTATCGTCGGCATGTCTGAAGTACAGATCGTCACTCGGTACAAAGACGTCGCCTGGTGGCTCAGGTCCACAAAACTTGCGGCGTTACCACCGGGATACGCCCCTCACAGTGGTCATTTGACGGCGCAAGAATTTAATGGCGTAGGCTCACCTGTCGGTGTGGCCCCGGAAATTGCGGAAATCACGAATCAGTTCATTGCCTATGAGAGCGCTTGGCATTTGGATAACTTCGTGCATCAACTTCTGGCGGTGATCAATCAACTGCATGAAGCTGCTCGTCTACAAGCACAACGTCAAGCAGAAGAGGCGGCACGAGTTGAGGCACAGCGCCAAGCCGAAGAAGCCGCCCGACAGCTCGCTCAACGTCAGGCCGAGGAGGCAGCACGTCTACACGCCCAGCGCTTGGCCGAAGAAGCCGCGCGACAAGTTGCAGCCCGCCAGCTCGCAGAGCAACAAGCTTATGCCGCTGCGCAGGCTCTTGCTGAACAGAAAGCCCGAGAGGTTGCACTCCAGGAAGCCCGGCTCGCGCTGGAGTTAGCGCCTGTGGTGCCTGCGCTTCCTGAAACCCCAGTCGGCCCCGGACAGACTTCGAGCGAAACCATTCCTGCAGCTACCCCAGTGCGCGAAATCGTGTTCATTCCCGGCCCAGCGGCAATGGCCGAAATCGATCGCGCAACGCTCGTCCTCAAACAGACCATTGATACTGCCGTCATTCAGTATGCGTCTGCGATCAGCCCCTTTCTGAAGGCTTCTGAGACTGTCGTTCACGCGAACCGATAAGCGCTTGCCTAGCGACGTCTTGCTGATCGGCGAAACGTAGACTCATCTACGTTTCGCTTGCTCATTGGAATGCGAAGCCGAAGCATCATCAAATGTGCGCGCGCACGCTTTCAGGCAACAACTGCTTGTATCGCTTGTCTGGCCGGGCTGCGCATTGCTCGACCACCCCGGGAATCGCCCGATCAAACTCATCCCCTAATTCCGCTCGCTGATTGTCTGTCATCTTGTGCCGCGTGGCGGCCTTTCCCAACACCCTGAAGGTGTAGGTGATGTAGTGCAGGTCGTGCAGGTTCTGGCTGGGAGACTCGGCCTTGAACGTCGTCAGCGCTTTGTTGAAGGCGTTGCACGAGAGCGTTCGCAGGTATCGACGCATCCAGCCGTGCGGGTCGTTCCGCTCGCGGGAGTGGACGAAATAGAACTCTTGCCGAAAGCTCATCGTTTCAGGCGCCTGCGCAGTGGCTTGCCAAGGTTTGAGCCGCCATTTGGGGACGGTACGTTCAACGGATTTGGCGAAATGGCGATGGGAGCTGTCGATGATTTTCACATCCGTGACCGAGCCGTCGTTGTGCCCGAGAAATTCGAAGATAACCAACCCCGACAGACCTTCTTCGTACAAGGATCGGGGATAGGGGGGTGGGATCTGGCGTTCGTATTCCGGCTTTTGGCTGGCGTGCAAGGAGGCGGACATCAGCACTGACCACCACAGCAGCCATCGCGCAAACCGTTTCCGGCCGCTCATGAGACATCCCTCCGTGCCCACGAGATCACTATCCGCAATCGCTTCTCCAGCCGCTCCTGATCGAAAACGAAATGCACGGATTCACCGATCCGGGCGGGCATTTCTTCTGTCACGTCCCACGGCTCGAACTGCCAGCGTTTGACAGCGGACAGCGCAGAGTTCGCGGCTTTCTGATCGGTTTGCTCCACGACCCTGACGTCAGTGACAGTGCCGTCATGGTGGATGTCGTAGTGGACCCGCACGCTTGAAAACAGCTTCCCGCCGCGCAACGCAGAGGGATAGGTCGGCGAGACATAGCGCTCGAAGAGGGGGTGCATCTCGCGCGCACCGACGGACATGCTCAGCATCAGCGCACAGCCACTCAAAATGGCTGACACCTTCCATTGTGATTTCACCCTTTACCTCGTCCCCAACGCCCTGTGGCAGATGGCGGCGATGGTAGGGGTCTGCGTGCTCGTTAGTAAGGTGATCGATTCTGGTTCTCAAGTAGGACGAATCCGAAAGCCTCTGTTCCCGATTACAAACCTGCACCATGTTCATATTCCAACACGTCAAACAGCCAAATTTCGGCGGTGCATCAGACGAGAAGCCTTCCTATTTTCTGTAATGAAAATGTAATATTCGAATTCGCATACCAAAATAAGAACTCGGAGTGTCTCGATGTTTGCCTTTTTCAAACCTGCCGCGCATCAGGCCCCGTTGCCTGCCGAGCGTGTCGACAGCACCTATCGTCGCCTGCGCTGGCAGATTTTCGCCGGTATTTTCTTCGGCTATGCGGGGTACTACCTGCTGCGCAAGAACTTCTCGCTGGCCATGCCGTACCTGATCGATCAGGGCTACACACGAGGTGAGTTGGGGCTGGCGATTTCGGCGATCGCCATCGCCTACGGCCTGTCGAAGTTCCTGATGGGGCTGGTGTCGGACCGATCCAACCCTCGCTACTTCTTGCCGTTCGGATTGCTGGTGTCTGCCGCGACGATGTTCGTGTTCGGATTCGCGCCGTGGGCGACGTCGAGCGTGGCGATCATGTTTATCCTGCTGTTTATCAACGGCTGGGCGCAGGGCATGGGTTGGCCGCCGAGCGGGCGGACGATGGTGCACTGGTGGTCGCAGAAAGAACGCGGCGGTGTGGTGTCGGTGTGGAACGTGGCGCACAACGTGGGCGGTGGCCTGATCGGCCCGCTGTTCTTGCTCGGCCTGGGCTGGACCAACGACTGGCACGCGGCGTTCTACGTGCCGGCGGCGGTCGCGCTGTTCGTCGCGTTGTTCGCGTTCATCACCATGCGCGACACGCCGCAATCCGTGGGTTTGCCGCCGGTCGAGGAATACAAGAACGACTACCCGGAAGGCTACGACGCGAGCCACGAAGAGGAATTCAGCGCCAAGGAAATCTTCGTCAAATACGTCCTGCGCAACAAAATGCTCTGGTACATCGCGCTGGCCAACGTGTTCGTGTATCTGCTGCGTTATGGCGTACTCGACTGGGCACCGACCTATCTGAAAGAGGCCAAGCATTTCGACGTGGACAAGACGTCGTGGGCCTACTTTTTCTATGAGTGGGCGGGCATTCCGGGGACGCTGCTGTGCGGCTGGATGTCGGACAAGATCTTCCGTGGCAACCGCGGCCTGACCGGCATCGTGTTCATGCTGCTGGTGACCGTGGCCACGCTGGTGTACTGGCTCAATCCACCAGGCAACCCGACCATCGACATGATCGCGTTGATCTCAATCGGCTTTCTGATTTACGGGCCGGTGATGCTGGTCGGCCTGCAAGCGCTGGAACTCGCGCCTAAAAAAGCAGCGGGCACAGCGGCAGGCTTCACAGGGCTGTTCGGGTATTTGGGTGGGTCGGTCGCGGCCAGTGCGCTGATGGGCTACACCGTGGACCATTTCGGCTGGGACGGTGGCTTCGTGATCCTGGTGTCGTCGTGCGTGCTGGCGATGGTGTTTCTGGCACCGACGTTGAGGCATACGCGCGTGGCGAGTCAGTCGCGTGACACTGCGGCTTAGTGGTCTAAAGCTACGGCGCGGTAGGTCCTGGGGCCTATCGAGCCGAACTCCGCTCAAGGATATTCCTGACGAGCATGGAGAACGCTCACGATTTCAATCTGATCAGTGATTTGATAAACGACCAGATAATTCGGATGAACAATTATCTCCCGGGTCATTGGCGCTCGGCCTATTCGGTAAAGATAAGGATGTTCAGGAAGGGCGGAAGTCGCTCTTTCTATTTCCGCCTATAGCGCGTCAGCTGCTTTCGGGTTTCGCTCATCAATGTATTCGAGGATCTCCCAGAGGTCCTCGCGTGCTTTCGGTCGCCAATCAACGATCATTGCGACGCTTTTCGCGCTTGGCGGCCAACCTCATCTTCATCTCGGCCATCACTTCGTCATGAGAGATGCTAGGTCGCTCATCGTCCAGAGACGCCTGTACCTTCGCGCGGAACCAAGCATCGTAGCTCGCGGCCTGTTCTTCTGATTCAAACTCGGAAACGATCGGAGAAAGTTGAGCGCTCACGGGATACCTCCTGTGTAAGTCAGCGAAGTCTAACGCTTCGCGGGCAGCAGACGACAGCGACGTGGCAACCGGATGTCAAACCGCCAACAAAATCGGCTTACACCGCTTGAACCGCTCTTCCAGACTCACATCCGGCATCGCATGATTTCGCAGCGCGTGAATCGTCTGCTCGACGTATTCCCACGTCGTGCCATACCGACCGCTGGCACTGGCCAGGACTTGGGTCAGGACGCTGTCGGGCAGGTTCCCCGCATAGCTAGGCAAATGCCGTTCAAGCACGAAACCCAAGGCCTGAACCTTGGTGCCGTCTTCAAGGCGGCAGCTGAGCCAGTGGGGTCGGTAGGACGGGAATGGCATTTCCCGCTCCCACAACGCCAGCAATGAGGCTTCGATATTTTCTTCGGGGAGTCGATAGGCGAAGCCACTGCATGAGCCGCCGCGATCAAGGCCGAACACCAGCCCAGGTTGTTCGGGCGTGCCGCGATGTTCGTGGGACCACAGGTACAAACCGCGATGGTAGCCGTGCACTCGGCCGCGCACGCGCTCCACGGCGGAGCATTCGGGGCGCCAGATCAGTGAGCCGTACGCAAACAGCCAGACAGGGCCGCCAGTGTGTCGGCTCATCGTGGCGTGCATGGAAGCAAGGAGTTGTTCGCGGGTCAGTTTTGGCCCGAGGTCGATAACAGGTGGGTAAGACAGCCCAAGACCGTCATGTACGGCCTCCACCAAGCTATTGATTTGGTTCTCCATCTGGCTCCCTCACTGGCCAGAGATAACGCCAGTGCAGTGCTGAACAACGGTCGAAGCGGCTCAGGCAATAGTGAATCAACACCTTTTCACGGTTCTAAGCAATGTGCAGGTCGTAACGCCTTAAAACCGACCCCGCACATATTCTGATGCAATTAGCTCTCCACGGCAGCTGCCATCGGGCGGACGGTCACGCACGCGGCGCGTAGGCGAAGACGTCGGCGCGCATTTGATGGGCGTCCATACCCGCGACGACCAGCGCGTCCAGCGTGGAGTACACCATGTTGGGCGATCCGCTGGCGTAAACCTGAATCGATTTCAGATCTGCGAAGTCCTCGCACACGGCTTCGTGCAACATCCCGCAGCGCCCTTCCCAACCGCACAAATCGCTGACGACTTTGTGCAAATGCAGGTTTGGCAGGGTTTTCCACTCGTCCCAGTGTTTCAGTTCGTAGAAGTCCTCAGGACGTCGCACGCCCCAATAAACGTGCACGGGATACGGAAAACCTTTGGAACGGCAATGTTCGATGAGGCTGTGCATCTGACCCATGCCCGTGCCAGCGGCGATCAGCACCAGCGGGCCATCGGGCAACTCGCCCAAATGAGTGTCGCCAAAGGGCAGTTCGACGCGGGCCATGCCGTCGCGCTGGAGCTGCTTGATCAGATTTTGTGCACTGGCTTCGCGGGCCAAGACGTGGAATTCCAAGTCACGGCCACTTTCCGGCGCCGACGCCATAGAGAATGCGGACTTTTCGCCGTCGTCGCGGGCGATCATGAGGTACTGACCGGCGTGATAACGCGGCGGCTTGCCTGCAGGGGCGCGGAGCATCACGCGCCAGACATCACCG
Organism: Pseudomonas sp. RC10; assembly: GCF_038397775.1. Taxonomy (NCBI): domain Bacteria; kingdom Pseudomonadati; phylum Pseudomonadota; class Gammaproteobacteria; order Pseudomonadales; family Pseudomonadaceae; genus Pseudomonas; species Pseudomonas bambusae. The sequence continues at coordinate 6,634,069 of NZ_CP151650.1, forward strand.
CCGACCTCGACGCATTCAGTGACCTGACACGCGAACGTTCGCACGGGCAATTCTCCCAAAGGCAACACGCTGTCCCACAGCACCACGCAGTCTTCTTGCGGCACGGCCAGGCAGGTGTAGATTTCGCCATGCCCGCGCACTTCACCACCCTGCTCGACGCTGCCTTCGACCAACAGCGCGGAGCAAATATGGCAATTGCCGTTGCGACAGCTTTGCGGGCATTCGTACCCCAGTCGCTGGGCGGCGTCGAGAATCCGCTCGCCGGGCAAGGTTTCAAGCACTGCGCCCGACGGCTGCAAAGTTACGCGCATCAATCTATTCCCAGCTGGTTCCAGATATCGTCAATCCGGCGGGTGACGGCTTCGTCCTTGACGATGGCGCGACCCCACTCACGGGTGGTCTCGCCCGGCCATTTATGCGTGGCATCGAGCCCCATTTTCGACCCCAGCCCGGAAACCGGCGAGGCGAAATCAAGGTAATCGATCGGCGTGTTGTCGATCATCACGGTGTCGCGCTTGGGGTCCATGCGCGTGGTGATCGCCCAGATGACGTCGTTCCAGTCACGGGCGTTGATGTCGTCGTCGGTGACGATAACGAACTTGGTGTACATGAACTGTCGCAAAAACGACCACACACCCAACATCACGCGCTTGGCGTGGCCGGGGTACTGCTTCTTCATGGTCACGACCGCCATGCGGTACGAACACCCTTCGGGGGGCAGGTAAAAGTCGGTGATCTCCGGAAACTGCTTTTGCAGGATCGGCACGAACACTTCGTTCAGCGCTACACCCAGAATGGCCGGCTCATCCGGCGGACGTCCGGTGTAGGTGCTGTGGTAGATCGGCTTGATGCGGTGAGTGATGCGCTCGACGGTGAAGACCGGGAAGCGGTCGACTTCGTTGTAATAGCCGGTATGGTCGCCGTAAGGGCCTTCATCGGCCATTTCGCCCGGATGAATCACGCCTTCCAGGACGATTTCCGCGCTCGACGGCACTTGCAGGTCGTTGCCACGGCATTTGATCAGCTCGGTGCGGTTGCCACGCAACAGGCCCGCGAAGGCGTATTCGGACAGGCTGTCCGGCACCGGCGTGACCGCGCCGAGGATCGTCGCCGGGTCAGCACCCAGTGCGACGGACACCGGGAAAGGCTGACCGGGATGCTTATCGCACCACTCCTTGAAATCCAGCGCGCCGCCGCGATGGCTAAGCCAGCGCATGATGACTTTGTTGCGGCCAATGACCTGCTGGCGATAAATGCCCAGGTTCTGGCGCTCTTTATTAGGGCCTCTGGTGACAGTCAGGCCCCACGTGATCAGCGGGCCAACGTCGCCAGGCCAGCACGTCTGCACCGGCAGCATGCCCAGATCGACGTCATCGCCTTCGATGACCACTTCCTGGCACGGGGCGTCCTTGACGACTTTCGGCGCCATGGAGATGACTTTCTTGAATATCGGTAGCTTCGACCAGGCGTCTTTCAGGCCTTTCGGCGGCTCGGGCTCCTTGAGGAACGCCAGCAGTTTACCGATCTCCCGCAGCTCTTCGGTGGACTCGGCGCCCATCCCCATGGCCACGCGCTCTGGCGTGCCGAACAGGTTGCCGAGCACAGGAATGTCAAAACCCGTCGGGTTTTCGAACAGCAAGGCCGGCCCCTTGTTACGCAGGGTCCGGTCGCAGACTTCGGTCATCTCCAGCACAGGAGAAATAGGCACTTGAATGCGTTTCAACTCTCCGCGCTGCTCAAGCTGCTGCACGAAATCCCGTAGATCCTTGAATTTCATTAACCCGGCCACTTAACAAATAGATGCACATCCTACCTGCTCTGGCGGGCAACGGCAGCAGCCGAACGCGGATTCATCTGCCCTGAGCGGCGTTTTCGCTGAGATAAATCGGCGCCAGCAAAGGCTTCATGCGCTCGCCGCCTTTATCCGACAGGTGATTTTCATCCATGTATTGCGAATAGCCGTCGAATTCGGCGCGGCAAATCCCACCGGGGCACATCAGGGGTGCAGGGTCCAGGACACGGACGTTCGGATCTTGTTGGCTCAAGTGGGTGAACAGCGTGTTTAGAAACTGCTGACGCGCCAGATGCTCGGCGATGGGCCGTCCCAATCGTTCGGCAGAACGCCCGACCATCGCCAGACTGGCCAACCGCGCGACCGTCCCCTGCCGTTGCAGCGGCACTTCTTTGAAAATCCATACTCGCGCACCAGCTTCACGCAATGTGTGGACCATCGCAGTCAAGTCCCTGCCCACTTCCTGTTCGGCCACCGAACGGCGGTCATCCGGATACAGGACGTGCTGCATGTCGCCATCTTCTTCGCCGTACAGATACAAGCTCCAACGCGCTGCCAGGACGACGTCTCGAATTTTGTGTTCGCGAATGGATTGCAGCGTGGCTTGATTGAAATCCTGACACTGCGGTCGCGTTTCATGCCCGAGGATCGGCAGGCAACCCGACAGACTCGCCAGCCAGACCGGGACGCCATAACGCTTTGCATCCGCCTCGATGGCGGGCAATAAGGCCGCCGCATGGCTATCGCCCCACACCAGTTGCACCGGCGGGGTCTGCTCGTCGCCTCCAAACCGGCAGATTTTGCTCATGTCCGGGCTGTCGCGTTGCAGAAGGCAATCCATCTGCCCGCGCTGCCAGTCCCGCGCCTCCGCGTATTGCAAAGCCTGTCCCGAAATGCGCTGCGGTACACCATCACTGGTGCGTATCAGTTGGCCTGCAAGGCCGATAATCAACAGCGTCGCCAAACCCGAAAACAGCACGGACTTACGCCCGGCCAGCACCCGTTTTTCACGGAACGGCAGCTCGACCAGACGCCAACTGAGCCACGCCAGCACGAGCGTGAGCACGACCCATCCCGACGCTTCGAGCGCCTGCATGCCGTCAATGGACACCGCATTCGCGTAGACAAATACCGGCCAGTGCCAGAGATACCAGGAATAGGAAATCAGCCCGACGCCGACCATGCCTTTCACGCTCAGCAACCGGCCGACGACGGTGGACGTCTGCCCATTTGCCCAGATCATCGCCGTCGCGCCAAGGACCGGAAACAGCGCCGCCCACCCGGGAAACAGCGTGTATTTGTCGAAACCGAAAATCGCGCACAGCACCGCCACCAGCCCCGCCAGGCTGACCGCCTCATAAACCCACGATGGCATCTTGCGATCCGAGACGGTAAGCACCGCCAGCATCGCGCCACACAACAACTCCCACGCCCGCATCGGCAGCAGGAAAAACGCCTCATCAGGGTTGCGCTTGATCACCCAGACGTTGAGCGCGAACGACACCACCAAGAGCCCAAACAGCATCCAGCGCCATTGCCGCAGGTAACGGGTCAACAACACCATCAGCAGGGGAAACAGAATGTAGTACTGCTCCTCCACCGACAGGGACCAGGTGTGCAGCAGCGGTTTGAAATCGGAGGCGGGGTTGAAATAACCGTCCTGACGCATGAACAGGATGTTGGACGCGAACATCGCCTGATACCGCACGGCCCGGCCCAGTTGTGAATAGTCGTTGGCGGGCATCAGCACCCAGCCGACCAGCAAGGCGGCGAGCATCATGACGCTCAGCGCGGGAATGATGCGTCGGGCGCGGCGGGCCCAGAAATCGACAAAGCTGAAGCGCCCGGCGCTGATTTCCCGAAAGATGATCGAGGTGATCAGGAAGCCGGAGATAACGAAGAACACATCGACGCCCACGAACCCGCCGCTGAACAGACCAAATCCGAAGTGGTAAAGCACCACGGGGATGACGGCCAACGCGCGCAGTCCATCGATGTCCCGACGATTGCCAAAGGTGTGCATGACGCTCCTTGTCCGCTTTCTTGTTAAAAAAAGTCAAAAAAAATGGTGCCCCAAAAGGACACCATTTTTCTACAGCCGTTCAGCGCGTGCCGTTGAGCGTGTTACTTGCGCTTCATCGACAGGAAGAACTCATCGTTGGTCTTGGTCTGTTTCAGCTTGTCGACCAGGAATTCGATGGCAGCGACTTCGTCCATCGGGTGCAGCAGTTTGCGCAGAATCCACATGCGTTGCAGCTCGTCGTCGGCCGTCAGCAACTCTTCGCGGCGCGTGCCGGAACGGTTGATGTTGATGGCCGGGAAGACGCGCTTCTCAGCGATCTTGCGATCCAGAGGCAGCTCCATGTTGCCGGTGCCTTTGAATTCTTCGTAGATCACTTCGTCCATCTTCGAACCGGTTTCAACCAGTGCGGTGGCGATGATGGTCAGCGAGCCGCCTTCTTCGATGTTACGAGCCGCACCGAAGAAGCGCTTTGGTTTTTCCAGCGCGTGGGCGTCAACACCACCGGTCAGTACCTTGCCGGAGCTCGGGATGACGGTGTTGTAGGCGCGAGCCAGACGGGTGATGGAGTCGAGCAGGATGACCACGTCTTTCTTGTGCTCGACCAGGCGCTTGGCCTTCTCGATCACCATTTCGGCAACTTGCACGTGACGGGTTGGCGGTTCGTCGAACGTCGAGGCAACCACTTCGCCGCGCACGGTGCGCTGCATTTCGGTCACTTCTTCCGGACGCTCATCGATCAGCAGAACGATGAGATGAACTTCAGGGTTGTTACGGGTGATGTTCGACGCGATGTTCTGCAGCATGATGGTCTTGCCCGCTTTCGGCGGGGCAACGATCAGACCGCGTTGACCTTTGCCGATAGGGGCGCACAGGTCGATGACACGACCGGTGAGGTCTTCGGTGGAGCCGTTACCGGCTTCCATCTTCATGCGAATCGTCGGGAACAACGGCGTCAGGTTTTCGAACAGAATCTTGTTCTTCGCGTTTTCTGGACGGTCGAAGTTGATGGTGTCGACCTTAAGCAGTGCGAAGTAACGCTCGCCTTCCTTCGGCGGACGGATCTTGCCAACGATGGTGTCGCCCGTGCGAAGGTTGAAGCGGCGGATCTGGCTAGGCGAGACGTAGATGTCGTCTGGGCCCGCGAGGTAGGAAGCGTCTGCAGAGCGGAGGAAGCCGAAGCCGTCCTGGAGGATCTCCAGCACGCCATCACCCGAGATTTCCTCGCCGCTTTTAGCGTGCTTTTTCAGCAGGGAGAAGATCACATCCTGCTTGCGCGAACGGGCCATATTTTCTATGCCCATCTGTTCGGCCATTTCGAGCAGATCGGTAATAGGCTTTTGCTTGAGTTCAGTCAGGTTCATATAGGAATGACGTAATCGTGTATGAGGGGGAAATTAAGCTTTTGGCTTAATGAGGCCGCGCCGCAGAGAAGGCGACAGGATCGCGTACAAATCGAAAGGAGAGCGTCGGCGACGGCTAGCAGGGGGCAACGGAGAAGCCGTTGCGGGGCCGAATGTACCACTTGATTTTCGAAGCGTCTAGTACAACGCCAGAAAAAAGCCCCGCAATTTGCGGGGCCTTTGCGCCATCAGATGTTGGCGTCGAGGAACGCTTGCAACTGCGACTTGGACAGAGCGCCAACCTTGGTGGCAGCGACTTCGCCGTCCTTGAACAGCATCAGGGTCGGAATACCACGAACGCCGTGCTTGGCCGGGGTTTCCTGATTTTCGTCGATGTTCAGCTTGGCAATGGTCAGTTTGCCTTCGTAGGTGCCAGCGATATCGTCCAGAACCGGGGCGATCATTTTGCAAGGGCCGCACCACTCAGCCCAGTAATCTACCAGCACAGGGCCTTGTGCCTTCAGGACATCGGCTTCGAAGCTCGCGTCGCTGACGTGTTTGATAAGGTCGCTACTCATGAGATTTCTCCGAGGTCATAGGCAAAAAAACGTGGACCATCATAACTGTGTCGGGTCGTGACAGGAAGGTAGAGGCGATTGTCTCTTGCTATGGGTTTAGATGACTAGCTTTATTGAAGTGACCCCAATCAGGTAGGAGCCGGCCCCGTTGGCACTTGGGGCACGATCCCTGTGGGAGCGAATTCATTCGCGATTGGCCAGCGCATCCGACGCATCTCCATCGGTTGTGCCACCGCATCGCGAATGAATTCGCTCCTACAGGTCATGCGTTCAAATTCAAGACAAGCGCCCCGTTTGGGACAAAAATCAGGCCGAAGGCGCCACGAACACAATCCCCGTACGCAACGCAGCGCCTCTTATATGTTCCTGCATCGCCTTTTGGGCGGGGCCGGACGCGTTGCGAGCGAGGGCGCGGAGAATCTTGCGGTGTTCCTGCCAGGTTTCCATCGCCCTGCCCGCCCGAATGAACGGTAGCTTCTGGCTCTCCAGAAAAATGTCGGCGCTGGCCGTAATGATCCCAAGAATCGCCTGATTGCCGCTCGCCACAAGAATCCGTCGGTGGAAATCGAAGTCCAGTTTGGCGGCGCCGTCGAAATCACCGGCTTTGAGTTCGAGACGCATGGCTTCGACGTTGTCCTCCAGGACATCGCGCTCATCTGCCGTCAGCGTCACAGCTGCCAGCCCTGCCGCAAAACCTTCGAGCGCGTAACGCAGCTGAAACGTCTCCGACGGCGAAGCATGGGCCGCAAAAGGCCAGGAGAAACCACTCGTGCGCTGTTGTGGTTCAGAAATCGCTTGAACGAAAACCCCCTTGCCTGGCTGCACGCTGACCACGCCTAACGCGCTCAACGACGACAACGCCTCGCGCAACGAAGCGCGACTGACCCCCAGACGAACCGCGAGATCCCGCTGCGAGGGCAGGCTGTCGCCAGGGCCATAGCCTTGCTCGGCGATCAATTTGCGGATCGCCTGGAAGGCGGCTTCGGGTACTGCGATCGGGCTCGTGTGCATGGGTTTTCAGGCGCAATGACCGTGGAAAACCTTCTTTTATAGTCATCCCGCTGATTCGGCAAGTGACGCCCAAGTGAAGGGCGGCGAGGCTTTCAGGCGCGCCAAAGCGGGGCGAACCGGCGCCCAACTGTTCAGACCAGTTAGACCGGATCTGGGCGCCAGCCCTCATTCCACGGTCGCAAACGCAGCGATGGCATGGGCTGTGCACTGGCCCCTGAGCATCACCCATGCATTGCCTTCACCCTTGTTCGATTCGGAGACGTCCCATGACCCAGCGTTACAGCGCTCTGCTTGCCGCCTTGTTTGCCAGCTTCCTGCTCGGCCAGGCCCCTGCCCACGCCAACGGGCTGGATGATGTGACCGCGCGCGGCACGCTGAAAGTCGCCGTACCGCAAGACTTCCCGCCCTTCGGTTCGGTAGGCCCGGACCTGAAACCACGCGGCCTGGACATCGACACCGCGCAATTGATCGCCGACCGGCTCAAGGTGAAGCTGGAACTCACCCCGGTGAACAGCACCAACCGCATCCCGTTCCTCACCACCGGCAAGGTCGATCTGGTGATCTCCAGCCTGGGCAAAAACCCGGATCGCGAGAAAGTCATCGACTTCTCCCGTGCCTATGCGCCGTTCTACCTCGCCGTGTTCGGTCCACCTGACGCTGCCATCAGCGGCGTGGACGACCTCAAAGGCAAAACCATCAGCGTGACCCGTGGCGCCATCGAAGACATCGAGCTGACTGCCGTGGCACCGAAAGAAGCCACCATCAAGCGTTTCGAAGACAACAACTCGACCATCGCCGCCTACCTCGCCAACCAGACCGACCTGATTGCCAGCGGCAACGTGGTGATGGTCGCGATCAGCGAAAAGAACCCGAAACGCATCCCGTCGCTGAAAGTGAAGCTCAAGGATTCGCCGGTCTACGTCGGCGTGAACAAGGGCCAGCCGGAGCTGTTGGCCAAGGTCAACGAGATTCTGGAAGCGGCGAAACAAGACGGCGCGCTGGAGAAGAACTCGCAGACCTGGCTGAAACAGCCGCTGCCCGCCGATCTCTGATCGCCCCGCTTTAGTCACTGCGTCTGGTTGAGGTTTTCAGATGGCCTATAAGTTCGACTTCATTCCGGTCCTGCAAAACGCTGACCTGCTGCTGCGTGGGGCCTTGTTCACCCTTGAGCTGACGGCCATCGGCACTCTGCTGGGCGTCAGCGTCGGTATTGTCGGCGCCATCGTCAGGGCCTGGAAGATCCAGCCGTTCTCGGCCCTGTTCGGGGTCTATGTCGAGCTGATACGCAACACGCCGTTTCTGGTGCAGCTGTTCTTCATCTTCTTCGGGCTGCCGTCGCTGGGGGTGCAGATTTCCGAATGGCAGGCAGCGGTGCTGGCGATGGTGATCAACCTCGGCGCGTACTCGACCGAAATCATTCGCGCAGGCATTCAGGCGATTCCTCGCGGGCAGCTGGAAGCCTCGGCCGCACTGGCGATGACGCGCTTCGAGACGTTTCGCCATGTGGTGTTGATTCCGGCCCTGGGCAAGGTTTGGCCCGCGCTCAGCAGCCAGATCATCATCGTCATGCTCGGCTCGGCGGTCTGCTCGCAGATCGCGACCGAAGAACTGAGCTTCGCCGCCAACTTCATTCAGTCGCGCAACTTCCGTGCGTTCGAGACGTACATCATTACCACGCTGATCTACCTGTTCATGGCGCTGATGATTCGTCAGTTGCTGGCGTGGATCGGACGTCGCTATATCGCGAGGAGCCGCTGATGGATTTCACGCTATGGGACATCGTGCGCAACCTGCTCACAGGCCTGCAATGGACGCTGGCGCTGTCGCTGGTGGCGTTCATCGGCGGCGGCGTGATCGGCTTGCTGGTGATGACGATGCGCATCTCTGAAAGGAGTTTCTGGCGCCGGCTCGCGCGGTGCTACATCGAGCTGTTTCAGGGCACGCCGCTGCTCATGCAGCTGTTTCTGGTGTTTTTCGGTGTCGCGCTGATGGGTGTGGACATCTCGCCTTGGGTCGCGGCCGCCCTCGCGTTGACACTGTTTACGAGCGCGTACCTGGCTGAAATCTGGCGGGGCTGCGTGGAATCGATTTCCAACGGTCAATGGGAGGCGTCGGCAAGCCTGGCCCTTACCCCCTTCGAGCAACTGCGCTACGTGATTCTGCCCCAGGCGTTGCGCATCGCCGTGGCCCCGACCGTGGGCTTTTCGGTGCAAGTCGTCAAAGGCACGGCCGTGACATCGATCATCGGTTTCACTGAGCTGACCAAGACCGGCGGGATGCTCGCCAACGCCACGTTCCAGCCTTTCATGGTCTACGGCTTTGTCGCCCTGGGCTACTTCCTGCTGTGTTATCCGCTGTCGCTCAGCGCCCGTTATTTGGAAAGGAGACTTCATGCCTCTGCTTAGAATTTCCGCCCTGCACAAATACTACGGCGATCACCATGTGCTCAAAGGCATCGACCTCAGCGTCGAGGAAGGCCAGGTCGTGGCGATCATCGGCCGCAGCGGCTCGGGCAAAAGCACATTGCTGCGCACGCTGAACGGGCTGGAATCGATCAACGACGGCGTGATCGAGGTCGATGGCGAATACCTCGACGCAGCGCGGGCTGATCTGCGCAGCCTACGGCAGAAAGTCGGCATGGTGTTTCAGCAGTTCAACCTGTTCCCGCACCTGACCGTCGGCGAAAACGTGATGCTTGCGCCGCAGGTGGTGAAAAAGGTCTCCAAGGCCGAAGCGACGAAGCTCGCCAAGGAAATGCTCCATCGCGTCGGACTTGGGGAAAAATTCGACGCGTTCCCTGATCGTTTGTCGGGAGGCCAGCAGCAGCGCGTGGCAATTGCGCGGGCCTTGGCGATGTCGCCGAAAGTGCTGCTGTGCGATGAAATCACCTCGGCGCTGGACCCGGAGCTGGTGAATGAGGTGCTCAGCGTCGTGCGCGAGCTGGCGAAAGACGGCATGACGCTGATCATGGTGACCCACGAAATGCGCTTCGCTCGGGAAGTGGGCGACAAGCTGGTGTTCATGCATCAGGGCAAGGTGCATGAAGTGGGCGATCCAAGAGAGCTGATGGCCAACCCAAAAACACCGGAACTGGCGAATTTCATTGGGTCGGTGGAACACGCTTGAACAGGTCGCTTGCCATCGACCTGTAAACGCGCATCTGTAGGAGTGAGCTTGCTCGCGATAGCGGGGGATCAGACAAAGCTGTGGTGGCTGATCACCGCTATCGCGAGCAAGCTCACTCCTACAGTTATGGCGGTGCAACGTAATGATCGTTCCCGCGTGGAGCGTGGGAACGATCACGTCACGCCCAACGCTTAAATGCGCGTTTGGCGGCAGTGATGGTTCGTGGCACGATGTCGGGGTTAACGACCGAGACCTTTTGACCATGTCGCCATCCACAGCCAAAAACCTCTCGCTGATCGCCGCGATCGACTTGGGCTCCAACAGCTTCCACATGGTGGTCGCCAAAGCGAATCAGGGTGAAATCCGCATTCTTGAGCGGCTCGGCGAGAAAGTGCAGTTGGCCGCCGGGATCGACGACGAGCGCAAGCTCAACGAAGAATCCATGCAGCGGGGGCTCGATTGCCTCAAGCGTTTTGCCCAACTGATCAACGGCATGCCACCGGGCGCCGTGCGGATCGTCGGCACCAACGCCCTGCGCGAAGCGCGCAATCGCAACGAATTCATCCACCGCGCCGAAGAAATCCTTGGCCACCCTGTCGAGGTCATTTCCGGCCGTGAAGAGGCGCGCCTGATCTACCTCGGCGTGTCCCACACCCTCGCCGACACACCGGGCAAACGCCTGGTGGCGGACATCGGTGGCGGCAGTACCGAATTCATCATCGGCCAGCGCTTCGAACCGTTGCTGCGCGAAAGCCTGCAAATGGGTTGCGTGAGCTTTACCCAGCGCTATTTCAAAGACGGCAAGATCACCCCGGCGCGTTACGCCCAGGCCTACACGGCGGCGCGGCTGGAGATCATGAGCATCGAGCACGCCCTGCATCGTCTGACGTGGGATGAAGCGATCGGCTCGTCCGGCACCATTCGCGCGATCGGCCTGGCCCTCAAAGCCGGCGGCCACGGCACCGGTGAAGTCAACGCCGAAGGCCTCGCCTGGCTCAAACGCAAACTGATGAAGCTCGGCGAAGTGGACAAGATCGACTTCGACGGCCTCAAGCCCGATCGTCGCGCCATTTTCCCGGCCGGTCTGGCAATTCTCGAAGCGATCTTCGACGCCCTTGAACTGAAACGCATGGACCACTGCGAAGGCGCGCTGCGCGAAGGCGTGCTGTATGACCTGCTGGGCCGCCATCACCACGAAGACGTGCGCGAACGCACCCTCAGCTCGCTGATGGACCGTTATCACGTCGATCTGGAACAGGCCGCACGGGTCGAGCGCAAGGCGCTGTCAGCGCTGGAGCAGGTCGCCACGGCGTGGGAGCTCGAAGACGATCTGTATCGCGAGCTGCTCAGTTGGGCCGCCAAGGTGCATGAAGTGGGGCTGGACATCGCCCACTATCACTACCACAAGCACGGCGCGTACTTGATCGAGCACTCGGATCTGGCGGGTTTCTCGCGGGAAGACCAACAGATGCTCGCGCTGCTGGTGCGCGGCCATCGTCGGAACATTCCAAAGGACAAGTTCGCCGAATTTGGCGATGAAGGCGTGAAGCTGATTCGTCTGTGCGTGCTGCTGCGCTTCGCGATCCTGTTCCACCACATTCGCGGCACCCAAGAGATGCCGCAACCTGTGCTGACCGCCAATGGCAACGACCTCGACATCCTGTTCCCGGATGGCTGGCTGGAAAACAACCAGCTGACTCAGGCCGACTTCGCGCTGGAAGCGGAGTGGCTGACCCGAGTCAACATCAACCTCAGCGTACGCTAAGGACCGGGTTGCTCAACTTCTCCAGAAGCGACGCCTGCACATTGCGGGCGTTCTGGTTGCCGGTTGGCGTGCTGCGAAGGTAGCGCCCGTCCGGCTGCAACAGCCACGCGTGGGTGTTGTCGGTCAGATACCCCTCCAACTCCTTCTTCACGCGCAGAATCAGCTTCTTGCCTTCCACCGGGAAGCAGGTCTCGACGCGCTTGTCGAGGTTGCGTTCCATCCAGTCGGCGCTGGACAGGAACATCTGCTCGTCGCCGCCATTCAGGAAGTAGAACACGCGGGTGTGCTCCAGGAAGCGACCCACGATCGAGCGCACCTGAATGTTGTGCGACACGCCCGGAACCCCCGGACGCAGGCAGCACATGCCCCGCACCACGAGATCGATCTTCACGCCCATCTGGCTGGCTTTGTACAGCGCGCGGATGATCTTCGGATCAGTCAGCGAGTTGAACTTGGCGATGATGTGGGCAGGTTTGCCGTCGGTCGCGAACTGCGTCTCGCGGGCAATCATGTCGAGCATGCCCTTCTTGAGCGTGAACGGCGCGTGGAGCAACTTCTTCATGCGCAGCGTCTTGCCCATGCCGATCAGCTGGCTGAACAGTTTGCCGACGTCTTCGCACAGCGCGTCGTCGGAGGTCAGCAGGCTGTAGTCGGTGTACAGACGAGCGTTGCCCGCGTGGTAGTTACCGGTCCCGAGGTGGGCGTAACGCACGATCTCGCCCGCTTCGCGACGCAGAATCAACATCATCTTGGCGTGGGTCTTGAAGCCGACCACACCGTAAATCACCACCGCACCGGCCGCCTGCAAGCGGCTGGCGAGTTGCAGGTTGGACTCTTCGTCGAACCGCGCGCGCAGCTCGATGACTGCCGTGACTTCCTTGCCGTTACGCGCGGCATCCACCAGCGCATCAACGATTTCCGAGTTGGCGCCACTGCGATACAGCGTCTGGCGCACGGCCAGAACGTGAGGGTCTTTGGCCGCCTGACGCAGCAAATCCACCACCGGCGTGAAGGATTCGAATGGGTGCAACAGCAGAATGTCCTGCTTGCTGATCACGTTGAAGATGTTTTCGCTGTTCTGCAAAAGCTTCGGAATGGCCGGGGTGAACGGCAGGTATTGCAGCTCCGGATGGCTGTCCAGGCCGGTGATGCTGAACAGACGCGTCAGGTTCACTGGACCGTTGACCTGATACAGCTCGGTCTCGCTCAGGTTGAACTGCTTGAGCAGGTAGTCGGACAGGTGTTTCGGGCAGGTGTCGGCCACTTCCAGACGCACCGCATCGCCGTAGCGACGGGAGAACAGCTCGCCACGCAGGGCGCGGGCCAAGTCTTCTACGTCCTCGGAATCCAGCGCCAGGTCGGCGTTACGGGTCAGGCGGAACTGGTAGCAGCCCTTGACCTTCATGCCCTGGAACAGGTCATCGGCGTGGGCGTGGATCATCGACGACAGGAAAACGTAGTTGTCGCCCGGGCCGCCGACGTCTTCCGGCACCTTGATGATGCGCGGCAAGAGGCGGGGGGCCGGAATGATCGCCAGGCCCGAATCGCGACCGAAAGCGTCGATGCCTTCCAGCTCGACGATGAAGTTCAGGGATTTGTTGACCAGCAACGGGAACGGGTGCGTCGGATCGAGGCCGATCGGTGTGATGATCGGTGCGATTTCGTCGCGGAAATAACGACGGACCCACGTCTTCAGCTTGGTGGTCCAGTAACGACGACGGATGAAGCGCACCTGATGCTTTTCAAGCTCGGGCAACAGGATGTCGTTGAGGATGGCGTACTGGCGGTCCACGTGGCCGTGCACCAGCTCGCTGATGCGCGCCAGCGCCTGATGAGGCTGCAAGCCGTCGGCACCGGCCTGCTCACGGGCGAAGGTGATTTGTTTCTTGAGGCCCGCGACGCGGATTTCGAAAAATTCGTCCAGGTTGCTGGAGAAGATCAGCAGAAACTTGAGGCGTTCGAGCAGCGGGTAGGATTCGTCCAGCGCCTGCTCAAGTACGCGAATATTGAACTGCAGCTGCGACAGCTCGCGGTGAATATAAAGGCTGCTGTCATCCAGGTTCGGGATCACGATCGCCGGGCTGGCAGGCTGCTGCAGCTCGACGGCGGGCAGCACCTCGATAGTCGGTTCGACCACGGCGGTGACTTCCGTAGAAGAGATTTCGGGTTCAAGTTCAATTGAGGCTTCGGTGCTTCCTTCGGTACTCATGAATAATCCTGTAAGGCTGTTGCCCTGTAACAGTTGGGCCGGTAGAACGGCCGAAGAGATCGATCTGTCGGTCCCTTCACGACAAAAGGGACGATCAGCGGCGCAGACCGGTCACACCGGGCACCTGCGGGCCCGAGCGCGCGGGCAAACGTGACAGTTATAAGCCAGCATTGTGACTGACACATGACAGCTACATGTCCACCATACCGTGTAGGACCAAAACACGCTTCCTAGACGACAATTCTGCCCAAGTCGTAAGAAACTTTAACGTAGTGACACATTTCGACACTTTCCTGAATGTGTCCGGCGCGTTAGGCTGCGCGTTCATTTCGCCAGCACCCATATGATGCTCCAGCATTTTTTACAAGAATTTGGCTACTTCGCCCTCTTCCTTGGAACCTTTTTTGAAGGTGAGACCATTTTGGTCCTCGCTGGATTTCTTGCGTTTCGTGGGTACATGGACATCAATCTGGTCGTGGTGGTTGCCTTCTTCGGCAGCTACGCAGGCGATCAGCTCTGGTATTTCATGGGGCGCAAGCATGGCCGCAAGCTTTTGGCACGCAAGCCGCGCTGGCAACTGCTGGGCGATCGCGCGCTGGAACATATTCGTCGGCACCCCGACATCTGGGTGCTGAGCTTCCGATTTGTCTACGGTTTGCGCACGGTGATGCCGGTGGCCATCGGCCTTTCCGGGTATCCGCCGGGGCGTTATTTGCTGCTCAACGGCATCGGTGCTGCGGTCTGGGCGGCGGCGCTGGGCGCTGCGGCCTACAAATTCGGCGCGGTGCTTGAAGGTTTGCTGGGCAACGTCAAGAAATACGAGCTGTGGGTCTTGGGTGCACTGCTGGTGATTGGTGGCCTGCTTTGGATCAGACGTCGTATCAAAAACGCCCGTATTGCGCGCGAGGCCAAACTGGCGGTTTCAGCCGCGGCCCCCGTCGAGGTCAAGGACCGGCCAGACGAGTGAATCGACCCCGAGCGCAATACACAGCGATTGCGCTCAGCAGCGTGTAAGTCAGCAACACTGTCCAGCCCAACGCACTCGCGGGCCACAGGCCTACTGCCGGAGCCACCGCCATTAACGGCAGGTTCGCCACCAGCCTCACCCCTTCCAGCTTCAACGCCGCCGGCCGGTTTTCCAGTGCCGCGCCAAACACGAACAGCCCCAACGCCACCCATGACCAGCCGACGATCAGCGCAGCCCACGGCAACACGTCGCCGTTCGACAGCAGATAACTCCCCAGCAGCGTGTACAGCGAAAATTGTGCGCCAATGTACAGCTGCTGCGTCAGGCTCAACGGCACCTCGAATTTGCGGAATTGCACAAGGTCCGGCTTGCTGATCGGATATTTCCGCGCCACGTCCGCAGGCCGCCACCCGGTCGGCATGAACCAGATCCGCCATTTGTCCCACGTCGATTCGGCCCGTCGTGCATCCGCTGCCAATTGAGCATAGAACTGCACGTTCGCCCACAGCGGGTTCCAGCTTCTCAAAGGGGTTGTGACCCCGAAAATCGGCGGTTCCTCATCCAGCTCTTCCTGGAAGGTGCCGAACAGTCGGTCCCAAACAATGAACACCCCGCCGTAGTTGCGATCCATGTAGACACGGTTCTGCGCGTGGTGAGCGCGATGATTGGATGGCGTCACGAAGAACCATTCGAACCAGCCCAGCTTGGGAATGTGCCGAGTGTGGACCCAGAATTGATAAAGCAGATTGAGCGAGGCCACCGCCACGAACACCACCAGCGGCACGCCGACCACGGCCAGCGGCAGATAGAAAATCCAGCTCAGCAGAAAGCCGGTGCTGGTCTGGCGCAAGGCGGTCGAGAGGTTGTAGTCCTCGCTCTGGTGATGCACCGAGTGCGCGGCCCAGAGAATGTTGCGCTCGTGCCCCATCCGATGAAGCCAGTAATAGCAGAAGTCGTAAAAGATGAAGGCGAACCCCCAGACCCAGACGCTCTCGGCAGACAGCCGCCACAAGGCCAGATGCTCCAGCGCAAAGGCGTAGGTCACCAGCCCCACGCCTTTGGTCAGCAGACCCGTCGTCGTCGATAACACGCCTGTACTGAGGCTGTTGATCGCATCGGCGACCCGGTAATTGTTGACCTTGCGCCAACGGTCGGCGACCAGCTCGACACCGATCAGCACGAAGAAAAACGGCACTGCGTACAGAATGAAATTCATCGACGCCACCCGACAACGAAACCTCGAAGATTAGGCGTCACCACGGCAAAACCCTATGGCAACAGATGACAAATTAGTAGACATTTGAGGACATCGTTGGCGCGGCGAGCCGCTCGTAAGCGCCAGGGAACACGACATCACCGGCGTACCCGGTCTAGCCCGGATCGCTCAAGAGAGGGAACACAGGCATGAGCAAAAAAGTGGCCGTCATTCTTTCCGGTTGCGGCGTCCAGGACGGCGCGGAAATTCACGAAAGCGTGCTCACCCTGCTGCGTCTGGATCAACGCGGCGCCGAGGTGAAGTGCTTCGCGCCAAACATCCCTCAGTACCACGTGATCAATCACCTCACTGGCGAAGAAATGCCTGAAACCCGCAATGTGTTGGTGGAATCAGCGCGCATCGTGCGGGGCGCCATTGAGGACATCCGCGAGGCGGACGTCACTGAGTTCGATGCGTTGATCATCCCGGGCGGCTTTGGCGCGGCGAAGAACCTGTCGAACTTCGCCTCAGAAGGCTCAGGCTGCAAGGTTCAAGCGGAGGTGCTGGCCATGGCAGAAGCCTTCGCCATGGCGGGCAAACCCATTGGATTGATCTGTGTGTCGCCCGCGTTGGCGGCCAAGATCTACGGCCCGGGCGTGACCTGCACCGTTGGCAATTGCCCCGAAACTGCCGCCAAAATCACCAGGATGGGTGGCCAGCACGAAGAATGCGACGTCACTGACATCGTTGAAGACAAGGCCCGCAAGCTGGTCAGCACCCCGGCGTACATGGTTGCCAAGTCGATTGGCGAAGCAGCGTCGGGGATCAACAAGCTGGTGGATCGGGTGCTGGAGTTGGTGCAGGAAAGTGAGGACGTTTCGGCCTGATGAATAACTTTAGGAGCCGGCTTGCTGGCGAAAGCGGTGGGACTGACCCTCATGCACTGACTGATGAATCGCTTTCGCCAGCAAGCCAACTCCTACACCTGTCGTCCGTTGATCAGGCGGGGGATTCCCGCGCTAACCGGGTCAAAATCCGGTCCAGCGAATTGGCGAACGCCTGTTTCTCGCGATCCCCGTAAGCCCCCTGCCCGCCTCCTGCCTGCCCCTGTTCGCGCAAGTCGGTGAACAGGTTGCGCACGGCCAGTCGCTCACCCATGTTCTGCTCGTCGAACTCCTTGCCACGCGGGTCCAGCGCTGCAACGCCCTTTTTCACCAGCCGATCCGCCAGCGGCACGTCGCTGCAAATCACCAGTTCGCCCGGCGCTGCATGCTCGACCAGGTAATCGTCAGCCGCATCAGGGCCGCTGGGCACCACGATCAGCTTGACCAGCGCGAACGCAGGCCGAGGCACCGCTTGCCCCGCCACCAGCACAACCTCGAACTGGCGCTTGAGGGCGAATTTGACCACTTGATCCCTGGCCGCTTTCGGACAGGCATCGGCATCGATCCAGACGCGCATGTTAAAACTCCATCATTCTGCTTTTGTAGGAGCGTGGCTTGTCCCGCGAACGGCGGGGAACCCGCCGCAAAACCCGCATATGCAGTCCTTCTGTTGCACCGCGCCTGCCGGATTCACGACGACTACGTCGCCGATCGCGGGACGAGCCACGCTCCTACAGGTCAATCACACAGCCGCAACCCGGCGCTTTTCTGATAACCGGCTGCGACCATACAGCACCGCAATCGCCAGCAACGCAACCGCCTGCGCGCCCAAGGAATACGCATCGGCGTGAATGCCCAACCAATCGAACTCGAAGAACGGCACGGGCCGTGTGCCAAAGATGCCAGCCTCTTGCAGCGCCTTGACGCCATGCCCGGCGAACACCACCGACAACGCGCACAGCAGCGCAGCGTTGATACCGAAGAACATCGCCAACGGCAGTTTCGCCGAACCGCGCAGAATCACCCACGCAAGGCCCACCAACAGCACCAGCGCCGTGGCACCGCCAGCCAGCACGGCGTTATGCCCGGCGGGACCTGCCTGCAGCCACAACGTCTCGTAGAACAGAATCACCTCGAACAGCTCGCGGTACACCGAGAAGAATGCCAGCACTGCGAAGCCGAACCGACCGCCACCGCCCACAAGGCTGCTCTTGATGTAGTCCTGCCACGCCGCCGCGTGACGACGGTCGTGCATCCACACGCCCAGCCACAGCACCATGACGCTGGCGAACAGCGCCGTCGCGCCTTCCAGCAATTCTCGCTGCGAACCGCTGACATCGATCACGTACGCTGCCAGCGCCCACGTTCCCAAGCCTGCCAGCAGCGCCAAACCCCAACCCACGTTGACGCTGCGCACCGCCGATTGCTGGCCGGTGTTGCGCAGGAACGCCAGAATCGCCGCCAGCACCAGAATCGCTTCCAGCCCTTCGCGCAACAGAATCAAGAGGCCCGAGATGAAGCTCAGGGACGTACTGAGGCCATCGCTGCCAAGCAGATCGGCAGACACTTTGAGTTTTGCCTTCGCCGCCGCCAGTTTCTCAGCCGCTTCTGCAGCGGGCAGCCCGTCCTGCAACGACTGACGGTAGGCCATCAGCGCCTTCTCGGTGTCCTTGCGAACCGTGGCGTCCACGTTGTCCAGCGAGCTTTCGACCAACTCGAAGCCTTCCAGATACGCCGCCACCGACAGATCATAGGCCTGCTCGTGATCACCGGCCTGGTACGCCGCCAGGCTCTTGTCCAGCGTCGAGCTGGTGTAATCGAGCAGTTGCGAGGGACCCCGCTGGACCTGCGGTGGCTGGGCACGCTGGGCGCGGAAGGCCGCAGCGGCTTTCGGGCCCTCCACAACCAGCACTTCTGTCGGCGTCTGGCGGGCCAGGTCCGCGAGGTTGAACGTCTTGACCGCTTCGGCTTTGGGGTCGGCCGTGAAGCTTGCGATGTAGGTCGCCACATCCCAGCGCTGACGGTCATCCAGTTGGTCGGCGAACGACGGCATGTCCGTGCCTTCGATGCCCAGGCCCAACGTGCTGTAGACGTCATACAGGCTCAGGCGATCAAACCGCGACGCATCACGCATGTTCGCAGGGGGTGGCGACATGCCGACAGCCGCAGGACCATCACCCGCTCCCGCATTACCGTGACAGACCGAGCAATACTGCGCGTAGAGCGGCGCACCGCGTGTCGCGTCCGGGGTGATGATCGGTGCCTGGCTCACTTCGTACGCCACGGCCAGCTTCGCCCCCAACTGCCGTGCTTGATGCGCGACCTGCGCGCCATCGTCCTTTTGCTCGACAGCCGACAGCAGCGCCTTCGCGCCTTGCGTGAGTTCGGCACGCTCCGGCCGCTCGGGCAAGCCCGCGATCAAACCCTGAACAGCGCCGAGAAATTCGAGTTGCTCCCGATACTCAGCCTCGTCGATCACCTTGCCGTCCGCCACCGTCGCCGGGTAGTCGGCGCTGACGTAGTTGAACAGGTGAAGGGCTTGCGCGGCGCCATCAACGGAATCCGCGCGAGCGGTCACGCTGAGCAGGATCAGCAGCGCCAGACCCAAGCCAGCCATGAAACGTGAAGGGGAAAACATGAGTGGATCTCAAACAGGAATGCGAAGGGTTGTCATTGTTCATGTTGAGAGACTTGCACTCAAGTTTTACGGCATCTTTCGCGCCGTTTTTTGCAGGCCAAGGTGCGACGCATCAATTTTTTTCGAAAACAGCGCGGCATAGAGGCTGTGTAAGACGTGTCCGAAAATCCCGTGCGACATCAAAAAGCCATTGTTTAAAGCGTCTCGGTCCTTATAATCCCCCGCCGCCGCTTCTTGGCACACAGCTATCGCTTGATGACTGGCCCCGCTGGAAGCCCCCGCGTCTCAAAAAAGGAATTGCACAGCCGAGCGTCATGGAAACCGGCTGGCTCACTCAAGGAAAGATTCGATGTGCTCTCGCGCCCTCGGCACACTGGTGCTGATCATTGCCGCGCAACTGACCGGCTGCGCTGCGTTTCGCAGCTATGACACCGAGCTGCAGCAGACCAATCAGCAGCTTGCCAGCGGCAACGTCGATGGCGCCCTGCTATTGCTGGAAAAACACAACACCGGGGACGACAAGGACCTTCTCTACTACTTCGAGAAAGGCGAACTGCTGCGCTCCAAAGGCGATCTCGCGGGTAGCCAGCTGGCGTGGGGCCGCGCTGACCAGACCGTCATCGCCTGGGAAGACGCCGTCAAGCTGGACAGCGGCAAATATCTGGCGCAGTTCGGCAGCTACCTGGTGAACGACAAAGTGCGGCGCTACGAAGGCTACGACTACGAAAAAGTCATGCTGACCACGCAAATGGCGCTGAACCGGCTGGCCGAAAACGACTTCGATGGCGCCCGCACTGACATCAAGCGAACCCACGAGCGCGAAGCCGTGATCGCCGAACTGCGCGACAAGCAGTACCTCAAGAGCGAAGACGACGCCCGAAGCCAAGGCATGGCGTTTCAGTACAAAGACCTCAAGGGCTATCCGGTCGCCACCCTCGACGCGCCGGAAGTCATAAACCTGAAGAACAGCTATCAGAGCGCGTTCAGTCACTACCTTGCCGGTTTCGTGTACGAAGCGCTGGGCGAAAAAGACTTGGCAGCGCCAGGCTATCGTCAGGCGGCCGAGCTGCGCCCCAACACACCGCTGTTGGATCACGCCCTGCTGGACCTCGATGCCGCTGGCAGCAAAAACACCGCCACCGACGGCAGTGATGTGTTGCTGGTGGTGCAGACCGGCCTCGCACCTGCGCGTGACTCGATTCGTATCCCGCTTCCATTGCCGATTGACAACAATCTGGTCATCACCACCCTGTCGTTTCCAGTCGTCAAAGCCGACAACTCGACGCCGCTCTTCAATCAGGTCGGCGTGGACGGTCAGCCTGTCAACCTGACGTCGCTCAACAGCACCACCGCCATGTCCCGCCGCGCCCTGCGTGACGACATGCCGGGCATTTTGCTGCGCACCACCGTGCGCGCCATCAGCCGTGGCGTCGCGCAGAAGAAGCTCAACGAGGTCAATCCGCTGGCAGGGCTGGCCGTCGGCATTGCGTCCGCCGTCACGGAAAACGCCGACACCCGCACTTGGCGCACCTTACCGGACCACACCCTGGT
The DNA here is from genome assembly GCF_038397775.1 of Pseudomonas sp. RC10. Lineage (NCBI taxonomy): Bacteria > Pseudomonadati > Pseudomonadota > Gammaproteobacteria > Pseudomonadales > Pseudomonadaceae > Pseudomonas > Pseudomonas bambusae. The sequence continues at coordinate 6,655,148 of NZ_CP151650.1, forward strand.
GGCACGCATGCGCCTCAAACCGGGGGCGCACGAGGTGACTTTGCCCTCTTCGCTGGGCGGTACTCATGTGCAACTCAACATCGACCGCCCTTACCAAGTGGTCACTCTGCGTGCCATCGGCAATCAGGTGTTCACCAGCGGCCTGGCCGCGCAGGTGATCCCGTCGACCCTGCCGCAAGCCGTGGCCCTCAACACCCCTTGAACGGAGACACAACATGCTTCGCAAGATATGCGCCCTGATGGCCCTGGCGTTGCTCGCCGGTTGCGCCACCCCGCCGCCCGCCCCGGGCAGCGCCGCCAGCAAGGTGGTCGCCTTGGGTGACCTGAAAAACATCGACATCGGGCCGATGCGGGTCGCCCGTGAAAACGGCTTCCTGACCGTCAACGTCTCGCTGAACAACACCAGCCGCTACAACAAGACGATGTACTACCGCTTCGCCTGGCTGGGCAATGACGGCTTCCCGGTCGCTGAGCCCGAGACCTGGAAAAGCCTGACGCTGTATGGCTCGCAGAGCAGTTTCCTCCCCGCCATCGCGCCCGTGCCCAGGGCCACGGACTTCCGCCTCGAAGTCAAAACCCCTTGATGCCCCTTATTCGCTCAGCAAAAGAGACCCCTTTCATGCCATTCATTCGCCTTTCCCTGCTCGCTGCCGTCGCCCTGCTGGCCACCGGCTGCGCCAACAACTCGCCCACGTTGGGCAGCAAGAACATCAGCTACGGCGACACCAAGGCTGTTGAAACCGTGACCAACGAATTCGGCTCCACCGACCTGCAAATGATCGCAGAGAGCATGACCCGCTCACTGGCGCAGTCCGGCACTTTGCAGGGGCGCCCGGTGGTGCAGGTCTATGACGTGAGGAACAAGACCAGCGAATACATCGACACGCGGGAAATCACCACGTCGATCAAGACCCAGCTCATGAAGTCCGGTACCGCGCGTTTCGCCAGCGACAACACCGACATGCAGAGCCAGGTCGATCAACTGAAGCTGCAGAACCAGAGTGGCCTGTACAAACAGTCCACGGTCAGCAAAACCGGCAACATGGTCGCGGCCAAATACCGCCTTGAAGGCTCGATCAGCTCCATCGTCAAGCGCAGCAGCGACTACAAAGACGTCTTCTACAAATTCAGCCTGCAATTGATCGATGTCGAAAGCGGTCTGGCCGAGTGGATGGACGAGAAAGAAATCCGCAAGACCACGGAGCGTTGATGATGCGTGGATGGATCGGCATTTTGGGTCTGGTGTGCGCGTTCGGCGCCCAGGCCGCACCGAAAATCGCGGTCACTGACCTGGCGTTCGAGCAACAGGTGGAGGAATACATCCACACGGTGTCGGCGCAGACCAACGTTCAGGTCAATCGCTACGGTGCCAGCGGCTCGTCGAGCTACAACGAATACGAAGCACGCACCACATACATCGAACAAAGCGAGCTGCGAAAATTCAGCGGCGACATCAAGGGCGAGATTCTCAAGTCCGGGATGTTCCAGCTGGTGCAGGGCACGCCTTACACCGCCAGTGCGAAGGAAGACGTGTACGACGTGATCAAGCGCATCAAGAATGGCAACTTCAAAGGGGCTGATTACGTGCTGTTCGGCACCGTGTCGGACATCGACTTCCGTCAGGACGTTAACGAAATCGCCAACACCAACGCCCACTCTGCGGTGCTGGGCCTCACGCTGGTGGGCGACTTCAGCCTGATCAACACTCGCACCTTCGAAATCACCTCGGCGTTTACGGCGATGGGCGAAGGCCAGGACACCAAGCTGGTGAATGGCAATGACGTACGCGTCACGCCGAATCGGGGTCGGGTGGTGAAGGAAGTGTCGAAGTCCATCGGACTGGATGTAGCGCGACAGCTGCGAGAGCAACTCCGGGGAGAGATCGAGTATTCGCAAGAGCAGCCTGCGCCTCGGAACAATCTGCCGCGAGATGAAGCGCCGAAGATTTTGCGTTGAGCGTAAAGGCCTCCGCAAATCAACTGTGGGAGCGAATTCATTCGCGATGCGGCGGTACATCCAATCGATTTCTTTCGGATGTTCCGACCTCTCGCGAATGAATTCGCTCCCACAGATCCTTCATGATCCAACGTTACGCGCGATGCAACGTCGCGAGAAACGCCGCCGCACTCACGAACAATCCGGCAAACGTGCGGTTCATCCGGCGCTGTTGCTTCGGCGTCTTGAGCGCGCGCAGCACTTTCGACGCCAGCCCGGTGTAGCCCGCCATCACGATCAAATCCACGGTGACCATCGTCAAGCCAATCGTCAGGTACTGCGGCAGCAACGGCAGGTGGGTGTCGATGAACTGCGGCAGGATCGCGAGCATGAATACCAGCGCCTTGGGGTTGCTGATGTTCACCAGAAAGCCTCGGGTGACCAATGCCAGCGGCTTGCCGATCGGGCGAATAGCCGCGTCGTCAGACAAATCGCTCGGCAGGGCGCGCCACTGTTTGACGCCGAGGTACACGAGGTACGCGACACCAAACCATTTGATCAGCGTAAACGCCAATGCCGACGTCGCCAGCACGGCGCCGAGGCCTGCGGCAACAATCGCGATCTGGACGATCAACGCGAGTTGCAGGCCGAGCGCGTTCCAGTAACCGCGCCAGAATCCGTATTGAAGACCGCTGGACATTGATGCAATGGCACCGGCCCCCGGAGAAAGACTGATGACCCAACAGGCGGCGAAAAAGGCCAACCACGTTTCGAGCGACATGACGCACCTCAGGCAGAACGGAAACTCCGTCTAACCTAGTGTTTACGCGGCTCAAAGACCAATGATTTCTAACTGTTACGCCAGATTCACGAATAGCTGTTTTGCACGCAGCTGAGGCTATTTCGGCGCGGGGCCGTCGCTAGAGCGCTTTTCGCCAGAGATGATCGCCATGCCGTCGTTGCCCCGCCAGCGGCGGATCGACTTCTGAAAGAACTGGCTGTTAGGCACCTGCACCAATGTGCCGCCCAACTCGGCGGGCTCGACCAGTGTGGTGAACATCAGGTTGATGGCGGTCACGCGGCCTTTGATGCCGGGCTTGTCGGTGGTGTCCACGAGTTCGACCACGTCGCCAATGCGAAACGGCCCCATGGTGAAGATGAACACCGCACACAGCAGGTTCGACAGCACGCTCCACATGGCAAAGAACGCCACAGCTGCCACGGCCACGAACCCCGAAAGCGCCGCCCACAACACCGAAGCCGAAACACCGAGACGACCGAGGACAGCCACGAAAGCCGTGCCCATGATCAACCAGCGCAACCCGCCGCGAACCATCACCAAAAGCTCGGGCGGCAGCAGCGGATAACGCTCGGCCATCCGGGTCAGGAAACGCGCGACGAATCGTTGCAAGGTGTAGCCGATCAGCAGGATCAACAGAATCTGCAAGCCAATCAGAATCGGCTCGATCCAGTACGCCGGCACCGGTAGCGCCAACGCTTCCATCAGGACAACGCTTCCAGCTCGGCCTGCATCGATTCCAACAGCTCCAAGGCTTCCATCCACGCCTCTTCCAGCTCGGATTCGCGGGTTTTCAGCTTGGCCTGGTCGGCCAGCAAATCACGCAGCTTGTCCTTGTTGGCCGCTTCGTAGATCGCGCTGTCGCCAAGGGCCGCTTCGATTTTCGCCAGTTTTTCGTGCACCGTGCCGAGTTCCTTTTCCAGCTTCTCGGCTTCACGCTTGTGCGGGGCGAGTTGCTGACGCAGCGCCGCAGCCTGCTGACGCTGGGCTTTCTTGTCGGTCTTGTCGGCGTTGGCCGGGGTGTTGCTGACCGGCGCATTGCGCTGACGGTAATCGGCAAGCCAGCGAGTGTAGTCGTCCAGATCGCCGTCGAATTCCTCGACCACGCCATCGGCGACCAAAAGGAAGTTGTCGGTCGTGCTTTTGAGCAAATGACGATCGTGAGAAACCACCAGTACCGCGCCGCTGAATTCCTGCAACGCCATGGTCAGGGCCAGGCGCATTTCCAGATCCAGGTGGTTGGTCGGTTCATCGAGCAGCAGCAGGTTAGGTTTGTCCCAGGCAATCAGGGCCAATGCCAGACGAGCCTTCTCGCCGCCGGAAAAATTCAGCACCGGCTCTTCCAGACGTGCGCCACGGAAGTCGAAGCCACCGAGGAAATCGCGCAGCGTCTGCTCGCGCTCGGTCGGCGCAATGCGCTGCAAATGCAGCAACGGACTGGCCTTGGCGTCGAGGGAATCGAGCTGGTGTTGCGCGAAGTAGCCCACGACCGTGTTCTCGCCTCTCACCAAGCGCCCGCTTAACGGCTCAAGCTCGCCGGAGAGGTTTTTGATCAGGGTGGACTTACCGGCACCGTTCGGGCCGAGCAGACCGATCCGCGCTCCCGGCGTCAGTTGCAGTTTGACCTTCTGCAGCACGGCTTTGTCGCCGTAGCCCAGACGTGCGTCAGACAGGTCCAGCAGCGGGCTGGAAATCTTGTCGGACTCGCGGAAAACGAAGTTGAACGGCGAATCGACGTGGGCGGCCGACAGCTCTTCCATCCGCTCCAGTGCCTTGATCCGGCTCTGCGCCTGACGGGCTTTGGTGGCTTGCGCCTTGAAGCGGGCGATGTACTTTTCCATGTGCGCACGCTGCGCTTGCTGCTTCTCGTAGGCCTGCTGCTGCTGGGCCAGACGTTCGGCGCGGGCACGTTCGAATGCGCTGTAACCGCCGCGATAGAGCGTGATCTTTTTCTGGTCGACGTGAGCGATCTGATCGACCACGGCGTCGAGGAAATCCCGGTCGTGGGAAATCAGCAGCAGCGTGCCCGGATAACCCTTGAGCCAGTCTTCGAGCCAGAGGATGGCGTCGAGGTCCAAGTGGTTGGTCGGTTCGTCGAGCAACAGCAGGTCGGACGGGCACATCAGTGCCTGCGCCAGGTTCAGACGCATCCGCCAGCCACCGGAGAAGCTGCCGACCTGCCGTTCCATCTGCTCATTAGTGAAGCCCAGGCCCGCGAGCAATTTGCGAGCGCGGGCGTCGGCGGTGTAGCCATCGGCGCTGTCGAGCTCCGAATGCAGGCGTGCCTGAGCCGCGCCGTCGTGGGCGGCTTCGGCCGCCGCCAGGTCATGCTGCACCTGACGCAGGCGCAGGTCGCCATCGAGCACGTAGTCCACGGCCAGACGTTCGAGGGTATCGACCTCCTGGCGCATGTGTGCGATGCGCCAATCGGCGGGCAGCGAGCAGTCGCCGTTGTCGGGGGTCAGTTCACCCCGCAGCAAGGCGAACAGGCTGGATTTGCCGGCGCCATTGGCGCCGATCAGGCCGGCTTTCTGGCCAGCGTGCAGGGTCAGCTCGGCGTCTTCTAGCAGACGTTGCGGACCACGCTGTAAGGTAAGGCTTTGAAGTCTGATCATAATGGCGGCGGAGTCTACCAGCTTCGTCCAAAACAGGTAGATGACTATGCCTTCCGACCTTTGGAGTTTCACCCTCGATTTCTATGCCCGACCGGGCGTCGAGCAGGCGTGTCTGGCGCTGCAGGCCAGGGGCGGCAACGTCTGCGCCTTGCTGTGTGGCGTCTGGCTGGATCAGCGCAACATCTCGTTCAATCCGCAACGGGCAGAAGAAATCAGACAGTTGGCGACGCCTTGGCACGACCAAGTCGTTGGGCCGCTACGGGCTGTGCGCACGCAATGGAAAGCCGCCGCAGTGACGGACGAAGAACTCAGTGCGCTGCGGGAACGTGTGAAGGGGTTGGAGCTGGATGCCGAGCGGGAATTGCTGGTGCGATTGCAGCGGCTGATTCAGGACTGGCCTGAGCATGACGCGGAGCACGCTGCTGTCTGGCTGAATGCGCTCGCAGGTGACGCTGGAAAAGAAGCTCCCAACGCGCTGCACGTGCTGCAGCGCGTCGGGGAGGATCTTACTTAGGACGCGCTGTTCGACGTCGAACCGGTCGCTGGCGTAGCCGCTGGCGCGGTGGGCGCAGCAGGAGCGGCTGGCGTGGTCGAAGCGGACGTTGCTGGAGCCGACGTCGCGGGCTTCGCAGCCGCTGCCGGAGTGGCAGGCTTGGCCGCTGGTTTCGCAGCAGGCTTGGCGGCGGCAGGTTTGGCCGCTGGCTTCACGGCTGGTTTCGCAGCGGCGGGCTTAGCGGCCGGTTTGGCAGCGGCAGTCGCTGGCTTGGCGGCAGGCTTGGCGGCGGCAGGCTTGGCGGCGACAGCTTTTGCAGCTGGAGCTTTGGCCGCTGGCTTGGCCGCGGCAGTTTTTGCAGCCGGAGCTTTAGCAGCCGGCTTGGCAGCAGCGGTCGCAGGTTTGGCAGCAGGTTTTGCGGCTGCAGTTTTAGCAGGCGCCTTCGCAGCGGCAGGTGCTTTCGCGGCGGGTTTTGCAGCAGGTTTGCTCGCAACCTTGGCAGCTGGCTTAGCCGCCGGCTTGGCAGCAACCGGCGCTTTGGCGGCAGCCGGTTTAGCGGCGGCGGTTTTCGCAGCTGGCTTCGCAGCGGCAGCTTTCACAGGCGCTTTCGCAGAGGCGGGCTTGGCAGCTGTGGTTTTCGCAGCGGGCTTGGCAGCGGCGGCTGGTTTGGCAGCGGCCTTGGCAGGCGCTTTCGCCGGAGCCTTCGCGGCAGGTTTCGCAGCCGCTTTAGCAGCAGGTTTGGTCACTTTAGCGGGTGCCTTGGCGGCACGATCGCTCAGTGCTTTGCCTACCGCTTCTTTCACACGACCCACGCCTTGCGCCAGCTTCAGGCTTTCCTGGGCATCGCGTTTGAGATTGAGAATGTAGGCGCGCGTTTCGGTCTGACGATCTTTCAGCGCGTCGAGCAGAGCTTCGAGCTCCGCGACGCCGCTCTTCGCCTTGGTTTGCGCCTTGGCTTTGCCAGCGGCAGCGGCGTCCTGCAATTTGATGCGGGACTTGTGCAGTTTTTCCTGCGCCTTGCCGCGTTGTTTCTCAAGCTTGGCGAGCAATTTCTCGGCATCAGCCAACGCTGTGGAACAGGCATCTTCAAGGTGTTCGAGCAAGCTGCTCGAAAGCTGTTGGAGCAAATGCAACGGAGTGTTTACTGGCTTCTTGGTGGCCGACATGACTTACCTCCTGGCTGATTTGAATGCGGCTCATACTAGACCTCTGCCCGCACCGCCGCTAGGGCATCTTGACATTACAAATCGGGCTCTGTTGCAGTTCGGCCAAAATCCCTTCACATCGTCATCACATTTGGCAGCCGGCGCTGGCATAATCGCCACTTCCCAGGCCGGAGAGCATTCATGTCGCGCTATTTGTTAATGTCGTTGTTCCTCTTGGTAAACCTTGCCCACGCGACCGACGCTCCCGCTTCCGACAACGCCCACGATCTGTCGTACAGCCTGGGTGCGAGCCTGGGTGAACGGCTGCGCCAGGAGGCGCCGGACCTGCAATTGCCTGCGCTGATCGAAGGCCTGCAACAGGCGTATCAAAACAAGCCGCTCGCCATCAAGCCGGAGCGCATGGAGCAAATCCTCAGCGATCACGATGCGGCGCTCGCGCAAGCGGAAAATTCCGGGCAGTCCGAACCCCAGACCGAAGCCGCGCTGAAAGAAGAACGCAAATTCATGGATGCCGAGAAAGCCAAGCCTGGCGTTCGACAGTTGGCCGACGGCATCCTGATGACCGAGCTGACGCCCGGCAGTGGTGCCAAGCCCGATATCAATGGCCGCGTCCAAGTGAAATACGTCGGACGCCTGCCTGACGGCACGATCTTCGATCAGAGCCAACAGCCTCAATGGTTCCGTCTGGACAGCGTCATCGCGGGCTGGACCACCGCGTTGGTGGACATGCCGGTCGGTGCGAAATGGCGACTGGTGATCCCTTCTGCACAAGCCTACGGCGCAGAGGGCGCAGGCGACTTGATCGATCCCTACACCCCGCTGGTGTTCGAGATCGAACTGCTGGCGGTCTCTCAGTAGAAACCCCACGCAATAAAAAAGGGCGCCTCGATGGCGCCCTTTTTTAACGTGAAACGAATCAGGCCTGAACCGCGTCCTGTTCTTTGTGCGCGTTGTGCAGCACTTCGATCAGGCAATCTTCCAGCTCGAAACGCTCATGGAGCAAACCACCCAGCTCCTTGAACTTCTCCGCCACACACTTCCCTTCATCACACAGATCATTGAAAGCCAGCAGCTTCTCGGTGATCACATCGATGCGAGGGTAAAGGGTGTCCGCCAGCTCAAGTCCACGTTGGTCATTGAACGCCTTGGCTTCGCCTGTCAGCTGCTCATAAATTTCAAAATGACCGGCCGACACATAGTCGACGAGCGTGCCGCAAAATTCCTGCAGCTGCTTCGTGGTTTCAGACAACGCGTTCGGCTCGGCACCTAGAACATCGTAAGCCTTGATCAGTTCGTTGCGCTCCAGCAACCAACGATCAATCAGCTTGTGAACCCCACCCCAGCGTTCCTGAGCGTTCTGACAACTTTCGAGCATGATGTTCTCTCTTCCCTTCAGGGGCATGCTGCCTGTAATCGCTTGGCGATACGGCCGGATGCGTATGAAAACCGGCTCTGAAATACGTCGACAGCAGCATTATTCCGATGACGCGTGCGGGCCAGATTATGCCCGTGCGACCAGGCCTTCAAGGTACGCAGACGATAAAGTTCATACAAGTGTTTAATCTGTCATGTCCGTATCCATTGATCTGAATCGGCAAAATTCGATGAACACGTAATACATCGCGAACAGCGCGACACCCGAAAATGCCAGCAGGCTCCACTCCGGAAGACTGATGCCAAACAGCGACCAGGTGATTTCCGAGCATCCGGCGTGGCCTGCGAAAATCATGGCCAACACCTTCAGCCAAGGCTGGGTATCGAGCAGATATTGAAGGTTCACGAGGCAAGCGGCAGGGTTTTCTGGCGGTGAAGCCTGCAGCCAGACTTGCCGTCCTGCCAGCCCCGCTCCCGTCAAGGAAGCCAGCAGAAGAACGCCGGAATAGATACGCCAACCGAGCGCGCGAGGCCCGTGGACCGCAGCCACCAGACAAACGACCGAGCAACTGAGCAACAGCACGCGCTGAGCAAAACAGAGTGGGCATGGGGCATTTCCCACCACACGCTCCAGATAAAACGTCGCGCACACGATCAACGCACAGGCGATAAACGCCAGAAAGAACAGGATGCGGGTGCGGGCCAGATGCATGGAAAATCCGTAACAAAAGACGAAGGCGGTTACGGTAGAGGAAAGCGAGACTCGCTTTCAAGGCAACCAGAGGAGGATATTTCTTAGCGTGAGTAAGGATTTACCGACCACACAGATAGGAATTTACGCTAACTGGCATCAAGCGAGAAAAAATCCTGTCGCATCTTGAGAAACGCCCTACACGAATTGGCGACAACCCAACAAAAAGGCCCGCAGAGCGGGCCTTTTGTGGCAAACCTGCCGAGGGTCAGGCGCGCGCGAGTGCGGGAAGCGGTCGCGCCAATAAACGCTCGTCTAACAAGCCCAAACCTTCCTGAAACAACAGATTGCTGCGGTCGGTTTCCCCTAACTGACCGAGCAACCGGGCCAACTCGGCGCAGGCTTCGGGATTGCGTTGTAGCTTAAGGCTCGCTTCAAGATAATCCCGCGCCTTGCCCCACAGGCTGCTCTGCAAACAGAGGCGCCCCAGCGTCAGCAACAGACCAGGATCGTCTGAATGCTGCTTCAACCAGCCCTCCGCCGTTTGCAATTGCTTGCCGGGATCACTCCCTCGGACGAGACCGTAGAGTCTCGCCAAATGACTGTTGTAGTCACGCTTCATCGCGGTGCGCAGCACCTCTTCCGCCTGCACGTCAGCGCCGTGGCGACGCAGCTGCTCGGCGTACGCCAGGATCAACGCTGGCTCTTGTCGCTGAGCCGAGGTTAGTTGCTGCCAAGCCGTTTCCAGCGCAGGCAGACCCGCCGGACCCGTCTCGCTATCGTTTCCGCGATAAGCCGCCAGCGATAGGTTCTCGCCCCAGGCGCGCTTCTCCAGCTCAGCCAGTTCTTGCGCAGGCAAAACCTTGTCCTTGCGCAGCTCAGGCATCAGTCGAATCAGCTCGGACCACTCGCTGCGCTGACGATAGAGACGCTGCAACTGACGCAACACCTGAGGGTTGTGCGGATGACGTTCGTGCATCGCCTGCAGGGTGCTCAGCGCACCGTCGCTGTCGCCACGGTCGAGCTGCAGCTGCGCATGGTTCAGGGCAATCGCAAGCTCGGCGTGAGGCTGACGTTCAAGGGCGCGCTCAAGCAGGTTGTCGCTCTCTTCATAACGGCCTTGCTCGTTCGCCGCACGGGCGGCACCGAGGTAATACAGCAGCGGTTGAGGTTCAGCCTCGGCGGCGCGATGCAGGTGACGCTGAGCGCTGGCCCAACGCCCCTCGGCGAGGTCCATCTGACCACGCTCGATAGCAATCTGCGCACGACGGCTGCGGTTACGGCGCGACCACGGATTGACCACACCGCCCGAGGTCGTCAGCAGCCGTATCAGCCCCCGCACCAGCCAGACCACGATCGCAATGGCGACCAACAGCGCCAAGGCAGCCCACAGGCTGGACTCGTAGCGGAAGGTGTCATAGGCGATGAGCACGTAACCGGCGTGACGGGAAATCGCCAGGCCGACCAATGCCGCGACGACGATCAGGACGAAGACGATCACATAGCCGCGCTTCATGGCTTGCTCCCCGGCTGCGCCCCTTCAGCAGGTTGCTCCAATGCTCCGCCCACCGGGGTGTGGCGCTGCTCTAAGTAGGCTTGCACGGAGCTCAGGCTCTGCGTCAGGTCAGGCGTGATGACAGCCACTGGCTGTTTGGCGAGTTCGTCCAGACGCTCGCCCAGCATCTTGCTTTGTGGGTTGTCCTGATTGAAGTTGGCGTCCAGCACGCTACGCGCCTCGGCAACGGCTTTGGCGTAAACCGGCTGCTCACCATTAAGCGCGGCCCACTGCGCTTGCTCCAGCGTCAGGCTCAACGCCAGTCGTACTTGGGTCAGGCTCTGGCCCGCCAACAGCGGACGAATGTTTTTGTCGGCGTGGAAGTCGAGACGGATGTATTGAGAAATCTTGTCCCACCATTTCGCCCAGTAGCTGTCTTCGCTGCCATCGGTCAGGCCCAGCAGCGACTCGCCTTTGTCTTTGTATTCCGGCGCCAGCGCGTTCAATTGGAGGGCTTGATCGCGCAGGGCGGCCAGTTGCAGGAACAGCCCGGTGCGGTCCGGTTGGTCGACGCTGCGCAAGGCCGCCAGGCTCTTGGCCAACTGCTCACGTGCGGCATAGGCGCCCGGATCATCCTGTTCGCGCAGAATTTCGTCAGCACCCTGCACCAGCGCCTGGGCACTGTTGATGTCCTGCAGCGCAGACAATCGCAGGCTTGCCAGACGCAGCAGATGCTCAGCCTCGGCCAGACGCCAATCCTTGCGGCTCGCGCCCAGCACGGTCTCCACGCGCTGGCTCAAACGCTGCTGATCGCCCTGCAATTGAGTGACAAGACGGCGGCGGTCTTCAAGCTCCTGCGCAGGCGGCAGTTGCGCCAGACGTGCCGACAATTGCTGCTCGCTTTGCTGGAGGGAGCGGGTTTGCGAACCGAGGTCCTGCAATTGCCCCGATTGCTCCTGGTGACCGGCCTGGATCGCGCGCAGTTGCCACACGCTCCAGCCACCGACCGCCACGCCTGCCGCACCCAACAAGAGTGCCAAAACGGCCAGCCCGTTGCTGGAGCGGCGGGGAGAAGGTTCTTTTTGCGCGGAATCAGGCAGCGGCTCAGGTTTGACCAGTACCGGTTCAACGTCATCTTTTGGCAAGACTGTTTCGCTCACGTATCCATCCTTTGCATTTGGGCGTAATCGCGTAATCCGACCCGTCGATCATTACGCCTGAGAGGCAGGTGCAGGCTGGGCCCGCAACGCTGCCAGCAAGGCCGAAGCGCTGGCGCCACGGCAGTCCACTACGGTCAGAGCCCCGGCTTCACGCGCCAGTTCAGCGACCCGAGGGCTCGGTACGAATAAAGGCATCTGCGCCAGGGACGGCCATGCATCGCCCGCCAAATCACGCAGATGTTGAAAACCCTGTCCACTGCTGACCACTAGCCCGTTCAAGCGTTCCGCCGCCACCCGCTGTGGCAAGACGGACGCCGGGTATTGCGGCAGGTTGCGGCGGTACAGCGGCAGATAATCGACACTAACACCCCGTTGGCGCAAGCGCTCGGCCAACAATTCGCGGCCGTCTTCGCCGCGCATGATCAGCACCTTGGGGTCGTAACCGGAAATGGCGTCTTGAAGTTGAGGCAAATCGAGCAGCGCTTCGCTGTCGTCGCCGTGCTCGGGGAAGAACACGCGAAGGCCGTAGTCGTCGAGAATCTGCCCTGTAGCGGCGCCGACGGTAAACCACGTTTGCATAGGCGGCTGCGGCCAGATTTCGTCGACCATTTCCAGCCCCAGTCGCGCGGCAGGCTTACTGACGACGATCACCGCGCAGTAGGCCGCAAGGTCGTAAATGATCGAGCGATTTTCTTCCGAGACCGGCAATGGTTCGATGTCCAGCAACGGCAGACTGGCGCTGAAAACGCCCGCTTGCGCCAAGGTCTCGGCCAATGCCTGCGACTCTTCGGCTGGCCGCGTCAGCAGCAGGCGCCAGCCCGTCACGCCTCGTCCGCCTCGCCGTAGACTGCTTTGAGAATTTTTGCGGCGCCCTGTGCCAACAACGCTTCAGCAACCTGCACGCCCAACGCTTGGGCATCGGCGTGGGGTGCACGGGCCTCGGCGTGCAGCAGCAGACTGCCGGCCGGATCGCCCACCAGGCCACGCAGCCACAACTGGTCGTTTTCGAGCACGGCGTAACAGGCGATAGGCACCTGGCAGCCACCATTGAGGTGCTTGTTCAGCGCCCGCTCAGCGGTGACGCGCAAAGCGGTGTCGGTGTGGTGCAGCGGGGCCAAGAGGGCGTGCAGTTCAGTGTCGACGCTGCGGCACTCGATGCCGACGGCGCCCTGCCCGCCTGCCGGGAGGCTGTGTTCGATGCTGATTGCAGAGGTGATGCGGTCTTCAAAGCCCAGACGAATCAGGCCCGCGGCTGCCAGAATGATCGCGTCGTATTCGCCCGCGTCGAGCTTGGCCAGACGCGTGTTGACGTTGCCACGCAGAAAATGGATTTTCAGGTCGGGACGCCGCGCCAGCAATTGCGCCTGACGACGCAGGCTCGATGTGCCGACGATGCTGCCCGCTGGCAGCTCATCAAGGCTGGCGAAGGTGTTGGAGACGAATGCGTCGCGAGGGTCTTCGCGCTCGCAGATACAGAACAGGCCCAGGCCTTGCGGAAAATCCATCGGCACGTCTTTCATCGAGTGAACGGCGATGTCCGCTTCGTTTTCCAGCAGCGCGGTTTCCAGCTCTTTGACGAACAGGCCCTTGCCGCCGATTTTCGACAGCGGTGAGTCCAGCAGCTTGTCGCCCCGGCTCACCATGGGCACCAGCGTTACGATCAGACCGGGGTGAGCTTCCTGCAGACGAGCCTTGACGTATTCGGCTTGCCAGAGTGCCAGCGCGCTTTTGCGCGTAGCGATGCGGATTTCGCGAGTGGACATGGATCAATCCGTACTGAGTGAATGCGGCGGATAATAACAGCTCGACCCAATCGGGCCGAATGACTGTCGTCAATCTGCTCGCATCATGTTCTCAATCGATGCACGGAAGCCATGCGACGGCATGTCGCTTTCCACTGCTCGCCTCACTGCACCTAGACCTGTGGGAGCGAATTCATTCGCGAAGCGGCGGTACATTCAACACATCGTTGTCGCCTGGACTATTTTTCGCGAATATATTCGCTCCCACAAAAGATCCCCACACGCCAGACAGACGCGAGCTACAACTGCTGCATCATCTTGCGCACACCGGCCACGTGCCGACGGCTGACGATCAAGGCATCGCCATTAAGCCCTTTGAGGAACAGTTGGAAATGCCCCAAAGGCGTGCGCTGCAAGCGCTCGATGCGATCGCGGGCCACCAGCGCATTGCGGTGGATGCGCACGAAGCGATCCCCGAACTCATCCTCCAACGCCTTGAGCGGCTCATCGAGCAAGACCTCACCATCTTCATGGCGCAAGGTCACGTATTTGTGGTCCGCGATGAAATAGATCACGTGGTCCAGCGGGATCAGCTCGATACCCTTGCGGGTGCGAGCACTGATGTGGCTGCGTGGGCCGTTCCCGCTCTCGGCGGCCGGACGGGTCATCGCCGCCAGCTGCACACGGTTCGGGCGCTCGGCCTTGCGCAGTGCTTCAAGCAGGTTTTCAGGACGCACCGGTTTGACGAGATACCCCACGGCGCTGACCTGAAATGCCTCCAGGGCAAACTCGTCATGAGCCGTGCAAAAAACCACGGCAGGCGGTGTGTCGCGTTCGCATAATTTGGCCGCAACCTGCAGACCATCCAGGCCCGGCATGCGGATGTCGAGTAAAACCACGTCGGGCTTCAGACTATCGATCAGCGTCAAGGCTTCTTCGCCATTGGTGGCGCTGGGTTCAAGGACCCGGTAACCCTCAAGGTCGCCAACCAGACGGCTCAGGCGATCACGGGCTAGGGGTTCGTCATCAACGATCAGGACATTCATATTGCTCTGGCTTCCTGCGTGAGTCTCGCACAAGGATAGCGTAGACAGGTGAAGTGACGACCGTCACGGCGCTCCACGCTCAGACTCGCGAGAGGGCCAAAAAGTGCCGTGATTCGAGCGCCGATGTTTGCCAAGGCCTGCTGAGTGCCGCTTGAAGTCTGCCGGAGGGCGACTTCGTCATAGGGATTACTGACGCGCAATATAAATACTCCCCGTTCGTAGTTCGCCTCGACCCTGACCACGCCACCCTCCACACGGGGAGCGATGCCATAGATCAACGCGTTCTCAAGTAATGGCTGCAAGGTTAGCTGGGGAATCGGCAAGTCGTCGGGAATTGCGCTGACGTCCCAGTCCAACTGTAGACGCTCGCCAAGTCGATATTGCTCAATCGACAGATAACGTCTGGCCAACTCCAGTTCTTCCCCCCATGTCGTCAGGCTGCCAGGCTTGCCCAGACTGGCGCGGAACAGGTCCGACAAATCCAGCACCGCCTGCTCGGCCTTGAGCGGGTCGCTGGTGACCAGACTCGCGATGCTGTTGAGCGTGTTGAACAGAAAGTGCGGCCGGATGCGGGCCTGTAACGACTCGATCCTGGCTCGCAATTCGGCCTGTTGCTGTTTGCGCCACTGACTCTGCAAGTAAAAGTAGCGCAACATCAGCGCTGACATGATCAGCGCAATCAATGAATAACGAAGGTAGCGTTCGATGTCGCTGTCGACCGGCAAGGCTCCGTCCAACTGACAGTAGTCAGTCACGGCCGTGCAAGCCAGCGTGACCGCCACCACCAGCAAGCAGCCCATCGCGCCCGCCACGCCGGGTTTGAGACGCGCCAGCCAAGGGCGCAAACCGCACAGCAGTGCCGCCGACAGCAGCACGATCCACTGCACGAACAGGGAAATCAGCGCCAGCCGCACCCAATCGAAGCCCGGATGCATCGGCTCCACCAGCACCAGGACCAGCACCAGCAGCTCGGCGAGCACGACCAGCACCAGCAGCGCCTGAGGCAGGCACAGTTCCGGAAGGAAGAACTCTTTGCCGGGAGAAGCGCTCTGGCCCGGTTTGTTGCGCTCGGTTTGCATGGCCCCAGTCTCTGCGCTCGCACCCCGGTGGGCAAGCTGTCCGGGATAAAAAAGCGGCAATGCTGTTATCATCGCCCGCGCCTTTTTCAAATCAGCACAGCCACCAGCAGAGCAGCGAGCGAAACCATGAGCACCGACAAGACCAACCAGTCCTGGGGCGGCCGCTTCAGTGAACCCGTCGACGCCTTCGTCGCACGCTTCACCGCCTCCGTCACCTTCGATCAGCGCCTTTACCGCCACGACATCATGGGCTCCGTCGCCCACGCCACAATGCTGGCGAAAGTCGGTGTGCTGACCGATGCCGAACGCGACACCATCGTCGATGGCCTGAAGACCATTCAGGGAGAAATCGAAGCGGGCACGTTCGACTGGCGTGTGGACCTGGAAGACGTGCACATGAACATCGAAGCGCGTCTGACCGACCGCATCGGGATCACCGGCAAAAAATTGCACACTGGCCGCAGCCGCAACGATCAGGTCGCCACCGACATTCGCCTGTGGCTGCGGGATGAAATCGACCTGATACTGGCCGAAATCACTCGTTTGCAAGAAGGCCTGCTGGGTCTGGCCGAACGCGAAGCCGACACCATCATGCCGGGCTTCACCCACCTGCAAACCGCACAGCCTGTGACCTTTGGGCATCACATGCTCGCTTGGTTCGAGATGTTGAGCCGCGACTACGAACGTCTGGTCGATTGCCGCAAACGCACCAACCGCATGCCGCTGGGCAGCGCGGCACTGGCCGGCACTACGTATCCGATTGATCGCGAACTGACCTGCCAGTTGCTGGGTTTCGAAGCCGTGGGCGGCAACTCGCTGGACAGCGTGTCCGATCGCGACTTCGCCATCGAATTCTGCTCGGCGGCCAGCGTGGCGATGATGCACCTGTCGCGCTTCTCCGAAGAGTTGGTGCTGTGGACCAGCGCGCAATTCCAGTTCATCGATCTGCCGGACCGCTTCTGCACCGGCAGCTCGATCATGCCGCAAAAGAAAAACCCTGACGTGCCGGAGCTGGTCCGTGGCAAAAGCGGCCGCGTGTTCGGCGCGCTGATGGGCCTGCTGACCTTGATGAAGGGCCAACCGCTGGCCTACAACAAGGACAATCAGGAAGACAAAGAACCGTTGTTCGATGCTGCCGATACCCTGCGTGACTCGCTGCGAGCCTTCGCCGACATGATTCCTGCGATCAAGCCTAAACACGCGATCATGCGTGAAGCGGCCCTGCGTGGTTTTTCGACCGCGACCGACCTGGCCGACTACCTGGTTCGCCGTGGCCTGCCGTTCCGTGACTGCCACGAAATCGTGGGCCATGCCGTTAAATACGGCGTGGAAACCGGCAAGGACCTGGCGGAAATGACGCTGGAAGAACTGCGTCAATTCAGCGATCAGATCGAACAGGACGTGTTCGCTGTTCTGACGCTGGAAGGTTCGGTCAACGCCCGAAACCACATCGGTGGCACTGCGCCTGCGCAGGTAAAAGCGGCAGTCGGACGCGGCAAGCAACTGCTCGCGACTCGCTGATTTCGAACGGTAGGAGCGCGCTTGCCCATGATGTGGGCAAGCGCGCTCCTCAAAGGCCCCGCTACGCTGCCCCTGTGGGCCTGACCCTTTCCAGAAACACCGGATAATCCACCTCCCGATCCGCCGCCACGATGCGCGCACTCGGCCGGTCATTCAGTCGCGCCAGCAACTCCCTCGCCCCTTTCACCTCATCCAGCAGGTTCAAGCCCATCAGGCGCTCGCCCACCTGCTGCGACAGATCCACGCTGTACATGAAATAGATGTCCGCCAGCGTAAAGTCGGCGCCCGTCAGATAGGGGGCGAATCGCGCCCGCCTCGCCAGCGCGGCAAAGCCTTTGATCAGATCCCGTTTGGCCTTGGCCTTCAGCGCATCCGGCGTTGCCCGTCCGCCGAACAGCACTTCGACATAACACAGCCGTGCGGGCAGTTCGATGTAGAGCTCGATTTCCTTGGCGGTCGTCCAGACCTGAGCACGGAGGAACGGGTCAGCGGGCAACAAGGGGATGTGAGGGTGTGTGTCTTCGAGGTAGCGCAGGATGACGTCGGTTTCGCTGATGAACCCCTCATCCGTCTGCAAAACCGGTACCTTGCCCCGCGCGCTGACGGCGAGGGTGTCCGGGTTCTGGCAGCCGTGCATGGACACGACTTCAAACGGGAGTTGCTTCTCCAGCAGCGCCAGTTTGACCATGTTGAAATAGTTGCTTGAGGCGAATCCGTAAAGCTTGAGCATTGGCAGGCCTCCTTGGCCTTTTGAAGCGGTCATTTCAGCCCTGTCCGACACGCGTTGCCGGACCTGAGCGGAGGAACCCTAACAACCGGTTACGTCGTCGGGCTTGACGTGCATCATGCGCACTGACGATCACCTGACACCCGATTGCAGTTAAACTGCCGGCCTTTCCTGAGGAGTCCGCCATGAGCGACCGCATCGACAACGACGAAGAAGAGTTCGCTGAATCGACCCTGATCCAGGCCATCGAAAACCAGATCGAGAGCGACAACCCGCCCGCCGCCAAAGCCACGTTCAACAAGCTGACCCTGGTGGGTTACGAACGTGACGACATTCTGGAAATGATGGCCCACGTGCTGGCCGTCGAGATTGACGGCATTCTCGAAGAAGACCGCCCGTTCAACACCGAATGGTATGAAAAAGCCCTTCGCGCCCTGCCAGAACTGCCACCGGGCGTGAAGCTGGAAGAAGAATGACATCCAGCCCTGTAGCAGTCCGGCTTGCCGACAGCGATGTCATTGAAGTTGCTAATTGCGCAGGTCTGTAGAAGCGTGGCATGTCCCGCGACCTGCCGCGAAGCGGCAGCCAATCGGATTAACGCGGTATACCTGATACACCGAATGCGCAGGGTTTACGACGGGTTCCCCGTCGATCGCGGAACAAGCCACGCTCCTACAGATACATGCGCTCTAAGCTTCACCTGACGACCGGCCAGATACTTCCTGCAAAATTCCCAGACCCTAACTACACTGCAGAGGCCTCGCTGCCGCTTGACCTACGGGGCTGTCACGTCTGCGATTCCTTCGCCGCGTCATCCATTACAAAAAGTCTGGAGCCTCTATGTCGTATACCCCTGAGTTGGTTGCCGAACTGGAAATCCTGTCACTGTTCAATCTGCGCAATACCCAGGAGGGCCTCAAGGTCCATCACGTGGCCGCGCCTTCTGCCGTTGCCGCCGCCAAACGTCTTTTCGAGAAAGGCCTGACGACTCAGGTCGACGGGGGCTACCTCACCAGTCTGGGACTGGATGCCGCCGAACACGCGCAATCCCTGCTGATCATCCTTGCCACGACCCAGGAAGCGGCCTGACATCGCCGCCTCGCGAAACCTTTACCAGGAGGCATCAAATAAAGGTTTCGCGAACCCTTCATTTGTAAGATGCTGCGCCGATAAAAAATTGGCGCCATAAAAACTCACAGCCGCCTGATGCTGGGTCTTCTTGCCGTCGCCATTCTTGTTCCCCAGCAGTGCCGTTCGTCGGCCTTGAGTCACGATGACCCGTAGTTTCGAGATCCGCCCCGATCTGGATGAGGGCATCGACCGTAAGGTCCTCAGCCAGTTGCGCAACCGATTTCTGACCCTCAACGAAGGGCGGCTCGGCCGCGCCAACGAAGGGCTGTCCACCCGCCAACAATCAGTTTTGGCGCTGCTGCCGCTGTTTTTCCACGTCAACCACCCGCTGTTGCCTGGCTACGTTTCCGGCGCAACCCCGGCCGGGGTTTCACATTACGAACCGGACGCCCAGGCCCTCGCCGAAGCGCAACGGCTCACGCGCTCGTTTTCCTACAAGCCTCGCCGAGGCAATCCGCCGCAGCCGATCCACGGCATTTTCCTGATGGGCAGCCTGGGCACACTGGCGCAGGCTGACGACAGCGACATGGACGTGTGGATCTGCCACGACACGAACCTCTCGCCCGAAGAAATTCTGGAGCTGCGCAAAAAGTGCCACGCGCTGGAAGTCTGGGCCGCCACGATGGGGGCAGAAGCGCATTTTTTCCTGATCGACCCTGAACGCTTCGTGCTCGGCGAGCGCGATGCGCAACTCAGTGGCGAGGATTGCGGAACGACTCAGCATTACCTGTTGCTCGACGAGTTCTACCGCACTGCGATCTGGCTGGCCGGGCGCACCCCCATCTGGTGGTTGGTGCCGGTCTACGAAGAAACGCGCTACGCGGAATACACCCACACGCTGCTGTCCAAACGTTTCATCCGGGAGGATGAAGTGCTGGACCTTGGCAACCTGTCCCACATCCCGCCGGGGGAATTCCTCGGCGCGGGCCTCTGGCAGCTGTTCAAAGGGATCGAATCGCCCTACAAGTCCGTCCTCAAGCTGCTGCTGACTGAGGCCTACGCCAGTGAGCACCCACAGGTGCAGTGCTTGAGCATGCGCCTGAAAAAAGAGGTGTTCGCCAATCGCGTGGACCTCGACGAGCTTGACCCGTACATGATGGTGTATCGCCGGATTGAGGAATATCTGCTGGCCCGAGGCGAACCGGAACGACTCGAACTGGTGCGCCGCAGCCTGTACCTGAAAGTGAACAAGAAGCTCACCGGCTTGCCCCGCCAGCGCACCACGAGCTGGCAGCGTCTGTTGCTGGAGCGTCTGGCGAAAGAATGGAAGTGGGATGAGCGCCAACTGGCGTTGCTCGACAGCCGCAGCCAGTGGAAGGTGCGTCAGGTGGCCAGCGAACGCCGCGCATTGGTCAGCGAGCTGAATTACAGCTACCGCTTCCTGACCCAATTTGCCCGCGAGCAAAACACAGTTAACTCGATCAACAAACGCGACCTCAACATCTTGGGTCGTCGGCTGTACGCCGCGTTTGAACGCAAGGCGGGCAAGGTCGAATTCATCAATCCCGGGATTTCGCCGGACCTGGCCGAAGACACGCTGACGCTGGTGCAGTCGCCGAACAAACGCGAGCCTGGCAAATATCAGTGGGGCCTGTACAACGGCAATCTCGGCGCCCACGAGTGGGAATCTTTCGCTCCAATCAAGCGCAGCCGCGAGTTGCTGGAGCTGCTCGCGTGGTGCCACCGCAATAACGTGATCGACAGCAGCACCCGCCTGGCCTTGCACCCCGGCAGTAGCGACCTGACCGAATTCGAGCTGTTTAACCTCCAGGGTGCGCTGCAACACAGCATCCCGATGCCGCTGGGCACGGTGGCCGAAGACGTGCTGCTGCGCCCCAGCGTGCCGAGCGAAATCCTGCTGCTGGTGAACGTGGGCGTCGATCCGCTCAAACACCACAAGGACCTGAACATCCTGATGACCACCGAGCGGACCGACTCCCTGAGTTACGCCGGGGTCCGGGAAAACCTGGTGCTGACCTTCGACCAGATCACGCTCAACAGTTGGAACGAGGTGTTGGTCAATCGATTCGACGGGCCCAATGCGTTGCTGGATTGCATGACCGATTTGCTCAACAACCTGCCCGCGACGTTGCCAAAACCGGTGATCAGCGTGCGCTGCTTCTGCCACAACCGCGCGCCCGCCATCGCCCAACGGGTCGAAGAGCTGATTCAGACGGCGCAACTGCTGTTGGCTCGCGGGTTGAATCATCGCTATCTGATTCAGGTGGAGCACCACTACTGCGTCATGGAGATGAAGCCCGGCCAGGTCGCCCATGTCACGCTCGATGACCTGCCAGCGCTCTATGAATACCTCGGCGAAGAGCTGCCCGCTTACAGCCCGATTCATCTGGACCCCCAGGCGCTGGACGACAGTGACCTCTCGCTGATCATTCCCCACGGTCAGCCGGAATGCATTCAAGTGTTCTACCGGATCAACGAACCCAACGCGGACCTGTACGTGCTGGATGAGCACAACGCGCTGTGGCATCAGCGTTTGCCCTATCACGACGAGCCAAGCCTGCTGGTGCCGCTGCAACGTTTTTTACAATCGCTGATGTTCCGGCGTGGTGCGCTGTTACCGTTGGACAACCCGCTTGAGCCGCAAAACCTGGAAACCCTGTATTACCGCGTAATGCCGGATGGCGCGGGTCGGGCGCGGCGCATCGAGCAACGGCTGGGGCCGGTCATATCCACCGACAAGCCGTTTTACGACGTGCAGGCCATCGTCGAAGAGGCGTCACCGGGTCAGGTGAGCGTCACGCTGTATTGCGACGGCATGGAGTTTTCGGAGCTGGAGTTTGGCGAGCAACTGTTCAGCGTCGTGGCGCGGCAGATTCTCGATCAGCGCCGGGAGCCGCAACGCTATCGCTGCTACATCACGGACCTGGATTTGTCGGGAATTCTGGCGGATACGCGGGGGCAAACGATCCTGTTCCTGCGCTACAAGGCCGAGCTTGAGAAGTCGCTGAATGATGCGATGGAAGAGGCTTGAGCCAAATCGCCTCGATCCCTTGGCGAACACTGCACCTTGTGGGAGCCGGCTTGCTGGCGAAAGCGGTATGCCAGCAAGATCGGAGTCGTCTAACACACCCGATTCGCCAGCAAGCCGGCTCCCACAGGGAATTTAGGTATACCCAAAACGCGGGATCAGGCGCTGGCCCGGCGTTGATCGGCCTGGCTCACAATCTCGCGTCTGCGCTCATCCGTCGCCGCTCGCCATTCGCGGATGTCTTCGACATGGCGATGACAGCCGGTACAGACTTTCTGCTCATCGAGCCGGCAAACGCTGATGCAGGGCGACGGTACGGCAGGGCTGACGTTGCTGAACAACGGCTTGGGTGCTTTGGCAGGTGCAGCGTTGGTCACTGGCGGTTTCCGTCTTCATGACCGTCAATATCGTCGAACTCGATTTCGACACCGGCCTGTTTCAACGCCAGACGATGAAGCATCTCGCCCAACAGCTCTTCACTCTTGTCGCAGACCCAACGTTTTGCTTCTTCGTCGTAATCGAAGTGAAAGCCGCCCGCAGGCGCCGCCAGCCATAGCTGACGCAATGGCTCCTGGCGGCTGATGATGAATTGCGTGCCGTTTTCGAATTTGACGGTCAAGACGCCGGCCGAACTCTCAAGGTCCAGGTCCAGATCGCTCTCGTCAAAGATGTCTTCGAGCTTTTCTTGGGTCGCATCGACCAGGTCGTGAAAGCGGGCTTCGGTCAAACTCAT
Organism: Pseudomonas sp. RC10; assembly: GCF_038397775.1. NCBI lineage: Bacteria > Pseudomonadati > Pseudomonadota > Gammaproteobacteria > Pseudomonadales > Pseudomonadaceae > Pseudomonas > Pseudomonas bambusae. The sequence continues at coordinate 6,677,844 of NZ_CP151650.1, forward strand.
TGCAGGAACCTCGAAAGTGTCTACGGATGGCGCAGCGACGCAAGATACGGTCGCTTCCAGCCAATTGCAAAGCATACCCGCCCATTTGCAGGTCGACGCGCCAAAAAATGCGCGACCATCGCCAACATATCCGGCAGTTGCGTCAAAGCCCCGCCGGACGGGAGCCGTGGCGCATAGGCAATCTGTCGGGTGGTCGGTATACTCGGGCGCAATTAATGCTTATACAAAGGATTTCGCCATGAAGCGCCTGATTTCCTCCCTGGCCACGCTCCTCGCTGTTGCGTGCCTGGTCTCTGCCTGCGGTCAAAAAGGTCCGCTGTACCTGCCCGATGGCGAAACGTCCAATGCGCCTGGCAGCGAAACCTCATCGCACTCGCACAAGCATCAGACCTCGACCTACTAGGGATTGACCATGGACGCCTTCAACTACCGCGACGGTGAGCTGTTCGCGGAAGGAGTTGCATTGTCTGCCATTGCCGAGCGTTTCGGCACGCCGACCTATGTCTACTCCCGAGCCCACATCGAGGCCCAGTACCGCGCGTACGCCGACGCGTTGAGCGGCATGCCGCACCTAGTCTGCTTCGCGGTCAAGGCCAACTCCAACCTGGGTGTACTCAATGTCCTGGCGCGCCTCGGCGCCGGTTTCGACATTGTGTCCCGTGGCGAGCTGGAGCGTGTTCTGGCCGCAGGCGGTCAGGCGGACAAAATCGTGTTCTCCGGCGTCGGCAAGACCCGTGACGACATGCGCCGCGCACTCGAAGTTGGCGTGCATTGCTTCAATGTCGAATCCACCGACGAGCTCGAACGCCTGCAGATCGTGGCCGCCGAGATGGGCAAACGCGCCCCGGTGTCCCTGCGCGTCAACCCGGACGTCGATGCGGGCACTCACCCGTACATTTCCACCGGCCTGAAAGAAAACAAATTCGGCATCGCCATCGCTGACGCCGAAGACGTTTACATTCGCGCCGCGCAGTTGCCGAACCTGGAAGTGATCGGTGTCGATTGCCACATCGGCTCTCAACTCACCACGCTTTCCCCGTTCGTCGATGCGCTGGATCGCCTGCTGGATCTGGTCGATCGCCTGAGCGATTGCGGCATCCAACTGCGCCATCTCGACTTGGGCGGTGGTCTGGGCGTGCGTTACCGCGATGAAGAGCCGCCACTGGCAGGCGATTACATCAAGGCCGTGCGTGAACGTATCGAAGGTCGTGACCTGGCGCTGATGTTCGAACCGGGCCGTTTCATCGTCGCCAATGCTGGCGTGCTGCTGACCCGCATCGAATACCTCAAGCACACCGAACACAAAGACTTCGCCATCGTCGACGCGGCGATGAACGACCTGATCCGCCCGGCGCTTTATCAAGCCTGGATGGACGTGAAGGCCGTCCAGCCCCGCGACGGCGCTGCGCGCAGCTACGACATCGTCGGCCCAATCTGCGAGACCGGTGACTTCCTCGCCAAAGAGCGCGAACTGGCACTGGCCGAAGGCGATCTGCTGACCGTGCATTCCGCAGGCGCCTATGGCTTTGTCATGAGCTCCAACTACAACACGCGCGGCCGCACCGCCGAGGTGTTGGTCGATGGCGATCAGGCGTTCGAAGTGCGTCGTCGTGAAACCGTGACTGAGCTGTATGCCGGCGAAAGCCTGCTGCCGGAGTAATCCCCATGCTGCTGCGTTTTACCAAGATGCATGGCCTGGGCAACGATTTCATGGTGCTGGACCTCGTGAGCCAGCACGCGCACATTTTGCCCAAGCATGCCAAGCAATGGGGCGACCGGCACACCGGCATCGGTTTCGATCAGCTGCTGTTGGTTGAAGCGCCGAGCAACCCCGACGTGGACTTTCGCTATCGGATTTTCAACTCCGACGGCTCTGAAGTCGAACAGTGCGGCAACGGCGCGCGCTGTTTTGCCCGCTTCGTGCTGGACAAGCGCCTCACGGCCAAAAAGCAGATCCGCGTCGAGACCAAAGGCGGCATCATCGAGCTGGACATCCGTAACGACGGCCAGATCAGCGTCGACATGGGCGCACCGCGTCTGGTCCCTGCGGACATCCCCTTCGAGGCGCCGCAACAGGCACTCAGTTACACACTGGATGTCGAGGGCGAGAGCGTTGAACTGGCCGCCGTGTCGATGGGTAATCCCCACGCGGTGCTCCGGGTGTACGACATTAACAATGCGCCGGTTCACAGCCTCGGTCCGAAGATCGAGCACCATTCGCGCTTCCCGGCGCGGGTGAACGTGGGCTTCCTCCACGTCGTCGATCGCCAGCGCGCCCAATTGCGCGTGTGGGAACGTGGCGCGGGCGAAACCCAGGCGTGTGGCACCGGCGCATGTGCCGCTGCCGTCGCCGCCATCAGCCAGGGTTGGATGGATTCGCCACTGCTGATCGATCTGCCGGGTGGGCGTCTGTCCATCGAGTGGGCGGGTCCGGGCCATCCGGTGGTGATGACCGGCCCGGCTGTCCGGGTCTACGAAGGCCAAGTACGTCTATGAGTGAGAGTATCCGATGACCGATTTGCCTCAGACTTCAACCGACACGCCCGGCGAACCTGCCGATACCAAAGTGCCTGCCCTTGAAGCCGAGGCGGTTGCGGCCTGGCTGCAACAACATCCGGACTTCTTCGCCGAGCACGACGATTTACTCACCGCGATGCGCATCCCCCACCAGCGCGGCGACACCGTTTCGCTGGTCGAGCGCCAGCTCAAACTTTTGCGTGAACGCAATATCGAGATGCGCCATCGCCTGTCGCAGCTGATGGACGTCGCGCGGGACAACGACCGCCTGTTTGAGAAGACCCGTCGTCTGATCCTCGCCTTGATGGACGCCACCAGCCTTGAAGAGATTGTCATCGCTGTAGAAGACAGTCTGCGCCAGGAATTCCAGGTGCCGTTCGTGAGCCTGATTCTGTTCAGCGATAACCCGATGACCGTGGGCCGCTGGGTCAGCAGCGCCGAAGCGCAAAAAGCCATCGGCGGCCTGATTTCTGGCGGCAAGACGGTGTGCGGCGCGTTGCGCGAGCATGAGCTGGAGTTTCTGTTTGGCGCCGGGCAGAGCAAGGAGGTCGGCTCCACCGCCATCGTCGCGCTGAACCATCAGGGCCTGCACGGCGTTCTGGCCATCGGCAGCCGCGACCCGCAGCACTACAAAAGCTCGGTGGGCACGCTGTTTCTCACTTACATCGCCGATGTGCTGAGCCGCCTGCTGCCGCGTTTCACCAACGCCCTGCGCTCGGTTCGCTAGTCATGGAACGGCAGCTGGACGCTTACTGCACGCACCTGCGCAGTGAGCGCCAAGTGTCGGGCCACACGCTGGAAGCCTACCGCCGCGACCTGAGCAAAGTGCTCGGGTTCTGTGAAAAACAACGCATCGAAAGCTGGAAAGCGCTGGACGTACAGTCCATGCGCAGCCTCGTTGCGCGTTTGCATCAAGATGGCCAATCATCACGCAGCATTGCCCGGCTGCTGTCGGCGGTGCGCGGCTTCTATCACTACCTCAATCGTGAAGGCTTGTGCGAGCACGACCCGGCCAACGGCCTGTCGCCGCCCAAAGGCGAACGCCGACTGCCTAAAACGCTGGATGCTGACCGCGCCTTGCAGCTGCTGGAAGGCGGCGTTGAGGACGAATTTCTCGCCCGCCGCGACCATGCAATCCTCGAACTGTTTTACTCGTCAGGGCTGCGCCTCTCTGAGCTGACAGGACTGAACTGTGCCCAACTCGACTTGGCGGATGGGCTGGTCGAAGTGCTGGGCAAGGGCAGTAAGACCCGCGTGTTGCCCGTGGGCCGCAAGGCTCGCGAAGCGCTGGAGGCGTGGCTGAAACAACGCGAGTTGGCCAATCCCAAAGACGATGCTGTGTTCATCAGCCAGCAGGGCCGACGCCTCGGGCCGCGATCAATTCAACTGCGAGTCAAGGCGGCAGGTGAGCGCGAGTTGGGGCAGAATCTGCACCCGCACATGCTGCGTCACTCGTTCGCCAGCCACTTGCTGGAGTCCTCTCAAGACCTGCGTGGCGTACAGGAATTGCTCGGCCACGCCGACATCACAACGACTCAGATCTACACCCACCTGGATTTCCAACACTTGGCGACGGTGTACGACAGCGCCCATCCAAGGGCCAAACGCAAGGATTCTTCCGAATGAGCATCAAGCTGATCACCTTCGACCTGGACGACACCCTGTGGGAAACCGCACCGGCTATCGTGAGCGCGGAGGCCATGTTGCGGGATTGGCTGGCCGAGAACGCCCCTAAATTGGGTCCGGTCCCGGTGGAACACCTGTGGGAAATCCGCTCGCGGCTGGTGGACGCGGACCCAAGCTTCAAGCACCGCATCAGTGCGCTACGTCGTCGCGTACTGTTTCACGCGCTGGAGGATGCCGGTTACGGCCATGCCGAAGCTGAAGCTCTGGCCGAGCAGAGCTTCGAAGTGTTTCTCCAAGGGCGGCACAAGCTGGATATCTTCCCGGAGGTGGTGCCAACGCTGGAGATTCTGACCAAGTCCTACACCTTGGGTGTGGTCACCAACGGCAACGCCGACGTGCGCCGACTGGGCCTGGCCGATTATTTTGCGTTCGCGCTGTGCGCGGAAGACTTGGGCATCGGCAAACCTGATCCTGCGCCATTTCTCGAAGCGCTGAAACGCGGAAAGTCCGAAGCCGCCCATGCCGTGCACGTTGGCGATCACCCCGGCGACGACATCGCAGGCGCCCAGCAGGCTGGCTTGCGCGCCATCTGGTACAACCCGAGTGGCAAGGCGTGGGAAGGCGATAAGCTGCCGGATGCCGAGATCAGGAGCTTGACGGATTTGCCTGGGGTTCTGGCGCGTTGGGGGTGACGCTTGGCTGGAGATTCTTACTCTGATGCCCTGCGGGCCTGATCGCGAGCAAGCTCACTCCTACATTCGTTGCAACGTACCGCATCCGACGCACCGAGCTCTTAGCCTTTAAAGCCGACCGTGACATCTCTTGCCGGACGCCACGGCTGCCTACTCGGTACATCAGGCCATGGCACGTTGCAAAAGATGTAGGAGTGAGCTTGCTCGCGATCAGGCCCGCAGGGCATCTGAGTAAGAATGCCAAGCCAAACCCCAGCCAAAAAAAAGCCCGCAGCGACAGCGGGCTTTTTTCAGCAGGTATCTGACACCCTTTAGATAGGGCGGCTACCGTACTTGTTGTCAGGCTTCTTGGGCGGATCGGCGACCACGTTGGCCTCCACTTCCTGCACTTTGCCGCCACGGGCGAGGAACTCTTCCATCGCGCGAGCCAGAGCATCACGCTCTTTGTTCTTGGCCTCAACGCTAGGCAGCTCATCGACCGAGACCGCAGCCTTGGCCTTGCCTTTGGTGGGGGTGGCCGCCGCTTCAGGACTGTCGTCTATCTCGGAGCCGTCGTCTTCGGGAGCAGCTGCAAGCTCCTCACCGTCATCCTCGTCTTCCAGACCGTCTTCAACCAGATCGTCGTTGTCGTCGTCGCTCATGTTCTACCTCATGACTTGCGAAAGCAGATTAGTTATAGCCCAGCTGCACATAATTTCTAAGACAGCCAGAAAAAATTCAACCACCGCCAACCCTCAGCGGTCGTACGCCTCGCCCTGAAGGGTTGCGAGGACTTTACGCGCACCGCCTGAATCGCGATGCTCTCCTAAATAAACACCTTGCCAGGTCCCGAGTGCCAACCGTCCATCCGTTACCGGGAGGGTCAGCTGGCAGCCTAGCAAACTGGCTTTGAAGTGCGCGGGCAGGTCGTCGGGTCCTTCGTCGTCGTGTTCAAAACCTGCCTGATCCTGCGGAATGAGCCGGTTGAAAAAACGCTCGAAGTCACGACGCACCGCCGGGTCGGCATTCTCGTTGATGGTCAACGAGGCTGACGTATGCTGCAGCCACACGTGCAGCAGGCCAACACGACATTCACGCAGCCCTGGAAGCCCTGCCACGATCTCGTCGGTCACCAGATGAAATCCGCGAGGCCTGGCCCGCAGCGTGATTCTGGTCTGTTGCCACATACCGTTCTCCGCCCTTCGGCGCGCATTCTAACGCGCTGGAAAAAAAAACAAAGCGCGTAATGAGTGACGTTTTTTGTAAGCCGAAAGCCCGGAACTGCAAGCCGTTGCAAACATCGCAAAGGACGCCCTAAAACGGGGCCGGAACAGGCTTCGCGCATCACTCGTCAGCGGTCTTGCCTATCGACAAACGCCAGGCAAAAAAATGCCCGGAAACCCGGGCATTTTTTTCAGAGTCGTGATTACAGGTTGTAGCCACGCTCGTTGTGTTGCGCGAGGTCGAGGCCGACCGCTTCTTCTTCCTCGGTGACACGCAGACCCATGACAGCGTCCAGTACCTTGAGGATGATGAAGGTCACGATCGCGGTGTAGATGATCGTGAAGCCAACACCTTTGCACTGAATCCAGACTTGTGCAGCGATGTCAGTCACAGTGCCGAAGCCGCCCAGCGAAGGGGCTGCGAAGACACCGGTCAAGATCGCGCCGAGGATACCGCCGATACCGTGAACGCCGAAGGCATCCAGCGAATCGTCGTAGCCCAGTTTGCGTTTCAGGGTGGTGGCGCAGAAGAAGCAGACCACGCCCGCCGCCAGACCGATGATCAGGCCGCCCATTGGGCCGACAGTACCGGCCGCCGGGGTGATGGCAACCAGACCGGCAACCACGCCCGAGGCGATGCCCAGTGCGCTTGGCTTACCGTGGGTCAGCCACTCGGCGAACATCCAGCCCAGTGCAGCAGCGGCGGTTGCGATCTGAGTGACCAGCATCGCCATACCGGCAGTGCCGTTGGCCGCAGCAGCCGAGCCTGCGTTGAAGCCGAACCAGCCTACCCACAGCATTGCTGCGCCGACCAGGGTGTAACCCAGGTTGTGCGGAGCCATTGGGGTGGTCGGGAAGCCTTTGCGTTTGCCCAGTACCAGGCACGCTACCAGGCCAGCCACACCGGCGTTGATGTGAACAACGGTGCCGCCTGCGAAGTCGAGAACGCCCCAGTCCCACAGCAGACCACCCACGCCACTCCAGACCATGTGCGCGATGGGCGCATAGACCAGGGTGAACCAGATGGCCATGAAGATCAGCATCGCGGAGAACTTCATGCGTTCTGCGAAGGCACCGACGATCAGAGCCGGGGTGATGATGGCGAAGGTCATCTGGAAGGTGACGAACACGGCTTCAGGAAACAGCGCCGTCGCACCGGTGATGCTGGCAGGCGTGATGCCCGCCAGGAACGCCTTCGACAGACCGCCGACGAAGGAGTTGAAATTGATGACGTTGGCTTCCATTCCCGTGGTGTCGAAGGCCAGGCTGTAACCGTAGATGCACCACAGGATGCTGATCAGGCCGGTGATGGCGAAGCACTGCATCATCACGGAAAGCACGTTTTTCTGACGAACCATGCCGCCGTAGAACAGTGCCAGACCGGGAACGGTCATGAACAGCACCAATGCGGTGGACGTCAGCATCCAGGCGGTGTCGCCTGAGTTGAGTACAGGTGCTGCGGGGGCTGCCACTTCGTCTGCCGCCATGGCCAAGCCAGGGGTTACGAGGGACAACAGGGCTCCTAGCCCTGCGAATTGACGCAGAGTCATATTGTTTTCTCCTGGGGCGTTGGGGTTTGGCGGCTTAGATTGCGTCGGTATCGGTTTCGCCGGTACGGATGCGAATAGCCTGTTCCAGATTGACCACGAAGATCTTTCCGTCACCGATCTTGCCGGTGTTGGCCGCTTTGGTTATCGCTTCGATAACGCGGTCCAGATCCTTGTCATCGATCGCAACGTCGATCTTCACCTTGGGAAGGAAGTCGACAACGTATTCCGCACCGCGATACAGCTCGGTGTGGCCTTTCTGACGTCCGAAGCCTTTGACTTCAGTTACCGTGATGCCCTGCACGCCGATTTCCGACAACGACTCGCGTACGTCGTCCAGCTTGAACGGCTTGATGATGGCAGTGACTAGCTTCATGAAACTTTCTCCCGAATTGGTGGACTTGCCCCAGGAAAACAAACCCGTCTCAAGTCTAAGCGCAGTGTCTGGCTTTGTAACGCGTCGTTGGCCCGAAACAGGCCAACTCCAGAAAACCGCTTCTGACGAAACACTTCCCCGCTCCGCCTGCCGCACTGCATTCGTCACAGCGACTGCATCAGTGCATGGGTCATATGCCACTAAGCAGAAACCTTGCCATCTCGTGAAAACCCGCGAATTACGGCCCCTCAGCTCACTCCACGCGACTTCAGATCGCCATCACTCAATCCTGTCGCACAACAACAGTGCGAACGTGCACGGCCAAATGCTCGAAAAGCGTGCAGCGCCGCCAGCGTGAAATGACTATAGACGCTGCGTGATACACTTCCGCCCCTCTGATTCCGGAAGACGATCATGCTCGCGCCCAAAGCTTTTCTAGATGCCCTGAGCGGCCACGCCTCGCGGTTGTTCAACGGCGAGACCCCACTGCCCCGCAACGAATTCGAGACCCAGTTCAAGGCCCTGCTGCAAAGCGGCTTCAGCAAACTGGATCTGGTCAGCCGGGAAGAATTCGACAGCCAGATGGTCGTCCTCGCCCGAACCCGTGCCCGTCTTGAGGCACTGGAAGCGAAGATGGCGGAGATGGAAGCGCAGTTGGCGGGGCAGCCAAAAGAGTAAGCCGCGACATGCCCCGTCATTGGCCGGGCATGTCAGTTGTGTTCAGGCACAGTGCGCGATGCGCTGGACCTGTGCCTTGATGGCCGCTCCTCGTTCGATTTCTGCCTTGCGCAGATCGTAGGTCAGTTGCAGGTTCAGCCAGAACTCCGGGGTGGTTTCAAGGCAAGCGGCAAGGCGCAACGCCACGTCCGCGCTCACGCCTCTTCGCTGCAAAACGATATCGTTGACCGTGGGCGTGGAAACACCCAATGCCCGCGCCAACGCCGCAGCCGTGAGCCCCAAAGGCTCCAGATACTCTTCTTTGAGAATTTCGCCAGGATGTACCGGCCGCATTCCGTTCTTGGTCATGGTTGCCTCAGTGGTAATCGACGATTTCGACGTCTTCCGGCCCATTCGCACCCCAAACGAAACAAATCCGCCATTGGGCGTTGATCCGTATGCTGTGCTGCCCTTTACGGTCGCCGTCCAGAGCCTCAAGCCGATTCCCGGGTGGAGACCTTAGATCTGCTAGCGAAGTAGCCGCATCCAGCATGGTCAGTTTGCGTTCCACGACCGAAAGGATCGAGGACCACACCCGTGTTTTGCCGTGGTAAAAAAGTGATTCAGTATCCCTACATCTGAAACTTGCAATCATTGCTAACGCTTAACGTTATTCATTAACGTGAAATTGTAGACAGCGATAGCTCCGAACACAACAACCAAAACGCTAGAAACACCCCGTAGAACTTACCCCCTCCCTCACCTCACTCCCCTGACTATCCTTCAGCACGCCGCAGGAAGCGGTGCCGCCTCCAAGGATCGCTCATGTCCCTCGCCATCGTTCTCAGCCGCGCTCAAGTCGGGGTCGAAGCCCCTGCGGTGACCGTCGAAACTCATCTCGCCAACGGCCTGCCCGCGTTGACGCTGGTGGGGCTGCCGGAGGGGGCGGTGAGGGAGAGCAAGGATCGGGTACGTTCGGCGATTCTGAATTGTCGGCTGGACTTTCCGGCGCGGCGGATCACGTTGAATCTGGCGCCTGCCGATCTTCCCAAGGATGGCGGGCGTTTCGATCTGGCGATTGCATTGGGCTTGCTGGCGGCAAGTGGGCAGCTACCCACGCTGGCGCTCGATGGCGTGGAATGTCTGGGCGAGCTGGCGCTGTCGGGCGCGATACGGCCTGTGCAAGGCGTGTTGCCTGCGGCGTTGGCGGCGCGGGAGGCGGGGCATACGCTGATCGTCCCGGCGGTGAACGCTGAAGAGGCGTGCCTGGCGTCGGGTTTGAAGGTGATTGCGGTCAGTCATCTCTTGGAATTGGTGTCTCACCTCAATGGCCACGCCACGATTGCGCCGTACAAATCCAACGGCCTGATTCTGCAAACCCAGCCTTATCCGGACTTGAGCGAGGTTCAGGGCCAGCCCGCTGCCAAACGTGCGTTGTTGGTTGCCGCTGCCGGAGCGCACAACTTGCTGTTCAGTGGTCCGCCGGGGACGGGCAAAACTTTGCTGGCGAGCCGTCTTCCCGGTCTTTTGCCACCGCTGGACGAGCGTGAAGCGCTGGAAGTGGCGGCGATTCAATCGGTGGCCAGTCACGCGCCCCTTACCAGTTGGCCCCAGCGCCCGTTTCGACAACCCCACCACTCTGCCTCCGGACCAGCGCTGGTCGGCGGTGGCAGTCGCCCGCAACCTGGCGAAATCACGTTGGCCCACCATGGCGTGCTGTTTCTCGATGAATTGCCCGAGTTTGATCGGCGCGTGCTGGAAGTGCTGCGTGAGCCGCTGGAATCCGGCCACATCGTGATTTCCCGCGCCCGGGATCGGGTGCGCTTTCCGGCACGCTTTCAATTGGTGGCGGCGATGAACCCCTGCCCCTGCGGCTATCACGGCGAGCCGACCGGGCGCTGCCGCTGCTCAACCGATCAGATTCAGCGCTACCGCAACAAGCTGTCCGGGCCGTTGCTGGATCGCATCGACCTGCACCTGACCGTCGCCCGTGAAGCGACATCACTGGCTGCGACCGCTCAAACCGGAGAAAGCAGCGCCAGTGCCGCGGAGTTGGTTTCAGAAGCCCGCGAGCGCCAGCAAAAGCGCCAAGGCTGCGCCAATGCCTTCCTCGACCTTCCCGCCTTACGCCAACACTGCGCCTTGCTGCCCGAAGACGAAGCCTGGCTCGAAACCGCGTGCGAGCGCTTGAGCCTGTCACTTCGTTCGGCCCATCGACTGCTGAAAGTCGCGCGCACGCTGGCGGATCTGGAGCGAGTCGAGGCGATTTCCAGAAGCCACATTGCGGAGGCATTGCAGTATCGCCCGGCCGCCAACTGAGGATCGGTCCGCGTAATCTGCCGTTTGATCCTGACCATTCAGGCAAAACTTCTGCGCCAACAGGGCAATATGCCGTAACTCATCCTGGAGGAGCGTTCTATGGCCCTGCTTTATAAGTCCGACCCCAGCCGTGGCCCGACCTGGAAAGCCCTGTTCGCGGAGCACGCGCCCGATATCGAAATCCGCCTGTGGCCCGACGTGGGCGACCCGACCGAGATTCGCTACCTGGCGGCGTGGTTGCCGCCGGAAAATCTCGCGGAGTTCAGCAATCTGGAAGTCATTTATGCGCTGTCCGCTGGCGTAGATCAGTTCGACCTGAGCCAACTGCCCGACCACGTGCCAGTGGTTCGTGTGCTGGACCCCGGCATTGCGCAAGGCATCGTCGAATACGCCAGCCTCACGGTGCTCAGCCTGCATCGACAGGTGCCGCTGTACCTGCGCCAACAACACCAGCATGAATGGACAGCCCACGCGCTGACGCCGGCCAGCGAGCGTCGGATTGGCGTCATGGGCCTGGGCAATCTGGGCACTGCGGTGCTGCGGCACTTGGGTGCTTACGGGTTCAAGCGTTTGGGGTGGGCGCGGTCGGCGCATCATATAGAAGGCGTTGATTGCTATGCGGGCAAAGCGCAACTGCCCGCGTTTCTGAGTCAGTGCGACATTCTGCTGTGTCTGCTGCCATTGACCGACGAGACCCGAGGGATACTCAATGCCGACCTGTTCGCAGCGTTGCCCTCTGGCGCCAGCGTGATCAATTTGGGGCGCGGCGCTCAACTGGTCGACGCCGATCTGCTGACGGCTTTGGACAGCGGGCACCTCGATCAAGCGGTCATTGACGTGTTGGAGCAGGAGCCACCTTCCGAAGAGCACCCTTTCTGGGATCACCCCAAGATCTGGCTGACGCCCCATATCGGCGCGATGACCTTTCCGCAATCGGCCTTCGGCGCATTGCTGGACAACATCCGACGGCATCAACGGGGCGAGGCGATGACAGGCGTGATCGAACGGCTCAGGGGGTACTGAATCGCGCCCATCGATCATCCAGTCATTTATGCTGTTTGACGGCATGAAAACGGCCAATTCGATCAGTCGCCCAGTCAACTTCAGCGTCCTCCACGCGGCCGTCTGCTTACCCTCTTAGCAGGTTGGCAGCCATTCCGGCGGCCCGTGAGGGAGAGCGACATGACTTCTGCAAACACGCGAAATGACCAACTTCTGGCCCTGCGCGAGCAGCATGTGGCGCGCGGCGTCGCGACGGCACATCCGGTTGTCGTCGCCCGCGCCCAAGGCACCGAGTTATGGGACGTCGATGGCAAGCGCTATCTTGATTTCGTGGGCGGCATCGGGGTGTTGAATACCGGCCATAACCATCCCCGGGTGGTGGAAGCCGTGCGCAAGCAGGTTGGGGAGGTCTCCCACGCGAGCTTTCAGGTGGTGGCGTATGAGAGCTACATCAACGTCTGTGCCCGGTTGAACAAACTGGTCGGCGGCGGCGAGCACTATAAAAGCGTGCTGTTCACGTCCGGCGCGGAAGCTGTGGAGAACGCAATCAAGATTGCACGGGGCTACACCAATCGCCCGGCCATCATTTCGTTTCGCGGCGGCTTTCATGGCCGCACGTTGCTGGGCGTCACGCTGACGGGGATGAGTCAGCCCTACAAGCAGAACTTCGGTCCGTTTCCCGCAGACATTTTCCACACGCCCTACCCTGATGCGTTCCGTGGCATGACCACCGAAAAAGCCTTGCAGGCGCTGGACGAGGTGTTCGCGACTGATGTGGCGCCAGAGAGGGTCGCGGCGATCATCGTCGAGCCGGTACAGGGCGATGGTGGATTTCTCGCGGCACCGGTGGAATTCATGCGAGCCCTCAGAGAACGCTGCACGCGGCATGGCATCGTGCTGATTTGCGATGAGATTCAGGCGGGGTTCGGGCGCACCGGTACGATGTTTGGTTTCCAGCATTCTGGGATTCAGCCTGATCTGGTGACCACGGCGAAAAGCCTGGCGGGCGGTCTGCCGCTGTCCGGCGTGGTCGGACGCGCCGAGATCATGGAAGCGCCGACGCCCGGAGGCTTGGGCGGCACCTATGGCGGGAACCCTGTGGCATGCGCGGCGGCGCTGGCGGTGCTCGATCTGTTCGAACAGGAAGACCTGCTGGCCCAGGGCGAACGCCTCGCGACGCAATTGCGGGCGGGCTTGCTGGACTTGCAGAAAAGCCACTCGCGCATTGGCGACGTGCGGGGACGTGGGTTCATGCTGGCGATTGAAATGGTGGCGGCGGATGCGGCGCAAACCCCGGATGCCGTGCTGGCGCAAAACGTCATCGATCACGCGCGCGAAGCCGGGTTGTTGGTGATCAAGTGCGGCGTGCATCGCAACACCGTGCGCTTCCTGGCGCCGCTCACGACCACGCCTGAACAGATCGACGAAGCCCTTCAGGCACTCAAGCAGGCATTACTGAAGGCCGGGGCCTGATCTTCCCGTCGCCGGTCCCGGCAAGGCGATAACGATTGCCGGGGCTGGCAAGCTTCTGTTTGCAGGGCATCCCTTCGACACAGTACAACTACGCCAGCGCCGGGGTTCGCGCGGTGCCATTCACTTTTGGTGTTCGAGGTAGTCAGATGCACGCAGGCATGAAGCTGGACCGGATCGACATCAACATTCTGGTTCATCTGCAAAAGGATGCGCGAATGACCAACATCGCCCTCGCGGAGGCGGTGGGGCTGTCGCCGAGCCCGTGCCTGCAACGGGTCAAACGTCTGGAAGCGGCGGGCTACATCAGCGGCTATGAAGCGCAGGTCGACATTTCGAAGCTGGTGAACACGGTGACGGTGTTCACAGAGATCACCCTGTCGGATCACAAACGCAGCGATTTCGTGAAGTTTGAATCGTGCATCCGCAACATCGACGAAGTGCTGGAATGCCACCTCATCAGCGGCGGTTACGACTACCTCGTGCGCTTCGTCACGGGCAGCATTCAGTACTACCAGGAGTTGATGGAGTCGTTGCTCGACAAGAACATTGGCATCGAGAAGTACTTCAGCTACATCGTGATTAAGTCGCCAGTCATGAGAAATGCATTGCCGTTGCGCAGTCTGCTCAAGCCGCCGTCATCGACGCTATAACGCCGATGACACCACCGAAGCATTGGGGGGCGAGGCGGTACGTCAGCCGAAATGATGTGAAGGCCTCCATCCTTTCGCGAGCAAGCTCACTCCTACAGGTTTTGCGGCAGACCAAAGATCCAGGGTTGCCACAAAATTGTAGGAGTGAGCTTGCTCGCGAAGGCGGAGTGTCCGCCAACGCGCCGGCAACTGACTCACCACCAAAGCGCCCTCACCCCAAACCGCCAATGTGCCAGGCCTTCACTTCAAGAAATTCATCGAGGCCGTATTTCGAGCCTTCCCGTCCGATGCCGGATTGCTTCACCCCGCCAAACGGGGCGACTTCCATGGAAATGATCCCGGTATTCAACCCCACCATGCCGAACTCCAGCGCTTCGCCCACGCGCCATGAGCGGCGCATGTCCTGGGTGAAGTAATACGCCCCGAGGCCAAATGGCGTGGCATTGGCCATTTCGATCGCTTCGGCCTCATCGGTAAACCGAAACAACGGCGCCACAGGTCCGAACGTTTCTTCGTTCGCCATGAGCATGTCGGGGGTCGCTTCCAGCAGGACGGTCGGCTGCACATACAAACCGTCGCCCTCCGGCATCCCGCCCGCCAGCACGGCGGCGCCTTTTTCCAGCGCATCGCCAATGTGCGACGCCACTTTCGTGACCGCAGCACGGTTGATCAGCGGGCCAATGGTCACGCCCTGCTCCAGCCCGTTGCCAACGATGAGCTTCGCGACTTCGGCCGCCAGCCGCTCAGCAAACCGCTCATAAATGCCGTCTTGCACCAGAATGCGATTGGCGCAGACGCAGGTCTGTCCGGCATTACGAAATTTGCTCTGCATGACCCCGGCAATCGCCAACTCAAGGTCAGCGTCATCAAAGACGATAAAAGGCGCATTGCCACCCAATTCCAGGCTCAGGCGTTTGATGCTGCTGGCGCACTGGCCCATCAGCAATTGGCCGACGCGGGTGGAGCCGGTGAACGACAGCTTGCGCACCAGGGGATTGCCGGTCAGCTCAGCGCCAATCTCCGTCGGCAATCCGGTGACCACCTGAATGACGCCCTTGGGAAACCCCGCCCGCTCGGCCAGCACCGCCAAGGCCAATGCGGAATACGGCGTCATCTCGGAGGGTTTGACGATGACTGTGCAGCCTGCCGCCAAGGCCGGCGCGCATTTGCGGGTGATCATCGCGTTCGGGAAATTCCACGGCGTGATGGCAGCCGTCACACCCACTGGCTGCTTGAGCGTGAGGATGCGGCGATCCGCGGTGGGCGCGGGAATGGTGTCGCCGTAAATGCGCCGGGCCTCTTCAGCAAACCATTTGACGAAACTGGCGCCGTAGGCGATCTCGCCTCGGGCTTCCGCCAGCGGCTTGCCCTGCTCCGCTGTCATGATCTGCGCCAGGTCTTCCTGATTCTCCAGAATCAGCTGGTGCCACCTTTCCAGCAGTTTGGCGCGCTCGGCGGGTGTGACGTGGCGCCAGTCTTTCCAGGCCTCGTTCGCACATTCCACGGCCCGCCGCGTCTCGTTGACGCCCAACGCGGGGATCAGTCCCAGCTCGTGGCCGGTGGCGGGATTAGTCACGCGGAGTGTCACGCCATTGTCCGCTTGAATCCAGTGGCCGCCCACGTAGGCATGATCAGCGAACAGGGAGGGGTCTTTGAGTCGCAGTTTGAGCATGACGAGCGCCTTATTCGGGAGGGTGAAAAAAGTCTAAAAAAAACCGCGAACGGCGGATGCCGTATCGCGGTTCGGGACCACAGGACCTGCTGAACTGAACGGGTCACGCAGCACACTGTGCTGTCGGACCCGGCCGCTTCGTCAGCAGGGGCGAATCAACCGGCGTTCTTCGCAGCGGCGACCCAGCCATCGAAAGTGGTCTTGTTTTCGTTCATCCAGTCCTCGGCCATTTTGCGAATCTTGCGGTCGCTGCCACCGCCGGTGCTGATGGCTTTTTCCCAGGCGGACCACGTCTCGCGGGAGAACGAAATTTGCTCAGCCAGCGCTTTCACAGCGGGGTTGGCGTTGATGAAGGTGTTGTTGGCGACGGCGTTCCAGTTCCAGACTGCCATGGCCATCCGGCAGGGGTCAGCATTTCCCGCGCAGCCGGGGACGCCCGGAATCGAGGCAGAACCGGCATTCGGCACGTTCGGCGGCAGTGCATCGAATGGGGTCGGCAGCCAGACGACGTCTTTGCCAGGCACCAGGGCATTGGTCATCCACGAGGGAATCCACGCGTAGAAGAACACCGGCTCGCCGCGTTTTTCGCGGGCGACGACTTCGAACATCAGCGCTTCATATTTGCCACGCACGGAGGTGATGGTGTCTTTGAGGCCGAATTTGTCGAGCTGGTACTCAACCACGTCACCGCAGCTCCAGCCCGGATCGCAGTTGATCAGCTCAGCCTTGCCGTTCTTGCCGAAGAGCCCCGCGATTTTCGGGTCCTTCAACTGTTCCAGCGAAGTGATGTTGTATTTGTCGGCGGTCTTCTTGTCGATCAGATAGCCGTTGTAGCCGCCGCCCTGAATCGAGCCTTTGCCCACCATTTGCGCCTTGTCCTTGACCTTGTCGAAGCCAGGCTGACGCTGGGGGAAGTTCAGATCCATGGCGATGTCCAGATCGCCTTGGGCGGCAGCCTGGAAGAACAGCGTCGAGTTGACGGTGCTTACTTTGACGTCGTAGCCCAGCTGTTTCAGGGCTTCGGCGGTGATGGTGGTCAACACGTAGTTGCCGCCCATGCTGTCGGATTGCGCCAGACGGACCGTCTTGCCTTTGCCAGGCTCGTCGGCCGCCACGGCAAGGACCGAGGCGCTGACAAGGACTGCGGCGGTCATCGTTGCAAGCAAGCGCTTTAGCATCTGTTTCATGGTTTCCCCTTGGCGTGTCCGTTTCTTCAGTGATGGCAGTTGCTTCTTGCAGCCTAAGCACGGCGATGAAGATCAGGCACTCATTGTTGTTTTAGTGGTTTCACGAATCGGTGCAGTGATCGGTACAACGTTGGGTGAACGGATTTTCGGTGAGTGCGGACCTCGAATGAATCAGGCGTTGACCCGGTTCGGGCTGACCAGCCGTTTGAACAGTGATTGGCGTTTGCCGCGTTTGACCGGCAGCGCGAGTTTCTGCGTGATGCGGTCGAGCATCATGGCCAGCAGCACGATGGCGATACCGCCCACCGCGGCGCGTCCCACGTCCAGTCGACCCAGGCCCTGTAACACCACGAGACCCAAGCCTTCTGCGCCGATCATCGCGACCACGACCGACATCACCATGGCCGTGAGAACCGTCTGATTGAGGCCGCCGAGCATGGTCGGAATAGCCATCGGCAACTGGATTTCCCAGAGCAACTGACGCTTGTCCGCACCGAACGCGAGGCCTGCCTCGACGATTTCCTGATCAACCATGCGAATGCCCAGGTACGTAAAGCGAATCAGCGGTGGCGCAGCCGCGATGACCACCGCCACTTCACCGGACACCGTGCCGACGCCGAACAGCATCACCACCGGCACCAGGTACACGAAGGTCGGTGTGGTCTGCATGATGTCGAGAATCGGCCGGACGACGCTCCAGACCTTCTCGCTGCGAGCGCAGAGAATGCCCATCGGGATGCCGATGATCATGCACATGACAATCGCCGTGGTGATCAGCGACAGCGTGGTCATGGCTTCGTCCCAGACGCCCAGCGCGGCAATGGCGATCAGCGACGCCGCACTGAAAAAGGCAATGCCCAGGCTCGCGGCGCGGTACGCCACCAAAAACATCAGCACCACCATCACCGGGAATGGAACGGCGTGCAGCAGGTAGTCGTTGAACGCCAGCAGGTTTTCGATCGGCCAGCGAATCGCCAGGAAGATGGGCCGGAAGTGGATTCCGAGCCACTGCACGCCATCCGACACCCATTCATCGACGGGAAAAACGGCCAGGTCTTGTGCCTCAAGCATGGTGTGCACCTTCTTGTGTGAGGTTTCGTGGAGAGGAAACGGTGCCGATGCATTCCAGGATGTTTTCCGGCTCCAGCGTGCCGATAAAAGCCCCGCTTTCATCGACGACCGCGACCGGTTGATCGGCCTTCATCATCCGCGAGATCTCCACCAGCTTGGTGTTGGCCGAGACCGTGACGAAATTAGTCGACACCAGATTGCTCGCCGGGCTGCCTGCGCGGACCTTGAGCAGCGATTGCGCGTCCAGCACGCCGAGGACTTTGTTGCCCGGCGTCAGCACGAAGGCGTCCTTGCGGAACGCTTGCTGATTACCGACCACACGGCCCAGCGCGTCATCCAGGAAGGTCGAGGCCGGTTGCATCACCGAGCGCGCATCGAATAGCCGCGAGCGATCGACTTCACGGGTGAAACCGCAGACGTACTCGCTGCCCGGCTCCATGACGATGGATTGCGGCGTGCCCTCGCGCACCACCTGCCCGTCGGCCATGATCGCGATGCGTGTGCCGAGCTTGAGCGCTTCCTGAAAATCATGGGTGATGAACAGAATGGTCTTCTTCAGGCTGCGTTGCAGGCGCAGCAATTCGTCCTGCATTTCGCAGCGGATCAGCGGGTCGAGTGCGCTGAAAGCTTCGTCCATGATCAACACGTCGGCGTCCGTGGTCAGCGCCCGCGCCAGCCCGACCCGCTGGCGCATGCCGCCGGACAGTTCGTGCGGGTAGTGATAGGCCCACTTCGACAGCCCGACCACTGACAACACTTCCTCGGCCCGCTGACGGCGCTGGGCGGGCGCAATGCCACGCAGCTTCAAGCCGAACTCGGTGTTCTCGATGATGGATTTGTTAGGCAACAGCGCGAAATGCTGGAAGACCATGGAGATGCGCGTACGGCGCACTTCTCGCAGGTCCTTTTCATTCAGGCCGACGATGTCTTGGCCGTCCAGCAAGATCTTGCCCGCTGTCGGCTCGTTCAAGCGGTTGATGCAACGGGCGAGCGTGGATTTCCCCGAGCCGGACAGCCCCATGATCATGTAGATCGCGCCACTGGGCACCGACAGCGAGACGTTGTTCAGGCCGACGACCGTGCTGGTCTCCGCCAGAATCCGGTCCTTGCTCGCCCCTTGCGCCAAGAGCTGCATGGCTCTTTGCGGGGTGGAGGAAAAGACCTTGTACAGGTTCTCAATCTTCAGACGTTCACTCACCCGTGCCTCCATTTTTTCCAAGATGCGGAAATTCAAACCGTAATCTGTTGGCGATGGCAGTTGCTGGCATTCGCGCCGGAGCCGTTAATCGGGCTTTCCAGGCGCTGCCTTATCGATCGGTGAGCAAGCACGCATCAGCAAACAGGCTCAGTGGCGCGGCCTCGTGACCACGCTCGTTTTTTGTTCATTGCAGCGGTGAAAAGTCAGTGGGTAACAAGATACGATTTTCCGAGCTCTCGATCAGCGCCGTGAGTCTGGGAATGAATACCTGCCATCGCGGATCCTGCGCCAGCAACTGTCGGCGCCTGACCCGCTCCTCGAAACTGTCGTAGGCCCACATGTGCACTACATGGCTGAGTGGGCCGATTTCGCTGACGAAGTAGCCGATCAGGCGGCCCAGAATCGGCTGCTGAATCGCCAGGCCTTCTTCGCGGACCAACGCCAGGTAGTTGCTCATCTGCCCCGAGCGGATTCGGTAAATGCGCTCTTCAAGAATCATGATTGCGCCTCGGGTTCAGTCGCGGTTTCCAGCAGAAAGCCTTGCATCATTGAGGCCACCAACTCTGGGGCCTCGGTCAGGATCGAATGCCGAAGCCCCGGCAGAATCCGCAACTGCGAACCGGCTATGCGCTCGTGCATGAACGCGGCCATGCGTGGATTGGAACCGGCGTCGTCAGCGCCTGTGGCAATCAACGTCGGGCACTGAATCTGATGAAGCGCGTCGCCAAAATCACTCTCTGCCAGAATTCGATACGCCGCCGCGTAACATTCGGGGTCGTTTTGGGCGTTGCGCTCGCGCAGTTGCGCGACCAGCTGCGGGTTTTTCATCTGAAAATCCTCGGTCAGCCAGCGCGACAGGGAGGCGTCGTAATGCGAGCCCGGTTCGCCAGCTTGCAACGCCGCCAGGCGCGCCATGACCCGTTCACGTTCCTGCGCGTTGCGCCCCGCGACCGTGGACAGCAGCACCAGCCGACGCACGCGCTCGGGGTGGGTCAGGGCCAGCCGCTGGGCGATGAGGCCACCCAGTGAAAACCCCGCCAGATGAAAGCGCGAGAACCCGATGGCGTCAGCCAGGGACAGCGCCTCATCGACCATCTCATCGATGTCGTAGCGACCCTTGAGCCGGGTGGAATTCCCGTGGCCGCGCAAGTCGAAGGTCAGAATCGTGAAACGCTGATTGAGCCGCTCGACCACGCCTTCCCACGCCAGCAGGCTGGAGCCGACGCCGTGGATGCACACCAGTTGCTCGGCGCCCTCGCCGTCCACGCGGTAGTTCAGGCTGACGCGCCCTACGGTCAGCTGCCGATCCCGAGCCACGGCGTTCATTGATTCACGGCCCGCTGGCGAGTGCGTTCACGCTCGGCGAAGAACGGCATGACTTCATCGATGAACAACCGCAGCGTCTGCTTTTGCAGTTCGAACGGCAGGTTGAAGCTCAGGCCTAGGCAATACTGATCCACCCCGGCGGCCTCGTAATCCAGTAACTTCTCGATCACTTCCTCAGGGGTGCCGAACATCAGGTTGCGGCGGATGTTTTCCGGGTTGTAGTTCTCTTTGCCTTTCACGCTTTCGAATGGCACCGCTTCAGGGAAACCGTCGTGAACCGAGCCGATGTTCTGCATCAGATTCTCGAAGGTGCGACCGAAGTCCATGCTGTGACGCACCGGAATTTCCCAGTCGTCCTGACGGGCATACACGCAGGTGCGGCGTTGCATCATGAAGCGGGGACGCGGCACTTCCGGGTGATCGGCCACGGCTTTTTCGAACTTGTCGCTCAGCACCTTGATCTCGGCAGCGGGCAGAGAAAGCGGCGTGGAGAGAATGTTCGCACCGATGCTCAAGGCCCAGTCGAAGGTGCCGGGATCACGGGCCGCGACCCAGATCGGCGGGGCTTTCTGCAACGGTTTGGGCACAGCGGCGGTCAGCGGGAAATTCCAGTAATGGCCCTCGTGTGCGTAATCGCCCTGCCAGAGCTTTTGCACGGCAGGCACCAGCTCCTTCATGTACGCCACGCCTTCCTGCTGGACGACGCCGGGGTTCATGCGGTCGAACTCATACTGATACGAGCCACGGGCGATGCCGAATTCGAGCCGCCCGTTGGTGAGGTGGTCGCACAGCGCCGCTTCCGCGGCGAGACGAATCGGATTCCAGTAGGCGGCCGCAATCGTCGCGGTGCCCAGCCGAATGCGTTGAGTGTGTTGGCCTAGCCACACGAGTGTCTGAAACGGGTTGGGCGCGATGGTGCATTCGAGCGTGTGGTGCTCGGACGTCCACAGCGTTTCAAAACCGCCTTCATCGGCCATGCGCGCCAGTTCCAGCACGTTGGCGATAACGGTGTGCATGGGCACGTTCGGCGACGCGCGTTCCATGCTGATCGAGACAGCGAATTTCATGCGTATTCCCCCTGGGCAGACGCGTGGAATGAATCAGCGCAGACGGATCACGAACGGATCCTGCATCGCGCCTGAGTAATCGATGACGATGTTTTTGGCGCGGGAGAATTCGCGCATGACGTCAAACCCGCCACGCCGCCCGTAGCCGCTGTCCTTGAACCCGCCGTTGGCCGACATGTAGGCCGCCGAGCGGTAGGTGTTGATCCAGACGGTCCCGGCATCGATGCGACTGGCGAAGCGCATGGCGCGATCAATGTTCTGAGTCCAGACCCCCGAGGCCAGGCCGTAAGCGCTGTCATTGGCCAAGGTGATCATTTCTTCTTCGGAGTTGAACGGCACCACGCCCACCACAGGCCCGAACAGCTCGTCGCGCATGAACGTCATGTCGTTGGTGGCGTTGGCCATGACCGTTGGTTCGAAGTACCAGCCTTGGGACAGATTCGAGGTGTCGGGGCGCTTGCCACCGATGGCCACCCGTGCCCCCTGACTGGAACCGGACGCGATGTAGTGCTGGAGCTTTTGCAATTGGGCTTGCAGGGCCAGCGGGCCGATGTCGGTGTTGTCTTCCATCGGATGGCCAACGGTGATGCGTTGCGTACGGGCGACCAGCGCTTCGACGAACTGGTCGTAAATACTAGCTTCGACGAAGCAGCGCGACCCGGCCACGCAGGTCTGGCCAGCGGCGGCGAACACACCCGAGACGACGCCGTTCACGGCTTTCTCGATGTCCACGTCGGCGAACACCACGTGCGGGGATTTGCCGCCCAGTTCCATCTGGCACGGCGCGAGGTTGTTCGCCGCGTTGCCTGCGATGCGTCGACCAGTGTCGGTGCTGCCGGTGAACACGTATTTGTCGATGTCCTTGTGCCGGGTCAGTGCTTCGCCGGTGATCGCACCGCCGCCACTGACCACGTTGACCACACCTGCCGGGAAACCGGCTTCCATGATCAGCTCCGCCAACGCTAGCGTTGATGCCGTGGCATGTTCGGAAGGCTTGATGACGACCGTGTTGCCGATGGCCAGGCTGGGCGCCAGGGTGCCGGTCAGCAGCATGAGCGGGGAGTTCCACGGGGTGATCATGCCGATCACGCCCAACGGTTCACGAATGTTGAAATTGAGCTGGTCGAGCTTGTTGACGGGAATAGTGTCGCCTTGCAGCTTGTCCGCCATGCCGGCGAAATAGGTGTAGGCGTCAGGAAGGGCGCGCATCTGGGCACGCATTTCGCGCATCAGCTTGCCGTTGTCTCGGGTTTCGAGCAGGGCCAGTTCCTCGGCGTTTTCCAGCACCAACTCGGCCAGACGACGCACCAGCTTGCCGCGATCCGTCTGGGTCATGCGCCGCCAGGCCGGATTGACGAACGCTCGACGGGCCGCCTGAACGGCGCGATCCACATCATCCGCATCCGCTTCGGCAAACTGGTACCACGCCTGCCCGGTGGTGGGGTCGAAGCTATCGACATAGCGTCCCTTGCTGGGCGCCACGTACTGCCCGTCAATGAACAGGTCCAGGCGATTGCCTTCCAGTGAATTAACCGTCGTTTTCATAAGTCTTCCTGCTGTCACAGTTGTTGTTCGCGGGAGAAGTCGGCCCAGGTCCGGGCGGCGCCGTCGATCATTGCCACCCGGCCGCCGTCGCTCGAACCCATGTAAATGCTGAAACGCTGATCTTTGCGCTCGCGCACATAGCGGCGCATCACGGAGCGCATTTCGTTGCTGGGCATGAGGTCGTAGGGGAGCTGATCGACCGGAAAGAACCGCAGGGACTCGGGCAACGCTTGCGAGGAGCTTGCGGTGTCGAGTTGGGCGCGGAAGATCAGGTAACCGGGGTCGATGTCATCGACGTCGAACACCGAATAGAGAAACGTGGATTCGGGCACCAGCATGAGCGAGCCTTGATCCACGGGCAGCTCGGTTTTGCCGCGGCTTCGGCCCGACACCGGCAGGCTCCACCCGCCCTTGCCATCGGCGCGGAGCAGAATCGAATCGTCGGCTTCGATCAGGTAGCCGCTGATCATGCCGTGGGACTCCAGCCATTTCGACGGCAGCGGCTCCTTGAGGCTGGCGTAGCTGCCACGGCAGAAACACAGAGGTGATTTCGGGCTGGTGCCAAATGCACGCACCTGGCCGATCAGGACAATGTGATCACCGGCGTCGACGCGCTGATCCACCGAGCAATCGAACCAGGTCAGACTGTCCATCAGGATCGGCGCGCCGGTGTGCACGACGTCATGATTGACGGTTTTGAATTTGTCCGGCGATTTCGAGGCAAAGGTGGCCGAAACATCCGTTTGACCTTCGTGCAGCAGATTGACCGCAAAGCAGTCGCCGCTCGCGAAGGCGGTGTAGCTCAGGGCCGATTTGCCGACACAGACCAGCAACAGCGGCGGATCGAGTGAGACCGAGGTGAACGAGTTGGCCGTCATTCCGCGTGGCTGGCCGTCGGCATCGTGCGTGGTGATGACCGTCACCCCGGTGGCGAAAGTGCCGAACGCTTGGCGAAGTGCACCCGGATCGATTGCTGCATCGTTGGCGCTGATCATCGTGCTCGACATTGACTCTGTCCTTTTTGTTGCTCGGGTTTGATGCAAGGCTAGTCCTGCCATTGCTCGCGTTCTTCCATCGAAAAAGAGCAAAGTCGGGATTTTTTTTGCTGCCCTTCCGAGTATTCAGAGCACACCTGTTGCAGCGAATCTTCGACGCAAAAAAAAGCAGCCCGATTCGTGACCGGGCTGCTTTGAAGAGGCGATAAGTCGGTGGGCGCAGGGCCCACGGGTGTCAGCGCTGTTGCTTCTCGGCTTCCATTTCAGCCATGTCCTGAAACCGGTCCGCGATGCGGGGGTGCGGACGCGAACCATCGGCGGCGCCAATGGCGATCAGCACTTCATCCGGGCCGGGGGCATCGGCAATCTGGAAGTTGGCGGTGAGAAAGTGGGAACGCTTGCCGGTGGTGCTTTTGTGCACCATCGGCAGGGCAATCAGCGCGCCCGGCCCGTTGCGCACGTTGGTGAAGCTCAGGTAGGCCGTGCCATCCACCGCTTCGCGGAACATGTTGCCAAACCGCAGGGTGTGGATCAGGCCGGACGCGTGTTCGATCTCGCCATTGACGCCGACACACGCGGCCTTGCCGTAGGCTTCCACCTTGTCCGGCGGCATCAGCGCCACCAGACGTCGCGTCAGCTCCTGCCCAAGCGTTGGGGCCAGGCGCAGGATCTCAGGGCGCAAGTCTTCGACGAATCCGCGGCCTGCCCACGGGTTTTTCAAAACCGCCGCGACGACGACCATGGTGATGGGGCGATCGGCCTCCTTGCCGCCTTCGATGAACGTTTCCTCAATGAACGTGGAATATTTTCTTACGCCTGTATCCATGATGATCGTCACTCTCTCGTTAAATGAATCGTGCGCTGCGTGGACAGCGCGGTGGAGGGCATGGACATCAGGTTAGGGAGCGTAATGGGGTGCGTCTTCCAGCGTTTCGACGGATAAAAAGCGAGAACATTACTCTGGAATGATGCAAGTATTGGCGTCATCGGCCACGCTAGTTTTAAACCCCACCGGCCAGGCAAGGTGACGGACGTGAATAGAACGATGCAGTTGCTGTCATTGCGTGATGTCGCCAGCCAGATCAACTCCGGTGGCGATCTGGACTTGACCTTGCGCCAATTGGTGCGGGTCAGCTGCCAGCACACCGACTGGACGCTGGGGTCGATCATGTCCATCGACATGAGCCAAGGCTACGCGTACGTCGTCGCCCGTCACGACCCGACGCTGTTGCAGCGCCCGCTCAGCGACCGCTGGGAATTGGCGTCGAGCCCCGCCGTGATCGCCCTGCAACGCAACGAGCCGATCTACATCCGCGACGTCCGCGAAAGCGAGTACTCGGGCTATCGCATGGAATCCTACGAGCGCGATTACCGCACGGTGCTGGTCATGCCGATGAGCTGCCGGGATTTCGAAGGGCGCCCCATGGTGTTGAGCGTGGTGTCGCGCCACATCAAAGAAGTCGGCGATGAAGACCTGGCCTTCCTCGGAATGATCATTCACCTGGGCGCCATTGCCGTTGAGCGCGAGCACCAGTTGGAAGCGCAACGCCTGGCCGCCGAACGCTTGCAGCAAGCGTTACGCGTGCACACTACGCTGCTCGAACACGTGTTGGCGGAAGGCTCGGTGTCATCGCTATCGCTCATGGTCGGCAGCCTGTTGCCCAGCCCGTTGGTGGCGGTGGATTTCGCGGCGAACCAGGTCATCGCGGGACGCTCGCCGGACACACTGATGTTCGACGACGCCAGCTGGCAGAACGCCGTGGCAGGGGTGCTCAGTTCGCAGATTTCGAAAACCTGTCGCGACACCTTGAACAGCTCAGTGCGCACGCCAGTCAATCTGTTCCTCGACGACGGCACGCGGCATTTCACCTTCAAGGCGCAGATCGAGCCATTGACGGTCGATCACGAACTGGTGGGCGCACTGGTGCTGTTTGCCGTTGCGCCGTCGCTGAGCGAGCTGGACCAACTGATGCTGGAAAGCGCCAAGTTCGCCCTGAGCGTGCAGATGATGCGCAGCGTCATTCGCTTCCGCTTCGAAACCCGCACCCAGACCGAGCTGTTTTTCGAGGTCATCGAGCGCCGCTGGCGGGACGCCAACGACGTGCTGCAACGGGCGCAGCGGCTGGACATTCATCTCAACGCGCCGCAACAGATGATCGTCGTGGACTTTTCCGACGGGGCGAAAAAGCACGCCACCGCGCCCAGCCACTTCCATCACAACGCATCGCGCATCCTGCAACGCGCCGGGATGGACGCGACGGTGATCGCCATCGATAAGGGGCTGGTGTGTCTTGTGCCGTTCGAAGGGGAAAAAGGCGCCGAGAGAATCACCAAGGTCATGCGCCGCATCACTGACGACCTGATGCATTACCTGTCCGTCGAACCCATCGTGCTGGCCAGCAGCTGCTGCACGACACTGAACGATTATCCCGTGGCGTGGGAGCGTTGCCGCCGGATGATCGACATTGCCCGCTCGTTCGGACGAACCGGGCCCCTCTCAGGCCAGGATTTCGGGCCGATGCCGATGCTGATCGCAGCGGTCGGCGGCGAAGACATTCGCGCTTATGTCGCCGACAGCGTGGGGGCCATGATCGCTCACGACAAACAGCACGGCACGCCGTACCTCGAAACCCTCTCGACCTACCTGCAAGTCTGTTGCCGCAGCCAGGCCTGCGCGGATGCGATGGGGGTGCATGTCACCACGCTGCGTTATCGGCTGACGCGCATTCAGGAACTGTTCGACATCGATGTTGAAACGCCGGAACGACGCTTCGCCATCGAACTCGCTATCCGCCTGCAAAATGTCATGGGCAGCTAGGTTTTCCTTTACCTGAAGCGGTCCACTTCCTTGCGCAGGTCCGCCGCCAGCGCGTTCAACTCTTGCGCCGTCACCGCCAGGTTCGACACCACTTCGCGCTGTTCGCTGTTGGCCAGTGCAATGCTTTGCAAGTTGGCACTGAGTAGCGTCGCGGTGTTGCTTTGCTCTTGGGTCGCGGTGGTGATCGACGCGAATTGCTCGCCCGCCGAGCGGCTTTGCTCGTCAATATGGGCCAGTGCGGCGGCCACTTTGGCGTTACGCGACAGGCCTTCCTGCATCAGCGTGTTGCCCTGCTCCATGGTGCTGATGGCGTTGCCGGTTTCCTGCTGGATGCTGGCGATCATGCCGGAGATTTCGTCGGTGGCCTGACGGGTGCGCGAGGCGAGATTACGCACTTCATCAGCGACCACAGCGAATCCGCGCCCCTGCTCCCCTGCCCGCGCAGCCTCAATGGCGGCGTTGAGGGCAAGCAGGTTGGTCTGCTCCGCGATGGAGGTGATGACGCTGACGATGCCGCCGATTTCCTGCGAACGCTGACCGAGGGTGTCGATCACGGCGGCGGTGCTACCCAGCGAACCGGCGATCTGCTCAAGGGACGCCGACGCTTCTTCCATCGATGCGCGACCAATGCGAGTTTGCTGGGCGTTGCCCTGGGCCAGACGCTCGGTGTTGCCCATGTTGTCGGCGATGGTCAGGGCCGTGGCGCTGAACTCTTCGACGGCGCCGGCCATGCTGGTGATCTCACCGGACTGTTGCTCCATGCCTTCGTACGCGCCGCCCGACAGGCCAGACAACGCCTGCGCCCGCCCGCTGACTTCCTGAGCCGCGATACGAATATGCGACACCATGGTTTCCAGCGCCTGGCCCATCTGGTTGAAGCTGTTGGCCAACTGGCCGATTTCGTCGTGGCGCGTCACGTTCAGGCGCACGCTCAGGTCGCCGGCGCCGAGGGCTTCGGCCTGATTCACAAGGTCCGACAGCGGCTGCAATTTGCTGCGCAACAGCCAGATCGCCGAGCCGACTGCGATCAGCATCGCCAACAGGCTACCGATGGCGAGTTGGGTGCCGACGCTCCAGGTCACGGCGCTGATTTCCGCTTTAGGCATGGTGGCGAGCACGATCCATGGTCCACCGGAGAACGGTTCAGCGACCGTGTAGAAATCATCCCCTGCGTCTTGCCAGAAACGGCCTTTGTTAGGGGTTTTGACGAATTCGGCCAAGGTTTTGCTCGCCTGATCCAGATCCTTCACGCCCGCTGGCGGCACCAGCCATTTGTTCTGTTCGTCGAGCAGGGCCAACGAGCCGGTCGAGCCGATGCGGAAGCTTTTGAGGTTGTCGAACTGCGACTTCTGCGCGTCGGTGTAATCGAAGCCCACAAACAGCACGGCGATGACCTTGCCGCCCGCGTCCCGCACAGGGGTGTATTGGGTCATGTACAGCCGGTCAAACAACAGCGCGCGACCCACGTAACTCTGCCCAGCGAGCAATTTTTCGTACGCCGGGTGTTTGTGATCCAGTACGGTGCCGATGGCGCGGGAACCGTCCTGCTTGTTCAATGAGGTGCTGACCCGGATGAAGTCGTCGCCGTTGCGCACGAAGACTGTCGCGACGCCTGCCGTCATTTTCTTGAAGTCGTCGACTTCGGCGAAGTCATTGTTCAGCGGATTGCCATTGAGCAGGAGCGCAGGCGTTTGTACCCCGGCAACGGTGATTTGTTGCTCGGGCTGCAACGTCAGGCCGCCACTGAAGCGCTTCTCGAACAGCCCGCTCAAACGTTGAGTGCTGTCACGCAAAGTGCTGTGGAACGTATTGAGCTGATCGGCCAACAACCGCGCTTCGCTGCCCATATGCTCTTCGCGGATAACGAGGTTCGCCGAATCCAGCGAACGCAAGGCGAACAGGGTACTGCCGCTGATGACGACCGCCAGGATGACGGCCAAGGCGATGCCAAGCTGCGAGGCAATGCGGGCACGGGGTTGAGGCATGAAAACTCCTTGCCAAACGACCGGATCGTCCTGACCTCAGGTGTACCGTTCGGGCTGATTTCTAATAGAGGGTATCGATAGGCCGATCGATTGTTGTCGGCTCTGTAATAACACCTTCGGCTGACACCGAAAATACTTGAGTCCTACACGGGGTCTTAGGACGGAAGGCGATTCGGCATGACACATAACCTGTGGGAGCGAATTCATTCGCGATGCGGCGGCACAACCAACACTCCTCTAGCGGCTGGACTATTTTTCGCGAATGAATTCGCTCCCACAGAAGAACCGGTGGCCGACAGGGAAAGTGAGCCTCGCTGTCGAGGCATGCTCACTCCAATATCGTCACATCCGGCAATTCCATCGCCTGCACCTCGCCCTGCAGGAAATCGCTGAGTCTGCGCAACCGCTCTCCCCCCGGGCGGGTCTTGGGCCAGACGAGGTAATAGTTCTCGCCGCTGACCACCGCCGTACGCCACGGAAGACTGAGCCGGCCCTGGAGGACGTCTTCGGCCACCATCAGCAGGTCGCCCATCGACACCCCATATCCCCGCGCCGCCGCGATCATCCCCAATTCCAGGGTGTCGAACACCTGTCCCCCCTTGAGCGAGACCTGATCCGACAAACCCATGCGCTCAAGCCAACTGCGCCAATCCCGGCGATCCGGCGTGGGATGCAGCAATTCAGCGCTGGCCAGTCGCGCAACATCCCAAGGCGCGTCATCAAGCAGGCTGGGCGATCCCACCGGAATCAACAGTTCCGGAAAAAGATAGGTCGCCTCCCAGTCCGGGGGAAAATGCCCACGACTCAGCAACACCGCGCAGTCAAAGGGCTCCTGAGCGAAATCGACGTTATCGATGTCCATCCACGCGCTCGTCAGTTGCACCTCATTGCCCACCTGCAAATGACGAAACCGGCTGAGCCGCGCCAGCAACCAGCGCATGGTCAGCGTCGAGGGTGCTTTCATGCGCAAAATACCCTCTTCAGCCATCAGCGCACTGCACGCCCGCTCCAGCGCCGAGAACCCTTCACGAACCCCCGGCAACAGCTCCCGAGCCGCCTCGGTCAATTGCAGATTGCGTCCGTTGCGACGAAACAATCGGCAGGCAAAGTGCTGCTCAAGGGTGTGAATGTGCCGACTGACCGCGCTTTGTGTGATCGACAGTTCTTCGGCGGCGCGGGTAAATGAGCTGTGCCGCGCGGCAGCTTCAAATGCACGGAGCGCATACAAAGGCGGAAGACTACGAGGCATCGGGCGCATTCCTCTTGGCGTGATAGCGATCTCGGCACTGTACTGCAAAATTCTCAGGATGAGTTTTACTCATGCCAATGATCGGATTTATCCCTTTGTGCATTACACCTCGAATCACGACAATGGCCTGCTCATCAATGCCTCACCCCTCCCGAGCGCCGCGAACATGCAACAGAACGCCTTCAAAGAATTGTGGATCATCCTGCGCGTGGCCGGGCCGTTGATCGCGTCGCAGATGGCGCACATGCTGATGGTCTTCACCGACACGGTGATGATGGGCAAGCTCGGCCCGGAGTCTCTCGCGGGCGGTGGGCTGGGGGCGGCGAGCTATAACTTCGTTTCATTTTTCTGCGTGGGCGTGATGGCCGCGGTGGGCACGCTGGTATCGATTCGCAAAGGCGCCAATGATGACCTCGGCGCGACGCGGCTGACTCAAGCAGGCCTCTGGCTCGCATGGGGCATGGCGCTGGTCGCCGCGCTGATTCTCTGGAACCTGACGCCGATTCTGCTGCACTTCGGCCAGGCCGAAGCCAACGTTCACATGGCCAGCCAATTCCTGTTGACCTTGCCGCTGGCGCTGCCGGGCCTGCTGAGTTTCATGGCGTTGCGCGGGTTCACCAGCGCGTTGGGCCGCGCGACGCCGGTGATGGTGGTGAGCCTGGTCGGGGTCGCGGCCAACTTCGGCCTCAACTACGCCTTTATTCACGGCCTGTTCGGGTTGCCGCATTGGGGGTTGATGGGGATCGGGCTGGTCACCGCCATTGTCACCAACAGCATGGCGCTGGCACTCTGGCTGCACATTCGTTACCACAAGGTGTACGCCGCGTACCCTTTACACGTAGGTCTGATGAGCCTGTCGCGCGCCAGCCTCAAAGAGTTGTGGCGGCTGGGCCTGCCGATTGGCGGCACCTACGCGGTGGAAGTCGGACTGTTCACCTTCGCAGCCTTCTGCATGGGCGCGATGGGCAGCACGCAGATGGCGGCGCACCAGATCGCGCTGCAGTCGGTGTCGATGGCGTTCATGATTCCCGTCGGGATTTCCTACGCGGTGACGATGCGCATCGGCCTGCATTACGGCGGCGGCAATCTGCTGCAGGCGCGTACGGCTGGGCGCGTGGGCATCACCTTCGGAGGGCTGCTGATGCTGGCGTTCGGGGTTCTGTTCTGGGTGGCGCCGCACGTGGTGATCGGGCTGTTCGTCGACCTGAACGATCCGAAATACCAGAGCGTCGTCGAGTTGGCGGTGAAACTGTTGGCGATTGCCGCATGGTTCGAGATTCTCGACGGCACCCAGACTATCGCGATGGGCGCCATTCGGGGCTTCAAGGATGCCAAGACGACGTTTCTCATCGGTTTGGCCAGCTATTGGGTCGTCGGCGCGCCGCTGGCGTGGGGGCTGGGTTTCTTGGCCAGCCAAGGCGCTGAAGGTGTGTGGTGGGGCTTGGCGGTCGGGTTGCTGTGTTCGGCGGTCGCACTGACCTACGCCTTCGAACACAAGGTCGCCAAGCTGCTGCGTAAAGAAGCGACGGGCGTTGTGGTGATGGGCTGAGACACACCCCGGCTTCTGTAGGAGTGAGCTTGCTCGCGATGGCGACGTGTCTGTCACGTTATCAGTGCCTGACACACCGCCATCGCGAGCAAGCTCACTCCTACAGACGAAGCGTGAAACCGCCACCGTCGGCAAGCGCGCTCCTACAGATCAGAACCGGGCCACTTCACAGCCCCTGCGCCACCCGCCCTTTTTGATCGAACATCAGGTAAGCCAGCAATTCCGGCAGCGCCAGCGGGTGGCTGATGAGATACCCCTGCGCCTGATCGCAACCGAAGCTGCGCAGCAACGCCAATTGCTCCGGCGTCTCGACCCCCTCCGCCACCACTTCCAGACTCAAGTTGTGCGCCAGGTTGATCATGGCGTGCACCAGCTTGCGGTTTTCCTCACGCTGTTCCATCTCGCCCACGAAGCTCTTGTCGATCTTGAGCAACGTGAT
This sequence comes from Pseudomonas sp. RC10, assembly GCF_038397775.1. NCBI lineage: Bacteria > Pseudomonadati > Pseudomonadota > Gammaproteobacteria > Pseudomonadales > Pseudomonadaceae > Pseudomonas > Pseudomonas bambusae. The sequence goes on from NZ_CP151650.1 coordinate 6,710,006, forward strand.
CGGCAGGCTGTTGAGGTGCACGAATGATGAAAAGCCGGTGCCGAAGTCGTCCAGCGAGAACCGCACGCCCAAGCGTCCCAGCGCATCCATGGTCTGCTTGACCAGATCGCTGCGGCGCATGACCGCAGTTTCAGTCAGTTCGAACTCCAGCCACTGCGCATCTACGCCGCGATCACTGATCAGGCGGTCCAGGGTCGGCAGCAGCTGATTGTCCTGGAACTGGCGGAACGACAGGTTGATCGCCATGTGCAGCGGCGGCAGGCCTTTTTCCCGCAGGGTCTGCATGTCCCGCAACGCGCGGGAAATCACCCAATAGCCCAGAGGCACGATCAACCCGCTCTGCTCGGCCAACGGCACGAATTCGCTTGGCGGCAACAGCCCGCGCTCGGCATGGCGCCAACGCACGAGGGCTTCAAGACCGAGGATTTTCCCGGTATTCAGGCACAGACGCGGCTGGTAATGCAGCTCCAGCTCGTCACGCCGCAACGCCCGGCGCAGCTCGCTTTCCAGATCGGCGAGGCTGCGAGCGTTGCGATTAATGCGTTCGTTAAAAACGTGGAAGGTGCAGCCCTGAATGCCTTTGGCCTGCTGCATCGCGATGTGCGCATGCCACATCAGCGGATCCGCCCCGGCGTCAGCGCGGGCATGGGCGATCCCGAGGCTGCAACCGATCAGCAGGCTCTCGCCATCCACCCAATAAGGCTCGGACAGCGCTTCGGTGATGCGCTCGGCCATCCATTCAGCGCGATCCGGCGCACGGCGGGTATCGATCAAGAGGGCGAATTCATCGCTGCCGAGCCGCGCAAGCTGATCACAGGCTTCGAGCTGGCTCTTCATCCGCGCCACGACCTGCAGAATCAAGCGGTCCCCGGCCTGATGGCCCAGCGCGTCGTTGGCTCGACGGAAATTGTCGAGGTCAAGGTGCCCCAGCGCCAGCCCTCGCCCGTCGAACTCCACCAGGCGCGCCGCGAGCAACGTCTGAAACCCCTGACGGTTGGCAATGCCGGTCAGCGGGTCTTGCTCAGCGAGGCGTTGCAGGGTGTTTTCCAGCAGCCCCCGTTCGCGCACATGACGCAGGCAGCGGCGCAGGCTTTGGGTATTCAGGGCTTCACGAATCAACCAATCACTGACGCCCACAGGGTCAGTATCAGGTTCGACATCGAGCAACAGCACCGTCGGCCAACTGCACTGACCGGCCGCAGGCTGCAAGGCGGCGGTCGTGAAGAGGATAAAAGAATGCGAGGGGTCATCAGGCTGGCCAATAGCGTCCCAGCTCGACGCGCAGTCGAGAAAAACGGCTTCCCCCAAGGGGGCCAGGCACTCGCGCAATATCGCTGGCCATTCCGGCGTGTCCGCCAGAAGCAGCAAACGCAAGGGTTCGACAGGCGTAGACAAGCTAGCTCCCCACACAAACAAAAGACATCGGCGCCCATTCAAACGAGGGGCGTCAAACGCGTAGATTCACCGCGTGCTGCGCAAATGTAACAAAACGGCGAAATATAGATAGCGTGACGCATCACAGTGTCAGACGGTCGCTGCACAATCCTTCGACCCTGTTAAAATGCCCGCCCATTTTGCAAGCGATCCCCTTTTCCTC